>CAMASJ010000018.1 GCA_945860685.1 Akkermansia muciniphila
CCCTTCAACCCTCCCAGCGAGATACCGACACTGGCTCCTGTCTGAATGAACCCGAGACGGGTCCTTCGCCGAGGGCCGCCGATGTGCGGCCTTCCGCAAGGGATCTGACGATTCCATGGCGTCACCCCAATCCGAACTCGAAGCCGTCATCGGCTACACCTTCCGCGATCCGGCGCTCCTCACCCTGGCGCTGACCCATCCCTCGCTCGCCCAGGAGGGCACCGGGCTCCAGAACCACAACCAGCGGCTGGAATTCCTCGGCGACGCGGTCATCCAGCTGGTGGTCACCGGCGAACTGTACGCCAGGTTCCCCACGCTGGGTGAAGGTCCGCTGACCCAGGCGCGGGCCCAACTGGTCAACCGCACCTCCCTCGCGGGCCAGGCGCGACGGCTGGAGCTGGGGCGTCGGGTGCTGTTGAGCCGGGGTGAGGATTCCTCCGGGGGCCGTACGCGGAGTTCGACCTTGGCCGACGCCTTCGAGGCCGTGGTCGGGGCGGTGCATCTGGACGGCGGATTCGAGGTCGCCCGGGATCTGGTGTTGCGGCTCTTCCGGGAAAGTGGTGCCGACCTGATCGAGCCCCCCAGCCTGGACAACCCCAAGGGGGAGTTGCAGGAGTTGCTGCAGGCCAAATCCCCGGAGGCGCCACAGTACGAACTCCTCTCGGCGGAAGGTCCGGACCACAACCGCATCTTCCGATGTGCGGTCTACCACAACCAGGTGGAACTGGCCCGGGGCGAAGGACGGAGCAAGAAGGCGGCGGAAAGCCACGCAGCCCTCCTGGCGCTGAGGAAGATCCGGGACGGCGCGAAGGGTTGATCCCAACCGGAAGCCACGAAGGCCTCAGGTCAGACGGAAGGCGTCCGGCAGCAGAGCCGAGACCGGCCAGACTGCCATCGGCTGCCGACCGTCTCCCCCGGCGATGACCACCTCGGCGTCCGGGGCGAGTTCCACCATCCACTGGCGACAGGCGCCGCAGGGTGTCCGGCCTTCCAAACCCAGACCGGGGGCGGCGTCGATGCAGGCGACTCCGATCCCGCGGAACCGGCGGGCTCCGGTCCCGAGGGCCGTCGAAAGCGCATTCCGTTCCGCGCAGAGGCAGAGGCCATAGCTGGCGTTCTCGACGTTGCAGCCGGTGTGCAGGCGTCCGTCCGAATCGAGCACCGCCGCCCCCACCCGGAATTGCGAGTAGGGTGCGTAGGCGTTGAGCGCGGCGGCGGCGGCGGCGCCGGCCAACCGGTCCTGTTCGTCGTGCGTGAGCGGGTGCGATGGCTTCATGAAACCTGCTGTCTCCGGTCAGCCTGTCCGACCCGTGCGTCGGGAGAAATCACTTCCCGATGCACGGTCCGATCCGTAGCGTTTCCGGGTCCTTGGCCGATGGTGTAATGGCAGCACAGGGGTCTTTGGAGCCCTTAGTCATGGTTCGAATCCATGTCGGCCAACCAACTCCCCACGTTCACTTCCGTTCCTTCCCGATTGGTTTCCGAGGCTTCCTGCGTGGTGAAACGAAAAGCCGCCCGGTCCCGTTGGGCCCAAGGCGGCGTCGGATCGGCGGGAAGCCGGCAGGGGGTCACTTCGCCAGTTCGATCTTGCTGACGGCGAATTCCGGGGTCTCGCCCTTCTTCTCCACCTTGCCGGTCACGGTGATCTTCTTGTTCTCACCGCAGAGTTCGCCGTGGAACTTGGTCGAGACGTCCCCGACGAGCTTGTACAGGGTGATCTTGTCGTCCTTCTTCACCTCGAGGACGTTCTGGCACTTGTCGGCCTTCTTGAGGGCGCACTTCATGCACTTGCCCTCGCCGGTGAGCGTGATCTCGGTGTCCGCGGCGAAGGCGGCGGTGGTGGCGGTGAGGAGGACCGTGAGGATGGGGAGGATGGCTTTCATGGGATCGAAGTGTTTCGAGAATTGACAATGCAGGCGAAGAGGAAGGAGGCAAGCCGGGAGTTGCAGACGCTCCAGGCCCGCATCCTGAATCGGCCGGGGCTTGCCATGGCTCCAAATGCCGCAAACCTAGGCCCGATGCCCCCCGTCGCTCCTCGCCGCCGCTGGACGTTGCCTCGTCTTGCCGGCGGGACGGGCATCCCCGCGTTCCTGCTGGCGGCGACGTTGCTGGCGGCCGAGGTCCCGGAGGTCCTCGTCCTGCATTCCAACCACCCCGGCTATCCATGGACCGCAGCACAGGCCGCCGGCATCGAAGAGGGCCTTGGGGCGACGAACGGGACGGCCCGCTGGCATGTCGAGCATCTCGATGCGAGGAGGACCGACGTCCGACGGGCGGAGGCCGCGTTGCTGGGCCTGTTGGAGATCCGGCATCGGGACCGCCGGTTCCGGGCGCTGATCGCGACCGATCGCAGGGCGGTGGAGTTCGTGTTGCGCCATCCGGACCGGATCGCGCCCGGGGCGCCGCGGACCTTCTCGGGCATCAGCCGGGCCGAGCATGGGCAGCTTGGAAGTCTCCCGGGATGGAGCGGTGTGTTCGAGGACTACGATCTCCCGGGCAACCTGGACCTGATCCACCGGCTGCTTCCCGACGCCAAGCAGGTGCTCGTGGTGTACAACGAGCCCACACCGAACGCCGGAAGCCAGATTGGGGTCGACGATTTCCTCACCCTGCTCACCACCCACGCCGCCGGCATGTCGGTGGTCGCGGTGCGGAAGTTCCGTTTCCCGGAGCTGGTGGACCGCCTCTCGAGGCTCGAACGTGGAGCAGCCGTGTACATCGATGGCGTCGCGGCGGACGAGGACGGCCTCGACTTCAGTCCTGCCCGTGTGCGCGAGCTGGGCCGCGCGGTGAAGGTCCCTGTCTTCACAGGTCACGACGAGGTCTTCGCGGATCTCGGGATCGGCGGACGGATCACCAGCGGACGGGAGTCGGGCCGGCTTGCGGCCACTCTCGCCCTGAAGCGGATCGCGGCTCCCGACGCGGCTCCGGAGCTGGTTGGCACCCCAATGGTCCACCGTGCGCGCCCATTCGAACTGAGGCGTTGGAACATCCCGGAATCCCTTCTGCCGGCAGACACCGTGCTGGAGGTTCGGCCGTCGGAGACGTTCGGCGGGCTGGGACCCCAATGGATGGCCGGCTCGGCACTGATCGCCGGACTGGCCGTCGCGGTGGCCCTGCTCGCCCGTTCGAACCACATTCGACGGGAGACTGTGCGGCGCCTGTCCGAGAGCGAATCCATCTACCGCACGCTCGTCGAGCAGATGCCCGATGCGGTCTTCCTGATCGACACGGAGGAGCCCCGTCGCGGTGTCATCCTCTCGGTCAACGCCGCCGGTGCGGAACTCCACGGCTACCGCGCCGAGGAACTGGTGGGCATGCGTGTCCAACAGCTCGACACGCCCGAGGCTGCGGCGCTTTCCGCGGCGCGTCTGGCCCGGCTTGCGAAGGGCGAAAGGTTGACCTTCCAGGTCGAACACTTCCACCGGGACGGCTCGCGGATCCCGATGGAGGTGACGGCTCGGGGCATCCGAATCAACGGTGGTATCCGGGTGCTCGCGATCAACCGCGACGTCCGTGCCCGGCTGCGTCAGGAGCACCGCTTCCGCGAGTTGGCCGGCAAGGTAGCAGCCCGTTCCGGCGAGGATTTCCTGACCGCGGTTGTCGAGTTCCTCGCCCGCGAATTCTCGGTGGAGCACGTCGCCATCCTGCTCCGGGACCCGGCTTCCGCGGATACCATGACCCCGAGCCGGGTTTTGCTGCGCGGGCGAATCATCCCATTCGGTTCACGGAGTGTGGCCGGCACCCCGGAGGAGGTTGTGCTCGACGGAAGGGGCGTGCTCATTCCCACCGGACTCCGGGAGAGATTTCCGACGGACACCCTCTCGCTCGAGGAGGGGTTCGTTTCATTCGTGGGAGTCCCCTTGCGGGATCCCGAGAGCCGCGTGATCGGTCTCATCTCCTGCTCAAGTGCCGCCACGCTTGAGGGTCCAAACGGAGAAGATCTGCTCTCCGTGATCCAGGTGCTCGCCCATTCCGTCTCCACGGAAATGCTCCAGATGGAGTCGCGTCGTCGACTGGAACTCAGCGAACGGCAGTATCGCCAGCTGATCGAAAGCGCGCCGATCGGGGTTGTCATCATCCAGAACGGCAACGTGGTCTACTCCAATCCCGCTGCGGGTTCGATGACCGTGGTACCCGAGTCGCTGTCTTTCCTGGGTGCTCCGGCGTTGGACTTTGTCCATCCGTCCGACCGCCCGTCCATGGAGCACCGCCTACGCCAATGGACGGTCAACGATGCCGGAATGCCAGCGATGGAGGTGCGGCTTCAGCGCCTGGATGGCCGGGTCTTCCCGGTGGAGATGAGAGCGGTGGGGACGACCTTTGAAGGACGCTCGGCGATCGCGGTGCTCTTCTCGGACCTCTCGGAGCGGTTGAAGGCCGAGGAGGAACGCCGCCGGCTGGAGGCGCAGTTGCGTCAGGCCGGCCGGCTGGAGGCGTTGGGAACGCTCGCCGGCGGAATCGCCCATGACTTCAACAACCTCCTCACGGCGATCCTCGGCAACCTCGAGATCGCCGAGCGATCGCTGCCCGAGGGCTCACCGGCCCGGGCCCACCTCGCCGCAGTGCGGGCCCCCACCTCAAGGGCCGGCGATCTGGTCGCCCGGATGATGACCTTCGTTCGGAGGGAAGAGGGGCGCCGAGTGCCCATCGACCTTCCGAAGGCGATCGGAGAACTGTTGGATCTACTCCGACCGACCTTGCCCCAAGGGGTTGTCGTGAGAACGGACTACGAGGCGTCGTTGCCACCGGTCTTGGCCGACGTGACTCAGATCCATCAGATCATCCTGAATCTCTGCACCAACGCACTGCACGCCATGGAAGCCGAAGGTGGACAATTCCGTGTGGGCCTGAAGGCGCGAACCCTCGATTCCGAGGCGGCCGCAGGCTGGAAGGTCTCTCCTGGGAACTACGTCCAGTTGAGCATCGAGGACATGGGCGTCGGGATGGAACCGCCGGTGTTGGAGCGGATCTTCGAACCGTTCTTCACCACGAAACCCGCCGGGAAGGGAACCGGGCTTGGCTTGGCCATGGTTCAGGGAACAGTCCGGGAGCATCAGGGTGGGATCGAGGTCGCCAGCGAGCCTGGGGTTGGAACAACCTTTCGCATCCTGCTGCCAGCCAGCCGGGATTCCGAGTCCGTGAAATCCGCGCCCGACCATCCGATCACCGGCCTTGGGGAGCGGGTGTTGGTGGTGGATGACGAACCTTCCGTGGCCCTTGTGGCGGTGCGGTTCTTGGAATGCCTCGGCTATCAGGCCACCAGTTGCACGGATCCCCTCAAAGTCGGTGGGCTGATCCGGGAGTCGGAACCGCCGTTCGATGCCGTCGTCAGCGACCTCACGATGCCTGGAATGAACGGAATCGCCCTGTTGGCCGAAATCCGGAAGACCCATCCCGGGCTACCCGTTCTCTTGAGCAGCGGCTACAGCGGAAATCTCACCGACCTCGGGGCCCGGGAAGCCGGATTCGCGGGCCTGCTTCACAAGCCCTATTCCCTGTCCGCCATGGGCCACGCCATGGCCTCGATCCTGGACCGCGGGACGCCTGAAGGCGTCCACGCATCCGTCTAACTCGTCGCATTCGCCGGATTGATGCCCGGTTGCGCTTCCTTAGCGGGGGCTTGCACCGGAGGAGAATGGAATGATTCAATCCTGGATCGGTTGCGACCGATGAGTTCCCGGGTCCTGCGCGGAGCAGAATGCTGATCCGACCTATCAGGGCTCGGAATTCAATAGCCGGCCGGCGCCTAGGCGCTTGCGCGGAGAGGTTGGTTGCGACGAATTTAGCAGTGAACAGGAAATCTAATCCAGAGCCGGGAAGTGTGGAGGGCGATAGGATCGCCTTCCTGTCTGGGCTCGAGAAAGCGGACTGATGTCGGACATTTTCCCGAAGTGGACGAACAAGCTCCCCGCCATGGTGGGGGTCGCGGGCGCCGTGCTGGTCCCGACGATCCTCGCCGGGATCACGTACTATTTCACCCCGAAGTACACGCGGGTGGGTTACCAGCCCAAGCAGCCGGTGGCGTTTTCCCACGCCATCCATGCCGGCCAGCTGGGACTCGATTGCCGCTATTGCCATAGCGACGTCGACAAGTCGTGGTTCTCCAACATCCCCTCCTCGGAGACCTGCATGCGCTGCCATTCCATGGTGGCCAAGGATTCCCCGAAGCTGTCGTTGGTCCGCGAGTCCTACGCCACCGGCAAGCCCATCCCGTGGGTCCAGATCCACAAGACGCCGGACTACGTCTATTTCAACCACTCGGTGCACGTGAACCGCGGCATTTCCTGTGTGAAGTGCCATGGCGAGGTCCAGAAGATGGACGAGGTGCACCATGACAAGCCGCTTTCGATGGGATTCTGCCTGGAATGCCATCGCCAACCTGAGAAGCACATCCGGCCCAACGAACTGGTGACCCAGCTCGACTGGAGCGGCGAGTTCGACGGCAAGAAGGCCGTCCATGACTGGAAGGTCCAGCCCGGTATCAGCTGCTCCACCTGCCATCGCTGATGAAGACGATTCCCCCGATCTGCAACGAGCCGGAAACCGGCCCGAAGTACTGGCGGTCCCTCGACCAGTTGGCCGACCGCCCGGAGGTCCGCGAATGGATGGAGCGCGAGTTCCCAGCCGGCGCGAGCATCGCTCCGGACGGCGAGTCCCGTCGCGACTGGATGAAGCTTATGTCCGCCAGCTTTCTGCTGGGCGGATTGGGCGGCGTCGGCGCCGGTTGCCGGCGTCCCGAGGAACAGCTCACCCCGTTCGCCAAGCAGCCTGAAGGCTACGTCCACGGACGCGCCCAGCACTTCGCGACCTCCCTCCCGATCCGCGGATCGGCCATCCCGCTGGTGGTGAAGTCCAGCGACGGCCGCCCGACCAAGATCGAAGGCAATTCCCTCATCCCCGGCGGCAACGGTGGCACCGACGCCTTCGCCCAGGCCGCGCTGCTCGACCTTTACGATCCTGATCGGGCCCACCGGCACACCCAGGCGGGCAACGACGCCAAGATCGAGGCCGTCCGCGATGGTCTGGCCGCGATCGCCAAGGCGGCTTCAGATGGCCAAGGGGCCGGTCTCGCGTTCCTTGCCGGACGCTCCTCCTCGCCTTCCCGTGCGCGCCTCCAGGCGCTCGTCGCCGAGAAGTACCCGAAAGCCACCTGGCACGTGTACGAGCCGGTTGACCTGTCCGTTGCCGATGCTGCCTATTCCCAGGCGTTTGGAACGCCGGTCCATGTCGTTCCGGAGTTTTCCAAGGCCCGCCGGATCCTCTCGCTCGACTGCGACTTCCTCGGCATCGAGGCCGAGGCCTATCGGCACATCCAAGGCTTCGCCAAGGGACGCAAGAGCGCCGACGACGCGATGAACCGCCTCTATGCGGTGGAGTCGCTGATGACCCTGACCGGCGGCAACGCCGACCATCGTCTCCGGGTGAAGCCCAGCGACGTGTTGGCCGTTGCCAAGGGCATCGCCGCCGCCTTGGGTGCCGCCGGTGGCGCCGCGGCTCCTTCGAATTTCGGATCCTGGGTCGCCGAGGTCGCCAAGGACCTCAAGGAAGCCGGTTCTTCCGCGCTCGTCGTGGCCGGCTACGCCCAACCGCTTGCCGTCCATCTGCTCGCCGCCTCGATCAATGCCGCACTCGGTTCCATTGGAACTTCGGTGCGCTTGGTCCAGCCGATCGAGCCCGCGGCCTCCGGCATCGCCGAACTCGTGACCGCCCTCGGTTCCGGTTCGGTCTCCACCTTGGTCATCCTCGGTGGCAATCCCGCCTACAACGCCCCGGCGGATCTGAACTTCGCCGCCGCCGCCAAGAGGGCCAAGACGGTGGTCCGCCTCGGATACCACGAGGACGAGACCGCTGCCCTCGCGACGTGGCATTTGGCTGGAACCCACTTCCTCGAGGCCTGGGGTGATGCCCGCATCGCTGACGGAACCGTGGTGCCCGTCCAACCCCTGGTGGAGCCGCTCTACAGTGGGCTCAGCGAACTCGAGGTCCTCGCCCGAATCCTCGGCGAAGCCAAGACCGCCCCGCAGGAGATCGTCCGCGAGACCCTCAAGGCGCTCGGTGCGGCCGAAGACAACGCATGGAAGCGCTTCCTGCATGAAGGCTTCCTGGCCGAAAGCGCCCCGGCGGCGGTGGCCGCTTCGCTGAACTCCGCTGCTGTGACTGACGGCGTCGCCGCCCACAAGGCGCCTTCAGGCGAGTACGAGGTCGTGCTGACCCGCGACGCCTCGGTGGACGACGGCCGGTTCAACAACAACGCTTGGCTTCAGGAACTCCCGGATCCGATCACCAAGGTCACCTGGGACAACGTCATCCTCGTCTCCCAGAAGACCGCGCGGGCCCTCGGACTGCCCCGCAAGTCGGTTGGAGGCGACGTCCCCGCCGACAAGACCCCGGTGGCCGCGGCGGATGCCAAGGACGGTCAATACGACCAGCCGGTCCTCAAGATCACCGTCGGCGGACGTTCCGTCGAAGGTCCGGTCTGGGTGCAGCCCGGCATGGCTGACGGCACCGTGGCGATCGCCCTCGGCTACGGCCGCAGCGCGACCGGCCGCGTGGGTCGCAATGTCGGCGCGAACGCCTTCCCGATCTTCAACAGCACCACCCGGCACCTGACCGCCGGTTCCGTGGAAAAGGTTGCCCGGAAGCACCGGTTGGCCGTCACCCAGGAACACGGCCTCATGGAGGGTCGCCCGGTGATCCGCGAGGCCAACCTCGACCAGTTCAAGGCCAAGCCCGGCTTCGCCAAGGACATGGACCTGGATGTCCACCTCCCGCACTACGTTCCGTACAAGACGGAACCGGATGGTCGGAATCCCGAGAAGCGTCCGCAGAACATCTACGAGCATCCGTACGATCAGAATCCGTTCACGGCCTCGAAGATCCACCAGTGGGGGATGGCCATCGACCTGCAGTCCTGCGTGGGCTGTTCGGCCTGCGTGATCGCCTGCCAGGCGGAGAACAACATCCCCATTGTCGGCAAGGACCAGGTGGCCCGTGGCCGTGAGATGCTCTGGCTGCGCATCGACCGCTATTTCAGCCACGATCCGGAGATCGCGGTGACCGCCGAGCAGGCGGCTGAAGAGCCTCAGATGGCGATGCAGCCGATGTTCTGCCAGCACTGCGAGGCAGCTCCCTGCGAAAGCGTCTGCCCGGTCAACGCGACCGTGCACGATGAAGAGGGCCTCAACGTGATGGCCTACAACCGCTGCATCGGCACGCGGTATTGCGCCAACAACTGCCCTTATAAGGTCAGGCGCTTCAACTGGTTCGACTTCAACAAGCGCGAGTCGGACTATGGTGCGGCACAGGACCAGCACATGGTCAACCTGGGCAACCTCTACAAGGGTCCTGCGGGCGTGAACCGCAATGCGGAGCCCGAGTGGGAGATCATCAAGCTGGTCAAGAACCCCGACGTCTCCGTCCGCATGCGCGGTGTCATGGAGAAGTGCACGTTCTGCGTCCAGCGCATCGAACAGGCCAAGATCTCGCAGAAGGTCAAGGCCGGGAACAGCGCCGAGGTCGCGGTTCCGGACGGCAGCTTCAAGACCGCCTGCCAGCAGGCCTGTCCGGCCGAGGCGATCAGCTTCGGCAACATGCTCGATCCGGAGAGCGAGGTCTCGAAGTGGAAGGTCAGCCCGAGGAACTATTCTGTTCTGGGCTTCCTCGACACCCGCCCCCGCGTCACGTATCTCGCCCGCATCCGCAACCCGAACCCGGCGGTCGCCGCCCTCGAGAAGCGGACCACTCCCGACACCCAGCGCGACTACGAGCGCTTCCGCCACGAAACCCCGTTCGAGGACAAGAGTCATGGTCATGAAGGCCAAAAGCATCCCGCGGTCGACGCGGGGAAAGGAGCGGTCTAATGGCTAGTGCATCCGCATCCGCATCCGCATCCGCCGCGGCCCACAAGGCCTCCCACGGTTCCCATGGCGCGCCCGCCCTGAAGGTCGCTGACGCTCCCCGCGAACTCGAACGCGAGCCGCTCGTCCTCAACGAGCGCCCCCTCGGCTGGATCACCAACGCCATCGCCGGCGTCTGTGAGAATCCGATGCCCAAGTGGTGGTGGCCCGCCTTCGTCGTCTCCTTCGGCGGGATGCTCATGATGTTCTCCCTCATCGCCTACCTAGTTTCGACTGGCGTCGGCGTCTGGGGTCTGAACCAGCCCGCGGACTGGGCTTGGGACATCACGAACTTCGTGTTCTGGATCGGCATCGGCCACGCCGGAACCCTGATTTCGGCCGTGCTCTTCCTGCTGCGCCAGAAGTGGCGTACCTCGGTCAACCGCGCGGCGGAGGCGATGACGATCTTCGCCGTCGCGTGCGCCGGCGTCTTCCCGGTGTTCCACACCGGCCGCGTCTGGTTCGCCTTGCTGCCCGGCTATCTCTTCCCGGCGCCCAACGCCAACGAGATCTGGCCGCAGTTCCGCTCGCCGCTGCTTTGGGACGTCTTCGCCGTCTCCACCTACGGCACGGTTTCGCTCTTGTTCTGGTACGTCGGCCTCATCCCCGACCTCGCCACCCTGCGTGACCGCGCGAAGGGCTTCCTCCGGAAGTTCTTCTACGGGTTGTTCTCGCTCGGCTGGACCGGCTCGAACCGCCACTGGAGCAACTACGAGAAGGCCTACCTCCTCCTCGCCGGCCTCAGCACGCCGCTCGTGCTCTCCGTGCACTCGATCGTGTCGTTCGACTTCGCCGTCTCCGTCGTCCCCGGCTGGCACACCACGATCTTCCCGCCGTACTTCGTCGCGGGCGCCATCTTCTCCGGCTTCGGCATGGTTCTCACCCTGCTGATCCCGCTCCGCTCGCTGTTCAACCTCCACGACGTCATCACCGTCCGGCACGTCGAACTGATGTGCAAGGTGCTGCTCGCGACGGGTTCCATCGTCGGATACGCGTACGGCATGGAGTTCTTCATCGCCTGGTACGGCGGCAGCCCCTACGAGCTCTACGCGTTCAAGAACCGCGCGTTCGGTCCCTACTGGTGGAGCTACTGGTCGATGATCACCTGCAACGTCATCAGCCCGCACTTCTTCTGGTTCAAGAAGCTCCGCTCCAACTTGGTGTTCGTCTGGATCGTCTCGATCTTCGTGAACATCGGCATGTGGTTCGAGCGCTTCGTCATCATCGTGACCTCGCTCCACCGGGATTACCTCCCGTCGAGCTGGGGTTACTTCACCCCGAGCTGGGTGGACGTCATGACCTTCGTCGGAAGCTTCGGGCTCTTCATGACCCTCTTCCTCCTCTTCATCCGGTTCCTGCCCACCATCGCCATCAGCGAGGTCAAGGGCGTCACGCCCCAGGCCGATCCGCATCACCCCCTCGGTGGTGCCAAGGGACACCACTAATCGCCGTCAACGATGAGCGCCTCCCCCCTTAAACCCCACGCGTTGCTGGCCGAGTTCGGCACCGCGGCGGACATCTTCGAAGCGGCGATCCTTTGCCGCGACGCCGGCTTCTCCAAGTGGGACGTCCACACCCCGTTCCCCATCCACGGCATGGACGAGGCGATGGGCCTCCGCAAGTCGCCGGTGGGCTGGTTCACGTTCTGTGGCGGCATGACCGGCTTCTCCGCGGGCATGACCATGATCTGGTACATGAACAAGTTCGACTACCCCTTGGTGGTCGGCGGCAAGCCCCTGTTCACCCCGCTCTACGCCTTCCCGGTCAGCTATGAGATGACCATTCTGCTCAGCGCCTTCGGGACGCTGTTCGGCATGTTCTTCCTCAACCGCCTGCCGAAGCTCTACAACCCGCTCTTCAAGAACGAACGTTTCAAGAAGGCGACCGACGACCGCTTCTTCATCGTGATCGAGGCGGCGGATCCGAAGTTCTCGCTGGAGGCGACCCGTGCGTTCCTCACCGAGAAGTGCCACGCCACGGCCGTTGAAATCGTGGAGGACTGAATGCGCACCTTCCTCAAATACTTCTTCACCCTGTACGTCCTCGGCGTCGCGACCGTGATCGGTGTCGCCGGCTTCCGCGGTTCCAAGACCACCCGGACGCCCATCGAGGTGTTCCCGGACATGGACCGCCAGCCGAAGCTCCGGCCCCAGACGACGACCAAGTTCGCCCAGTGGGCCGACGGCCAGTCCTCACGAGTCCACCCGGTCGGCACCGTCTCCCGCGAATCCGCCTGGGAAGACAACGCCTTCAACACCGGCAAGCAGGGCGGCGCCTTCGTCGAGGCGATGCCCATCGAGGTGACCGCCTCGGTCCTCAAGAAGGGCCAGGAGAAGTACAGCGTGTACTGCAAGCCCTGCCATGGCGTCCTCGGCGACGGCAAGGGCATCACCAGCAAGTTCGGCATGGGCAACGTGGCGAACCTGCATCAGGACCGTCTCATCAAGACCCAGGACGGCGACATCTTCAACACCATCGGAAACGGCAAGTCCACGATGATCGGCTACGCGTCCGCCATCCCGGTCGCGGACCGCTGGGCGATCGTCGCCTATGTCCGGACACTCCAGCTGAGCCGCTTGGCGGCCGAGTCCGAGGTCCCCTCGGCGATCCTGCCCACCATCAAGTAAGGAACCATGAATCCGGCTTCCCGATTCTCCCGCACCTGGTTGGCCCTGCTGGCCACCGCCGCCTTGTTCGTGGCCGGTCGCCTGCTCGGCGCCGAGCATGAGGCCGCCCATGCCGCCGCCCCCGCCGCGGACGCCCATGGACATGGCCACGCCGCCGCCTCGGTCGGTGTCTTCTCGCTCAAGCAGATCGCCCACAGCTACCTGACGGCGTACATGTTCTGCCTGAGCCTGTGCGTCGGCTCGTTGTTCCTCTCGCTCGCGCATCACCTGTTCGATGCCGGTTGGTCGGCTTCGATCCGTCGTGTCACCGACACCGTCGCCAGCCTGTTGTTTCCGTGGATGGTGCTTCTGGTGCTCCCGATCATCGGTTTCGCCTGGGCCGGTCAGCTCTACGCCTGGTTCAACATCGATCCCTCCGCCGACCATGCCTTGGACGTCAAGAAGGTCCTGTTCAACAAGCCGACCTTCACCGCGCTGGTTCTTCTCCTCATCTCCGCGCTGGGCTGGATCGCCAACACCATCCGTAACTGGTCCATTGCCCAGGACAAGGACGGCGCCGCCCACTGGACGTCCAAGTCCCGCAAGCTGGCGGCCGGCGGCATCTTCGCCTTCGCCTTCTTCACCACGCTGATCTGCTTCTACCTGATGAAGTCGCTGCAGCATCAGTTCTTCAGCACGATGTATGGTGTCTACTACTTTGCAGGCTCGGTCTGGGTGACCCTGATCACGCTCTACCTGCTCACCTTCTGGCTCGGCCAGCCGGGCCGTCCGCTGGAAAAGGTCTACTTCAAGCGGCAGCAGCAGGATCTCGGTGTCCTCTTCTTCGCGTTCACCGTCTTCTACGCCTACATCCACTTCTCCCAGTACTTCCTGATCTGGAACGCTGCGATTCCGGAAGAAACCTTCTGGTACGTCCTCCGTGAGAAGGGGTCCTGGAAGTGGGTCGGCATGACCATCCTCTTCGGTCACTTCTTCGTGCCGTTCCTCCTGCTGCTGAACCAGGACATCAAGCGCAACCTGGCCGTGATGGTCCCGGTCGGCGCTTGGGCTTGGCTCATGCACTACATCGACATGACCTACAACGTCATGCCGGTGATCCATCCGGACGGTCTCCAATTGACCTTCTGGGATCCGCTCTTCTGGTTCGGCATGGCCGGCTTGATCGGGTTCCTGTTCTGGAGGAAGTACCAGACCGCGGCGCCTTATCCGTTGAAGGATCCGCGTCTGAAGGAGGCCGTCACCCACCACGAGGTGCCCGCGCCCGGCGCGGCCGCCGCCCACTGATCCGGAAACCCGGACTGAAACCATGAGCGATTCCAACTGCTGCAATCAGAAGACGAGCACCGTCGCCGCCTACCTCGTGGGCGGGATCGGCGTGTTCGCCATCATGGGCGCCCTGGCCTACCTCGTCGTCGGCCAGCAGGTTCCCGCGGTCGACGCCGCGCGTGCCGAGCTCCGGGCGAAGTACCGCGCCGAACTCGAGGCCGCGGCCATTCCCGCCGTGACCGGCTACTCACTCGATGCCGACGCCCTCGGCAAGGGAAACAAGGTCTACCACGTCCCCATCGAGCGGGCCCTGGAGATCGCCGCGGAGGACTTCAAGGATCCCGCCGCGGGACGTGCCAAGCTGCTCCAGCGGCTTGAGGACAAGATGAAGCAGCAGTCGTTTGAATGACACCATGCCGGTGATCACCCTCATCCTTCTCGGAAGCATCGTGCTCCTGCCGGCGGCGGCCCTGCTGTCGCTGCGGTGGGCCTCGCGCTCCGGCCAACTTGGCCGGTTCGATCGCGCGGCGTTGCTTCCCTTCGACGAGGAGGAGCCGGTGGGCCGGGCGACCGACCAGATTTTGGGGGACAACCGCCGGTGAGCTCCACGACCGCATCCAAGACCCTGCAGGCGATCCTGCCGGGTGACTTCTCGAAGGAGGATTTCCGGCGCGCCAAGCTCGCCGAGATCGACGCCTCCTGCCGCACCCCGGTGCTGTTCTTTTTCGTCAGCGGCCTGCTCTGGCTGCTCGCCGGCACGCTCTTCGCCTTGGTGGCCAGCATCAAGCTCCACACCCCGGGCTTCCTCGCCGGCTGGGAGTCGCTGACCTTCGGCATCGTCCGGACCGTCCATCTCAACACCGTCGTCTACGGCTTCTGTTCTCAGGCCGCCGTGGGGGTTGCCATCTGGCTCATGTGCCGGCTTTGCCGCGTCCCGCTCGTCGCGCCCGGCATCGTCACGGTCGCCAACCTGTTCTACAACGTCGGCGTCACCGTCGGCATCGGCGGAATCCTCGCCGGCGACTCCACCAGCATCGAATGGCTGGAGATGCCGCGCTACGCGACGCCCATCCTCTTCGTCAGCTACGCGCTCATCGCCGTCTGGACGATCATCACCTTCCGCCTCCGCGCCGAGCGCCACCTCTACGTTTCGCAGTGGTATCTGCTCGCCGCCGTCCTGTGGTTCCCGTGGCTCTACGGCACCGCCCAGGTGATGCTGATCGTCGAGCCCGTCCGCGGCGTGGTGCAGGCCGCCGTCAACTGGTGGTTCGCCCACAACGTCCTCGGCCTCTGGTTCACCCCGATCGGACTCGCGGCGATCTACTACTTCATCCCGAAGGTCATCGGACGCCCGATCCACAGCTACTACCTCAGCGTGCTCGGCTTCTGGTCGCTCGCCCTCTTCTACAACTGGAACGGCATGCATCACCTCGTCGGCGGACCGATGCCGGCCTGGATGATCACCGTCAGCATCGTGGCCTCGGTGATGATGCTCATCCCGGTTCTCACCGTGGCGATCAACCACCATTCCACGATGATCGGCCACTTCGGCAAGCTGCGTCACAGCCCGACGCTGCGCTTCATCGTCTTCGGCGCGGTGTCCTACACCTTGGCCAGCCTCCAGGGCGTGCTGTCCGCTCTCCGCAGCTTCAGCGAGGTCGCCCACTTCACCCATCACACGGTGGCCCACGCCCACCTCGGCATGTACGCCTTCTTCGCCATGGTGATGTTCGGCTCGATGTACTACATCCTGCCCCGCATCACCGGACGCGAATGGCCGTCGAACGCCCTCATTTCCGTCCACTTCTGGGGCGTCGCGATCGGCATCGTGCTCTATGTCGTCGTGCTCAGCGCCGCGGGCCTCCAGCAGGGCCGCATGATGAACGATCCCACGGTGAAGTTCCTCGACGTGGTCAAGTTCACCATCCCCTACCTCCAGATCCGGACCGTCTCCGGCCTGCTGCTGGCCCTGGGTCACGCCGCCTTCGTCGTCAACTTCGGTTGGTTGCTCGTCCGGATGTTCGCTCCTTACCGCAAGCCGGTGGTCAGCATTCTCACCGGCGCCGAGATCGCATCCCCGTCCGGGAAATAGTCCATGAGCTACGGCCCGCTTCTTTTCCTCGGAATCCTGTTCACCCTGGCCTCGAGCTGGGTGGGATTGGTGCTCATGCCCCAGCGTCAGCTCGGTGCGCTCGGGCAACACACCGACACCAACACCGCCGCCGTCTATCCCCAGGCCCGCGCCGGCGAAGCCCAACAGGGCGCCGAACACTACCGTGCCCTCGGATGCGTCTACTGCCACACCCAGCAGGTGCGCCCAGAAGGCTACGGCGCCGACATCGCCCGCGGTTGGGGTCGCCGTCGCACCGTCAGCCGCGACTACATCCACGACAAGCCGGTCATGCTCGGCACCATGCGCACCGGGCCGGATCTCACCAACATCGGTGAGCGTCAGTCCGACTACAGCTGGCATTACAAGCATCTCTACAACCCGCAGATCACCAGCGCGGGCAGCGTGATGCCGCCCTATCCGTTCCTCTTCGAGACGCGCCCCATCGGACCGATGGGTCCGTCCACGAACGCCCTCGCCCTCGAGGGCACGTTTGCCCCCGCTCCCGGACACGAGGTGGTGCCCACCCTGCGCGCCCGTCAGCTCGTGGAATACCTGCGCAGCCTGAAGTCCTCCGGTGACCTGCCCGAAGCCCCGGTGAAGAAGGAGGAGGCCCAGTGAGCCAGCCTAAAGTTCCCATCCGCCGAAACGAAGGTCTCGACCAGGGTGAGACCATCGACGTCGCCGAGATCCATGTCGCCGTGATCCGAGAGAAGCCCGAGCCCAAGGAAGGCTTTGAGCCGCTCAACCTCTGGATCGTTGCCGGCATCGCCGGCCTGCTCTTTTGGGGAGGTTCTTACCTCACCGCCTACAGCGGCCGTTTCGAGGCCGACGAGTTCTCCGAACTGCAGCACGGTCGTCCGGTCGCGGTTGCCGCCGTCGCCGAGGATCCCCTCGCGAAGGTCAAGCGGGAGGGGATGGTGACCTTCAACGGAATCTGTGCGGCGTGTCACAACGAGGACGGTGCCGGCAAGGCCGGTGTCGCGCCGACGTTGGCCGGTTCCGACATCGTGAACGCCGCGGGTCCCAACCGCCTGATCCGGATCGTCCGTCATGGACTGAAGGGACCGGTGGTGGTCAACGCCTCCGTCACCTGGAACCCTTCCGGTGATCCTTCCGTGGTCATGGGCAGCCAGTGGGACGCGATCGGTGCCAGCGAGGCCAAGCTCGCCGCGGTCCTGACCTACATCCGCACCTCGTGGGGCAACACCGGCTCCGCGGTCACGCCGCAGGAGGTCTCGTCGGTTCTCGCAGAGACCAAGGCCCGTTCCACCGACGACAACTGGACCATGGAGGAGTTGTCGAAGATCCCCGTTTCCGGGTCTGGTGCTTCCGCCGCCGCGCCGTCCGAGCTGACCCCTGAGCAGCTCAAGGAGAAGCTCAAAGCCCTCCCGGCCGACAAGCTCCAGGAGTTGCTCAAGGACGTCGCGAAGTGATCCCAGCCCTCGGGGCTCGATTTCCAAGGTCGATCCCGTTTTGCTGAGGCCCGTGGCGGCCTTCCTTCGATTCCGTTTCCTGGGCGTGGTTCTGTTCCACGCCCTTTTTCTTACCCTTCTCCCCGCCGCCGTGGCCGCGCCCGGCGCCGCCCGCGTCCGATTCGAAGTCCGCCCGGACCCCGCGCTCGAATCCACCAACCTCTCCGGCCGGCTCGTCCTCGTCTTCGCCCGGACCAATTCCCCGGAACCCATCGAACAGGTCGGGGAACCGTCCTGGAACGGACCCTTCCTCGCCGGCGTGGACACCCTCGGCCTTTCCCAGCGTCGGCCTGCGCAGGTCCTGGACGGCGCCACGACCTTTCCCGGCGCTTCGCTGGCGGACCTGCCGCCCGGGCGCTGGTGGGTCCAGGCGATCCTCATGACCAACCGCGACCTGCGCCTCCTCGACGCACCAGGCAATCTCGTCTCCCAGCCCGAACTTCACGACGTCGATCCGCGTCGGGCGGAAACCCGGAAGATCGCCCTCTCCCGGGCCTTGCCGCCGGAATCACTCCCGCCCGACATCGACCGGGTGAAGCACCTGCGCTTCCCGTCCCCATCCCTCACCGCCTTCCACGTCCGTCCGATGTTCCTCCGCGCCTCGGTGGTGCTGCCGCGCACCTTCGACTCCGAGCCGACCCGCCGCTTTCCGCTGGTCGTCGACATCGGAGGTTTCGGTTCGCGCCACGACCGCTTCGACCGGGCGCTCCGTGAGGGCTCGAAACTGCGCGGGGAACTCGACGCCTCCGACACGCCCCAGATGATCCTGCTCGCCCTGGACGGAGCCGGGCCTTCCGGGGATCCGTACCAGATCAATTCCGACAACCACGGTCCCTACGGCGACGCCCTGATCCGCGAGCTGATCCCGCACGTCGAACACGCCTTCCGCGGAATCGGCCAGCCGTGGGCGCGGTTCACCACCGGCGGTTCCACCGGCGGCTGGGTGTCCTTCGCCCTGCAGGTCCTCTACCCCGACTTCTTCGGCGGATGCTGGAGCGGGTTTCCCGACGGCGTGGACTTCCGGGCCCACCAGCTGGTGGACATCTACCGGGACACCAATGCGTTCGTGAATGTCGCCGGATTCGAGCGTCCCAGCGCCCGCACGCTTCTCGGGGACACCAAGTTCACGATCCGTTTCGAAGTCGCCTTGGAGAACGTCCTCGGCGACGGCGGCAGCTACGCGAACGGCGGCGGCCAATGGGGTTCGTGGAACGCCGTCTACGGACCGCGCGGCGCCAACGGCCGTGCCCTCCCGCTGTGGGATCCCCGCAGCGGACGGATCGATCCGAAGGTCGCCGAGACGTGGCAGCGCTACGATCTGCGGCTCCAGCTGGAACGGAACTGGGCCACCCTCGGGCCGAAGCTCCGTGGGAAGATCCACATCTGGGTCGGCGAGGCGGACGAGTACTTCCTCAACAACGCCGTCCATCTGCTCGACGACTTCCTGCGGAAGACGGACCCGCCCGCCGAGGCGGAGATCCGGTTCGGCCCGGGAAAGGGGCACGGCTGGAATCCCGAGAGCTTCGTCGAACGCCTCAAGCGCATGCAGGCCGTCGTCGACGCCGGAGCGCCGAAGCAGACGGCCGCTTCCCGAGACGAGTACTTCCGGAACCGCTTCCTCCATGGCGGAACCTGCCCGCACTGCAAGGGCGGCCGTTGAACCGGGAAGCTCCGTTCTGTCGGTTCCGCCTCCGTGAAATCCGTGTCGTCTCCGTCAGTGCGGCAGCTGCTTGCGGAGCTTCTTCAGCTCCCTCGGCTTGAGGATGCCGTGCGGCGTGATGATGCCGGTGATGAGTTCCGGCGGGGTCACGTCGAAGCCCGGGTTCCGCGCGGTGCTGGTCGGGTTGGCGATCCGCACGTAGGCCCGCTGCCCCGGGCGTTTGCCGGAGCCCGGTAGCACGCCCCACGCACCGAGCACCTCGTCGCCGGAGCGGTCCTCGATCGGGATCTGGAGTCCGGAGTCGAGTTCCCAGTCGATGGTGGAGAGCGGGATGGCGACGTAGAAGGGGATCCTGTGCCGGTTTGCGAGCACGGCCTTGGTGTAGGTGCCGATCTTGTTGGCGACCTCACCGGTCTTCCCAAGAACGCGGTCGCTGCCGACGATGACCAGGTCGATCTCGCCACGACTCATGAGGAATCCGGCCGCGTTGTCGGCGATGACCTGGTGCTGGATGCCCTGCTGGGCGAGTTCCCAGGCGGTGAGCGAGGCGCCTTGGCAACGCGGACGGGTCTCGTCGCAGTACACGTGGAACTTCCGTCCCTCGGCCTGCGCCGCGTACATCGGCGCGGTGGCGGTGCCGACGTCGACGAAGGCGAGCCAGCCGGCGTTGCAGTGGGTCAGCACCCGCATGCCGTCGCGGATGAGCGGCGCACCGTGGCGGCCGAGTTCCTCGCAGTGCCGCACGTCCTCGTCCGCGAAGCGCATGGCCGCGGCGAAGGCGATGTCCTGCCGCTCCGCCACCGTGCCGCCGGCCGACATCTCCGCGCGGATCGAGTTCATGGCGTTCACCGGGTCCACGGCGGTCGGACGGGCGTGCTTGAGGGCCTGGTAGACCTTCTCCACGTGGGCCTCGAAGCGGACGAGGTCACGTCCGCGGAAGGCGCGTGATCCCTGCGCGAGGCCGTAGGCGGCGGTCGCGCCGATGGCTCCGGCTCCGCGGACGACCATGTCCGTGATGGCGGCGGCGGTGGCCCGGTAGTCGGCCGTCTTCACCAACTCGAACCGGTGCGGCAACAGGCGCTGTTCCACGAGCACCACGGAGTTCGTCGGGGCGTCGAAGGAAACGGTGCGGTGATGGCGGCTGCGGCCGCGGATCGTCACGTTCACCGTGTGAGCCTATCGGTCGGCGGGCTCCGGCCCAAGGACACTCCGCCGGCGTTCAGACCCGCGGACGGAAGTACTCGATCGTGGACTTCAACCCTTCTGCCAGCGTCACCTTCGGTTCCCAACCCAGCAGGCGGCGTGCACGCGAGATGTCCGGTTTGCGTTGCTTCGGGTCGTCCTGCGGCAGTGGACGGCACACCAGCTTCGACTTGGAGCCGGTGGCCTTCACGATCTCCTCGGCGAACTGGCGGACAGTCAACTCCTGCGGATTGCCGATGTTGGTCGGCAGATGCGCGTCCTCACCTTCCAGCATCATCAAGCGGTAGATGCCCTCGAGCAGGTCGCTCACGTAGCAGAAGCTGCGGGTCTGGGAACCGTCTCCGAAGAGGGTGATCGGCTTGTGGGTGAGGGCCTGGGAGATGAATGCCGGCACGACGCGGCCGTCGCGCAGGCGCATGCGGGGTCCGTAGGTGTTGAAGATGCGGACGATGCGGGTGGCGATGTCGTGCTGCTGGTGGTAGGCCATCGTCAGGGCCTCGGCGAAGCGCTTGGACTCGTCGTAGCAGCCGCGCGGGCCGACCGGATTCACGTTGCCCCAGTAGTCTTCGCGCTGCGGGTGGACCAGGGGATCGCCGTACACCTCGGACGTGGACGTGATCAGGAAGCGGGCGCCCTTGGCCTTGGCGAGCCCCAACGCCTTGTGGGTGCCGAGCGACCCGACCTTCAGGGTCTGGATGGGCAGCTCGAGGTAGTCCACCGGGCTGGCCGGCGAGGCGAAGTGCCACATGTAGTCCACGGGCCCATCCAGGTAGAGGTACTCGGTGACGTCCTGCTCGATGAAGCGGAAGTCCTTCCGTCCGGCAAGGTGGGCGATGTTGTCGGTGGAGCCGGTGACGAGGTTGTCGATGGCGACCACCTGGTGGCCTTTGGAGAGAAGCAGATCGATCAGGTGGGATCCGAGGAAACCGGCACCGCCGGTGACGACGGAGACGGGCGGGGAGGAGTTGCGACGACGCGGCGGGGTCTTGGCCATGGCGCCGGGAACCTCGTCGGCCAGGCCCCAGCGGTCCAGCGCGGATCCGCGGCCCGATTCCTGAGGCGATGCAACCGCTCGTTTCGACCCGAATGCTCCGCTGATGTGGCCTTGGGGTGTCTGGACCGACAGCCAACGTCTCGCGGTCGTCGCCACCCCAGGGCGCCTCGGTCCCGTTCTGGAATCGGATCCCGACCTCGGACAACGCCGCCCCGGAACTGGTCCTGGTCACTCCTGGACGTCTGGGACCGGGTCGAGGAGTCCATTGCCGGACTGCCCTCCAGCGTGCAGGTCGGGGCGCGGTCCGAGTCCGACCGTGCTCCCTTGCCCCTGCGCCGCGGGCTGGTGCACCCGGCTTCGATCGCGTGGGCCGGCGGCTTCCTAGGGGTCGGCGATTCGCGATTCGCCTCGCGGATCCCGCGGTTCTGGCGGGACTCTCCGAGGAGCCAACCTTGAACCCCTTCTCCCAATCCCAAGCGTTCCCCGGCCACCTGTGGCCACGGCGTCGGTTTCTCCGAACGGCGCTGGCCGCGGGAACCGCCGCAGTGTTCCGGGGCTCCGCCGATCCGACTCCCGAGGGTGGCTGGAAGGCCGCCGTCATCGGGAGCACCGGCCATGGCGACTTCGGCCACGGACTCGAGGCGATCTTCAGGGACGTACACGGCATCGCCGAGGTCACCCTCGCGGACCCGGACCCGGCCGGCCGTCGTCGTGCGGCGGCCACCTCCGGGGCGATCCGGACGCATGCCGACTGGAAGGAGCTCCTCCGGGTCGAACGCCCTCACCTCGTGTCCCTCGCCTCCCGGCATGCGGAGGAACATGCCTCGATCGCCCTCGCCTGCATCGGGGCCGGAGCCCATCTCTACGTCGAGAAGCCGTTCGTCCGGGATCCCGCCGAGGCCGATGCCGTGCTCCAGGCGGCCGATCGCCGCGGCCGCCGCGTTGCCGTCGCCCACACCATGCGCATTTCGCCGGCGGCCCAGGCCGTCCTCGCCGCCCTCCGCTCCGGACGGATCGGCGAACTCCGGGAGATCCATGCCTGGGGCAAGCAGGATCACCGGTCCGGCGGCGAGGACCTCATGGTGCTCGGAAGCCACCTCTTCGACTTCTTCCGCCTCTACGCCGGGGATCCGCTCTGGGTCACGGCGCGGGTGCTCCAGAAGGGGCGCGACATCGTCGCTTCCGACCGGCGCCGGGTCGCCGACGACGTGGGCTGGGTCGCCGGGGACCGGGTCTCGGCCCAGTTCGCGTTCGCCGAGGGGGTGACCGGGACCTTCACCAGCGATCCGTCCCTCCGCGAGACCACGGCGAAGTGGGGTGTCGAGCTTCTCGGTAGCCGGGGTTCCGCCCGGCTGAACTGCGATCTCGCGCCGTCGGCGTTCCTCCGAGCCTCGGAACCCTGGGGACCCTCCGGGCGCCAGGACCGCTGGGTGCCGCTCGAAGGCGTCGCGCCGATTTCGCCGTCGGACCACAACCGCCTGCCTGTCGCCGACTGGCTGGCTTCGATCCGGGAATCCCGTGAGCCGGCGTGCAGCGGCCGGAACGGCGCATGGGCGGTCGAGATGGTGGCCGGCGTGTATCAGGCCGCCCTCGGCGGCAGCCGGGTCCGGTTCCCGCTCGCCGAACGTCGCCATCCCCTGGATCCCTGACCGCCGCGCAGGCCCAACGGTCCCTCCGATGAAGTCCCTGACCCAACACCTCTGGTTCGAGATCCCCGGACGACGTGGCTTCGAGAACATCACCGCCACGGTCGCGGATCTGGTCGTGCGGAGCGGGGTGAAGGAGGGGCTGGTGCTGGTGAACGCCATGCACATCACCGCCTCGGTCTTCATCAACGACGACGAACCCGGCCTCCACCGGGACTTCGAACGGTGGCTCGAGCGCCTTGCCCCCCACGCCCCCACCACCGCCTACGACCACAACCGGACCGGCGAGGACAACGCGGACGCCCACCTCAAGCGCCAGGTCATGGGGCGCGAGGTCGTCGTCGCGATCACCGCCGGCCGACTCGACCTCGGCCCGTGGGAACAGATCTTCTACGGCGAGTTCGACGGAGGCAGACGGAAGCGGGTGCTCGTCAAGGTCCTGGGGGAATGAACCGATGCCACGCGCGGTCGTCATCGTGAACCGCCAGGCCGCCGCCGGTCGCGACCGGTCTAGCCGCCTTTCCGCGGCGCTCACGGTTCTTCGCACGGTCGGCTACCTCCCCGAAGTCCGGACCACCGAGGCGCCCGGACACGCCGTCGAGTTGGCCCGGGACGCCGACACCGTACCGGAGGACCTGCTGGTCGTGGCCGGCGGGGACGGCACCGCGAACGAAGTCGCCTCGGGGCGCCTGAGGGCCGGGCCCACGAAGACACCCATCGCCGTGTTGCCGATGGGAACCGGCAACGATCTCGCGCACCTGCTCGGCACCGGCGACGACCGGCGTCTGCTCGCCGCCCTGCGTGGGAGACGGGTCGCGTTCCGGGATGTCCTTGCCGTGGAGACCGCCGCGGACGGCCTCCGGGCCGCGATGCTCTTCGCCGCGGTCGGCTTCGCCTCGGACCTGCTGCGCGCCACCACACCGAGGGTGAAGGGCCTCTTCGGTCCGCGGCTCTGCTACTCGGTCGGCTTCTTCCGGGCCCTCCTGCGCCATGAATGCCCGACCCTGCGGGTGCGGGTCGGTGACCGGACCTGGGACGAGCCGATGGTGGTCGCGCTCGCCGGGAACATCGCCCACGCCGGTGGCGGCATGATGCGCGTCGCCCCGGGTGCCCGGATGGACGACGGCGAGATGAACGTGAGCCTGATCCGCGCCACGGGCCGCCTCGAGGTCGCCCGCCAGTTCCTGCGCCTCGTGCGGGGAACCCACGTCTCGCATCCGCTGGTCCGCTACTTCCCCGCCACCGCCATGGAGATCGAAGGGACGCCTCCGCAATCGGTGGCCGTCGACGGCGAGGTGCTCGGCCACACGCCGGTCCACATCGAGGTCCGCCCCTCCTGCCTGCCCTTCCTCGTCGGGCACGCGTGACGGGTCTCGCCGCCAAGTGTGGCATTCGGCAATCCCGGAGGTGCGGATGCCGCCGGAGTCCCCATCTTCGTCCGGTGAAGATCTTCCCCCGCGCCCTCCCGGTCACGCATCGGCTCCGGGTCGCGGTCCTTTCGGGATGCTGCGCCCTCCCCGTCTGCGCGGAGTCGCTCGGATCCGGTTCCGCGGTCATCGACTACGATGCGGCGGTGTGGAACCGGCTCGGCGGTGGCATCTCGTCGCCACCCGTGTTCGTCCTCCAGGCCTTCTTCGAGGCGCCCGTCGCGGCCGCCGCCACCGCGGAGGAACTGCGGACCCGGGCCGATCCCCATCCTTCCTACATCGGACAGTCCTACATCATGAACGGTCCGGTGGTGGTCAACCATGACGGGCGGACCGCCCAGGCGACCACCTTCCGCTTCTCCCCCGGGAATCCCGAGTCGGCCACGGGCCTCATCGGATTGGGTGGGGTCGCCCGCTTCCAGATGCTGGGTGGGAGTCTGGCGGTGGGTGACTTCACCCTCGTCTACGACGCCTCCCGCATCGGCACCGGCGGCACCGGTTGGATCCTACGCAGCAGCATCCCCACCGGCGTACCATCGCCCCTGCTGTTCGACTTGGCCGACGTCCACGTGGTCGCATCCCCTGCCGGCTTCTCGATCGACGGGTCGCTCCTCGTTTCATCCGAGTCCGCCATCGGTCTCTTCCGCACGCCGTCGGATGCCTTTCGGCGCGCGGGTTCCTTCCGCTTCGACGGCTTCGTCGCCGTTCCAGAGCCTTCGACCGTGGCCCTTTCATCCGTGGGTGCCCTTGTCCTGATCCACGTGTCCCGTCGTCGGGCCTGAAGCCGCCCTTGGGATCCGGACCTCGGGCCCGCCATGGTCTTCGTCCTCGACAGGACGTTCTGTTGCCCGCTGGATCGAATCAGACCCAAATCCGGGCGCCCTCACGTCCGGAACCGTTCCGGACGACGGCCTCCCTGCGCGGGCCGTCGACATGAACTGGATCCCGCTCAACGTCACGCTCCGCATCGGATGCCATCTTTCGTACGACGTCACGCATCCGACCCCGATGCTGCTCGTGCTGCGCCCGCGGCTGGAGGGCCACGTGCTCGTCGTCCAGGAAAGCCTCTCCTTCGGCATCGGCCAGCCCGCCTACGAATTCCAGGACAGCCACGGCAACCTCACCTGGCGTTCGATGATGATGCCCGGCCGCAACGAGATCCGGCATGACGCCCTCGTCGCCGTCTC
>CAMASJ010000019.1 GCA_945860685.1 Akkermansia muciniphila
GTCCGGTGTGTCGCCGCCTGTGCCGGCCCGCCCACCGACCGCCGGTCAGGTGCCGCAGTAGGTGCGGTAGCGCGGAGTGTCGGGTGTCGGCGGTTCGCTGTAGCGGGGCAGGTCGCGATCGTGGGCGAAGGGGTTCCGCACCACGTCCAACAGCTTCCCGAACGGCTCCAGGTCGCCGTCCTTCGCCGCCGCCTCCAGCGCCACCTCCACCCGTGCGTTGCGCGGGATGTAGGCCGGATTGCTCCGCCGCATCCGTTCTTGCGTCGCCTCCGCCGCGCCCCGTTCCCGCAGCCGGCGTTCCATCCAGCGTCGGCGCCACGACCGGAATTCCTCCGTGTCGCCGTCCCACTCCGCCGCAGGATCCTTCATCGTGAGGTCCCGGAAGGTGTTGGTGAAGTCGGCCGGCCGCGACTGCATGTCCTCCAGCAGCGCGTCCACCAGGGCGGCGTCCTCGGGTTCCTCCTCCGCCAGGCCCAGCTTTGCGCGCATGCCCGCAAGCCAATGCTCCCGGAACCGCGTCGGGAACATCTCCAACACCCCGTTGGCCTTCTCCACCGCCCGCGACTCGTCCGCGTCCAGCAGCGGCAACACCGCCTCGGCGAGCCGGGCGAGGTTCCACTGGGCGATGCGCGGCTGGTTCGCGAACGCATACCGGCCCTGGTGGTCGATCGAGCTGAACACCATCCCCGGCGAGTACGCGTCGAGGAAGGCGCAGGGACCGTAGTCGATGGTCTCGCCCGAGATGGCCATGTTGTCGGTGTTCATCACGCCGTGGACGAATCCGACGCCGAGCCAGCGGGCCAGCAACGATGACTGCCGCTCCGCCACCGCCCGGAGCCAATCGAGCGGACGCTCCGGTCCGGGCTCCAGTCCGGGATCGTGACGCGCCACCGCATATTCGAACAGGGCCTCCAGCACCGCGCGGTCCCCCGACGCCGCGGCGTACTCGAAGGTGCCCACGCGCAGGTGGCTCGCCGCCACGCGGGTCAGCACGGCCCCGGGCAGGGTCTGCTCCCGGAAGACCGGCTCCCCGGTCGCCACCACCGCCAGGCTGCGCGTGGTCGGGATCCCGAGGGCGTGCATCGCCTCGCTGATCAGGTACTCGCGGAGCATGGGTCCCACGGCCGCGCGTCCATCGCCTCCCCGGGAGTACGGTGTGCGGCCGGGGCCCTTCAGCTGGATGTCCCACAGCCGTCCGTCCGGGGCCCGCTGTTCGCCGAGCAGGATCGCCCGGCCGTCGCCCAACACCGTGAACCGACCGAACTGATGGCCGGCATAGGCTTGGGCCAGCGGCTCCGCCCCCTCGGGCAGGCGGTTGCCGGCGAACAGCGCCGCGACCTCCGCGGGATCCGCCTTTGTGAAGCCCTCCGCATCGAGGCCGAGCGCGCGGGCCAGAGGCTCGTTGAAGACCATCAGGCGGGGCTCACGGACCGCGGTCGGCACCACCTGCGCATGGAGCCTGGCCGGAAGCGCCGCATAGCCGGACTCGAGGTTCCAGCCTGCGGTCCTCGGAAACGGTGACGACGCGGATGCCATGGGGCCCACCGTTTCCCGCCCTCCGCGAAAGGCAAGCCCGGCGGAGTCCGGGCGTAAGGATAGGTGGCCACGGAGACACGGAGGACACGGAGAGGGAGGTTCCTGGTTCTTTTGTCCGTTGTTGGTCGCCCGTTGTCCGTCGTTGCACGCTGAACCGCGGCCGGCTCAAACGTTCAATGCAGCGCGCTCACCGGTTCCGAACTGAAAGCTGAGAATTCGATCAGATTGGCCACGGAGACACGGAGGCCACGAAGGGGGCCGTTGGTCGTCATTCGGTTGGTGATTCAGACGCGGACAGCAGTCCGTCGAGGTCCAGCGCCCGCGTGTACATCGCCAGCTCCCCTTGGGCGGTCCGTGGCCAGGCGGACTGGGGACGATCCCAATACAGTTCCACGCCATTGCCATCCGGATCGCGCAGGTACAGGACCTCGCTGACCCCGTGGTCCGCGGCGCCGTCCAGCTCCACGCCCGCCCGAAGCACCCGCGCCAAGGCGTCGGACAACTCCCGCCGCGTCGGATGGAGGAACGCCACATGGTACAATCCCGTGGTCCCCGGCGCCGGAGGCCGCCCGCCCGCGCTCTTCCAGGTGTTGAGCCCGATGTGATGGTGATAGCCCCCTGCGGAGAGGAAGGCGGCCTGGCGCCCGAACCGCTGGGTCACCTCGAACCCCAGCACGCCGTGGTAGAACGCGATCGCCCGTTCCAGATCCGCAACCTTCAGGTGCACATGGCCGACACGGACCCCGGGAGCGATGGGCTTCACCGCGACACTCTGCGTCATGCGGCGACACTGGCCTGCGAAGGCCTCGGCGTCAGGCGGAAGACGCGCCCGGTTCGCGCTGGGCTTCGCGAACGAAACCGGGATCCCATCGGACATGGAGCGGTTGCCTCGCGCCTTCTACGACCGGGAAACGGGCCTCGTCGCCCAGGACCTCGTAGGCAAGCACCTCGTCCATGTCGTGGATGGCTTGGAGCGGGTCGGCCGGATCGTGGAGGTCGAAGCCTATCTCGGCCCGCACGATCGGGCTTCCCATTCCTCAAAGGGCCTGACCCCGCGGACCCAGACGATGTTCGGGCCACCCGGCCATGCCTACGTGTACCTCATCTACGGGATGCACTGGTGCCTGAACGTCGTCACCGAGCGTGAAGGTCATGGAGCGGCGGTGTTGTTGCGGGCGATGGAACCCATCCGAGGCCTTTCGGGGCGCACCCAAGGACCGGGACTGTTGTCGAAGGCCTTCGGCATCAGCCGGAGCCAGAATGGCGAGGACCTGCTGGGCGATGCGCTCTACCTGACCGAACCGCCGGAGACCGTGCCGATGGAAATCGTGCGCCGTCCCCGGATCGGCGTGGACTACGCCGGCGCCTGGGCCCGTCGACTCCTCCGCTTCTACATCCGGGACAATCCGTATGTCTCGAGGCGATGATGCGTGATGCGTGATGCGTGATTCCGGATCTCGGTCAGAAACCCACTGGCACGTGTAGGAGACGACGTGAGGAGTCTCACTCCGTGGGAATTCGAGACTCTCGATTCAAGACTTGTGATTCTGGATACCGGATCCTGCTTAGAATCCTCACGCACCTGTAGGGGACGACGTAAGGAGTCTCACTCCATCGGGAGCCCGGCGTGTACGAGTCACCTTGCACGGATGTGAGAGGACACGGATTGCACGGATTCGAGTGCCATCGAGTGGTCGGCCAAAGCGATGGCGGTTCCCAACCCGCCCTGAGAAGACACCCGCGAGGTGGGAAGCGCGCGAGCGTCGTGGAGTGCGCGAGTCCACTCGCGCTTTTCCCCATAAATCCTTTCCCCGCTGAAAGAGACGCTGAGTGGGTTGAAGAGCTAGACACGGATTTCACGGATTGGTTTTTGACGCCGGATCCCCGACGCCCGCCGCCTGACTCCAATATTCCCGGCACCGCCTTGGGGACACGTCTCAGAGCGCTACTCGGATTGGCGTGAGACTCCTCACGTCGTCTCCTACGTCGGGGCGGTCCCTGTCGGGGGTCCGCTGGCAGGGTTCGAATCCCCATTGATGCGGGTCCCGGTTTCCTCCAATTTCTTGCCATGTCCGCTCTGCTCGATCGCATTTCCGTCAATCCGAAGCAGTGCGGAGGCCGTCCGTGTGTCCGCGGGATGCGCATCCGCGTCATCGACATCCTGGACCTTTTCGCCTCCGGTCTCGACGCCTCCCAGATTCTTCAAGAGATGCCCGACCTCGAGGCGGACGACCTCAAGGCGTGTCTCATCTTTGCCCGCCGCCGCATCGACCATCCGCTGCTCGCTGCATGACGATCTGGGTGGACGCACAGTTGTCGCCTCGGCTCGCCCGCTGGATCGCAGACAACTTTCAGGTCGAGGCCATGCCGCTGCGCGACTTGGGCCTTCGGGACGCTGAAGACGAGGAGATCTTCGCTGCCGCACGAATCGCCGGGGCAATTGTCCTGACCAAGGACAGCGATTTCGTGCATCTGCTGGAGAGGAAAGGCAGCCCGCCCAGGGTCCTCTGGCTCACCTGCGGCAACACCTCTGAGGCGGCATTGCAGCAGATCCTCTCTCGGAATCTCTCCACGGCTCTCAGCTTCCTGGCCGATGGCGAGAATCTTGTCGAAATCGGCGCTACGCATTGAGGGAAGCTAACGGACCCAGGTTTGGAAACGGACTGCCTACGCCAATGTTCCCTGGGCCCTCGAACTTACCCGTACCACCTCGCCAATCGGGTTTTCATGAGCCATGGGGTCGAGGTGGACAATCACCTGAGTCCTGATCTTCCGATTATCGGGAAGGGAACTGATGGGCTTGCGGCGGCCGAGCTGATCACCGACCGGCGCTGGGTGTTTCGCGCTGGCCATGGCTATGCGCTGGCGGCTGGGCGATTTTGCGGGAGGTCCCGTCTCGCTCCGGGGAAAAGCGCGAGCGGACTCGCGCACTCCACGACGCTCGCGTGCTGCATCCGGCTTGGTTGCCATTCTCGGTGCGAAATCTCAGAGGCTGGGTCACCCCGGGAACAGGTCCCGCCGAGGACGTTCTCCGTAGCCTGCCGACGCGTCCCCTTTTCCGAACAGGAGGATCGGCCGCAATGAGGGGAAGCTTTTGGTTCACGGTTGTCTCTTGGTTTTCCGGAGATTCGGGAATCACCCCATTCCAGAAACATCGATGCCGTGTCGAATGTACCGAGATGAAACAACCGTGGTCCTCCCGACAGGTTGGAGGCGACCACCGCCGGATCCAAGGCCCCATCCCTGCCGGAGTCGGCATGCGGACCGGTGGACCGGCGGACCGGGTGAAGCTTCCGCAATCGGCCTCAATGGCTTTGGGATCCTTGGGGAAGCCCTGGGTCCAACGGACGCAGGATAGGACAATACGCCCAAGAAATGAACGCGACCCATCTCCATCTGCTGCTCAATCACCTTCCCGTGCTCGGTACCCTGTTTGGACTTGGACTCCTGCTTTTCGGGATTTGGCGAAAGAGCACCGAACTCAAGAAGACCTCGCTCGGAGTCCTTGTCCTCGTCGCGCTCGCTGCCGTGCCGGTCTATCTGACCGGTGAACCTGCCGGGGACGCCGTCGAATCGCTTCCGGGTGTCTCCAAGCCGATCATGGAACAGCATGAGGAGGCGGCTGGGTTCGCCTTCACGGGTTCCTTGGTGCTGGGGGGAGCGGCCTTGTGCGGGCTGATCTTCTTTCGAAACGGCCGTGCGTTGCCGGTCTGGTACGGCACTTCGTTGCTTCTGGCCTGCTTGATCGTTGGCGGTCTTGTGGTCTGGTCTGCGAGTCTGGGCGGCCAGATCCGCCACACGGAGATCCGTGCGGGCAATGGTCCGCCTGCAGCTTCCGGCTCCAAGGAAGGGGATTGAGAAGTCCTCCGCGGAACCGCCTTGGGCACGCGTCTCAGGGCGTTACTCGGATTGGCGTGAGACTCCTCACGTCGTCACCTGCGTCGGAGCGGTCCCTGTCGGGTTCCGTTGGCGGCTTGGCGAATTTGCGTGAGGTCCCCCCGCTCCCTTCGACAGGGGAATCCTACACCCCGACGGTGTCGATCTGCTCGTAGGCGTGGTTCAACCACATCTTCACCCGCTGGCGCTCGAGGATCCCGAGGCCGTTGGGGTCGTTCTCGGTGCGGTTGCGCGCCGCCCAGAAGTTGGTGTTCCCGGCGTCGATCTTGTTGATGACGGTCTCGTGCAGGCGCTTGAGCGGGATGATCCTCGCCCCCAGGGCCAGAGCCGGTTCCTTGAGTCCGGACTGTTCCAGCAGGTCGAAGTTCTCCCCGCGCAGCTGGTTCAGGACCAGGACGTGCCGCACGCGCGGACCGAAGGTCTCCAGACGTCGGCGCAGGAGGTCCACCGAGTCCTTGCCCGAATCCATCACATGCCAGTAGGTCACGGTGTAGCCGCCTTCCGCGGCCATCTCCAGCACCCCGGACTCATCCATCCAACGCACCAGGGCGTCGTGGGTCTGGGCGGCGAGGTCCACGAGGATCCGCTTCTCCGGATTCGCGATCGCGGATTCGATGATCAGGTCGAGGCTTTCGTAGCGGTCCACCACCACCGGCGAGGCGAACGGGGTGTAGAAGCGGAGCAGGGAACCGTGGGAACGGTCGGTGTCGAAGCCGACGAAGGGGAGGTTCCGATCGATGAAGTACTGTGCGACCACCCGTGCGACCACGGATTTGCCGACCCCGCCCTTTTCGCCGCCGATGAAATGGATGTTGGCCATGATGTGAAGTGGGAGGATGGGGGAACGCGGCGCGAGGCCTCCCCGACCGGGGAGGCGTGTTGCTTGGGTCCGACACACTCCGACAGGTCGGGAAGGTGCCCATGGGGACCGGGTCCTGACCATGGAATTGTGGTCCCGACCCCGCCGGGCGCGGCCGGGATTGTCGTGGAACGGGCCGGGTGTTTCGTGACACCGGGCGTTTTCAGGGTGCAGGGTGCGGGTCCTTGCGGGGAAACCCCGATCCCGCAGACGCAGCCAAACTCCGAATCCAACCATCCCATGGGCGACCGCTCCCCGAAAGACAACCAGAAGAAGACCGGCCAAAAGCAGGCCAAGGCCTCCACCGCCGACCAGAAGAAGAAGGCCCAGGCCGCCGCCAAGCAGGCGGCTTCCGGCAAGAAGAAGTAGTTGCCCGGACACGCGGCAGGATCCGGACGCACGTCGTCGGATCCTGCCCGGATCGTCGGATGGGCTTCCGGTCGGGTCCGGGTTGCCTGTTCCCGCCGGAGTGCGCAGCCTGTGCACATGCGATTCCCCGATGTGCGTCCCCTGCTCCTGGGATGGGCCCTGATCGCCGGAGGGTTCGGCCAGGCGGAGTCGGTGAAGGACCGGGAAGGCGCGGTCCGTGGCGACAAGGCCGCCATGGAGAACGACGCCCGCTGGATCTACAACGACTGGCGGAAGGGCTTCGAGGAGGCCGACCGCACCGGCAAGCCTCTGTTGGTCGTGTTGCGCTGCGTGCCCTGTCTGGCCTGCGCCGGCATCGATGCCCGCGTGCTGGACCGCGAGGGGGAATTGACCTCGTTGCTGGACCGGTTCGTGTGCGTGCGGCTGATCAACGCCAACGACCTCGATCTCGCCCGGTTCCAGTTCGACTACGACCTGTCCTTCTCGACGCTGTTCTTCAACGCCGACGGCACGGTGTACGGCCGTTACGGCTCGTGGCGGCATCAGAAGGATCCCTTGGACCGCTCCACCGCCGGCTACCGCAGGACGATGGAACGGGTGCTGGAACTGCATCGCGGCTATCCCGCCAACAAGGAGTTCCTCGCCGGGAAGCAGGGGGGTCCGACGCCGTACCGTTCCCCGGTGCAGATTCCCGGTCTCCAGGGGCGCTACACCCCGGCCTTGGACTGGACCAACAAGGTCGTGGCCAGCTGCGTCCACTGCCATCAGATCGGCGACGCCTTCCGCGAGCTGCATCGGAAGCGTCAGGAGACGTTGTCCGCGGAACTCATCTATCCCTGGCCCTCACCGGAGACGCTCGGCCTCGCGTTCGCCCCGGATGAACCCGGCCTCGTCGAGAAGGTCGAGCCGGGTTCCGCGGCGGACCGGTCGGGCTTCCTCGCCGGCGACCGCGTGGGGACCTTCGCCGGACAGGCCGTGGTCTCCGTGGCCGACGTCAGCTGGGTCCTGCATCGGGCGCCTGCCGCCGGGGAGATTCCCGTCGCGGTGCGGCGGGACGCGGCGTCGAGGTCCCTTCGGTTGGCGTTGCCGTCCGGCTGGCGCGAGGGCACGGACATCTCCCGCCGCGTCGGCACGTGGGGATTGCGCGCGATGGCGTTGGGCGGACTCCAGTTGGAGGAACTCGCGGAATCCGAGCGTGTCGCCCGGGGAATCGCCGCCAACGGGCTCGCGCTCTGGGTGAAGCACGCGGGGGAATTCGGTGAACACGCCGCGGCGAAGAAGGCCGGATTCCGCAAGGGGGACATCCTCGTGGCCGTGGACGGCCGGACCGGTCGACTCAGCGAAAGCGCGTTGATCGGTGCGCTGCTGCAGACCCGGCATCCCGGCGAGTCGGTCCCGGCCACCGTGTTACGAGAGGGCGCCCGGATCGACCTGAAGCTGCCGATCCAGTGACGCTCCGCCCCGGGCGTCTTCCGCACGCTCGCGGCCGGGCTTGGAAGCGGTCATCGTCGCGGCGGTGCCGAAGCCACATCCCGACCATTACGCCACGCTGGGCCTGCATCGACGCTGCTCGGCGGATCAGATCCGCAACGCCTATCGCATCCTCGCGAAGGAACATCATCCGGACCGCAACGCCGACGATGCCGGGTCCGTGGTCCGCACCCAGGAACTGAACGCGGCCTACGCGGTCCTCGGCGATCCCGAGGCGAGGAAGGCCTACGACCGGGAACTGGCCGCAGAGGAGCGGGCGGCCCGAAGCCCCCGGGGAAATCGGCCGACGGAGGGGGAGGGCGATTCCGAGGAGGGCGGGGGACTCCGCCGGAAGTCAGCCGGCCTTCGTGGGAACCTTCGGCAGGACGTGATGCTGCGACCCGAGGAGTTCCTGCGTGGGACCCGCCTCGAGGTACGGGTCGATGATCCGGGCAATGCGGCCGGCGCCGAGGTCTATGCGCTCGACATCCCCGCCGGCACCGCGCCGGGAGCCCGGTTCACGTTGCGCCGCGAAGGCGCCTCCGCCGGCGGCGTGCTCACGGTCCGGGCGACGGTCCGTCCCGATCCGCGGTTCCGGGCGCGTGGTTCGGACCTGCGTTGCGACCTGCGGATCCCCTCGGCGTTGGCCCGACGCGGCGGCCCGGCGACGGTGCGCGGGCTCGACGGGATGATCCGGGTTCAGATCCCGCCCGGCATCGCCCGCGGTGAGGAGCTGGTGGTGGCCGGCGAGGGGCTTCCCACGGCCCGCGGCGGCCGCGGCGACCTGTGTGTGCGGGTGATGTACCAGCCGGACGTCCGCATCACCCGTCGGCTGGCGGGAGACGATCCACGGTAAGGCGGAGGCTCCCGCCGTGCCGCAGGTCCGGATCGCGATCCGGACTCGGCTCGGAACGATGTCGAAGGGAGCGGCACGCAACGCCGCAAAGACTCTGTCGAACCTGCCGGAAGCCGCCGCTTTCCACAGCGGAACGGCGACCGGTTGGTGGTCGACACCACGGTGTCGGCCATGGATCGCGAGATGGGGAGGAGACCGCAGCTTGGCAGCCGCGGCTACATGCCGGGAATCACGAATGCCCCGCGCCTTCCGCGATTGTCGCACCGGCGCGACGCCAGTTAGGCTTTGCGTCTCATGAGCCAACCCGCCTGTCCGTTGTGTGAGATGACCGAGGTCCTGGAGAAGTCCGGGAACTGGGAGTGCGTGACCTGCGGGCACGAATGGGCGAAGGCAGCCGAGCCGGAGGCGCCGGTCGGGCCGCGCGTGGTGAAGGATGCCAACGGCAACGTCCTCGCCGACGGCGACGTGGTGATCCTGATCAAGGACCTGAAGCTCGGCGGTTCCCAGGTGCTCAAAGGCGGCTCGAAGTCCAAGCCCATCCGGCTGGTGGACGGCGACCACGAGATCGACTGCAAGGTGGACGGCATCGCCGTCGGACTGAAGGCGTGCTTCGTCCGCAAGGCGTGAGCGGGAGCCACGACCGACCTCACGCAAATTCGCCAAGACGCCAGAGGGGCGACGGAACCGGACTGAAACAGCGTTCCCCATGCGGTCCATGGTTCTGCCGCGAGAATACCGCAGCTTCTTCCTTCCCCAGCGTCTTTGCGTCTTTGCGTGCCGATCTCTTTCCAGCCGGCGCCTGCCGCCGTTCTGAAATCCACCGGGAAGATTACGATTACGATTAAGAGTAAGTCTGTGGGCTCTACGCTCCCTGCTGGCCTCTTTGAGCCCGACCGCGTTGGAGTCAGATCGGGCGGAGCGCGTCCTCGCCGACTTCGAGCACTGCGAGGCAGGCCATGGCGGTGGCGGGATCGTTGAGCGGGACGATGCCCCGGGTCAGGCGTGGGACGGGGCGGCCTTCGCGCTGCGGCGGTGACAGCGTCTCCCACGCGGCCATCAGCGAGACGAAGTCGGGATGTCCCAGCGCACGCAGCTGGGATGGGTTCAGCAACCGCAGACGGGACGTGTGTCCCGGGGCTACGAAACGGGTCAGCTCCAGCAGTACCCGGCCCATGGTGAGACGGGGGTTCAATTCCACCAACGGCCGGAGACACGGCCCGTCCGGACCCTCATGGACGAAGGCGTCCACGCCGGCCGGACCGTGGTGGCCGGCGGCTTCGAAGGCGGTCTGCAAGGCCGATTGGATCCGTTCGAAGATCCGGTGGATCCACCGGGGATCCCTGCCCCGGAACGCGGCGAGGACGGCGGCCGGGGGACGTCGCCCGGCGGCGGGTTCGGCGGTGTTGGCGAGGAACTGTCCGCGCCGGTCGGTGGTCAGGCCGGTGTAGCCCCGCAGACGGAGCGTGCCGTCGGCACGGTCGAACTGCGCCGAGAAGTCGCAGAGCCGTTCCAGCCAGGGTTCCACGACCACCGATCCGCCGTGGCGGAATGACTCCTCCACCCAGACGCGTTGGGCGGGCAACGGCGCCGGTTCCCAGAGGCGGATCGCGTTGCCGCCGGCAAGTCCGAGCGACCGCTTGACCACGATGCGGTGGTGGCCGGTGGCGCGGATGCGGTCCACGGCCTCCCACACCGCGGCCGGCTCCCGGGCCACGGTGCCGATCGACCACGCCGGCGAAAGGCGTCCCGGCGGGGCGATCGTCTCCAGTTCGGCTTGGAGTTCCCGCAGCAGTACGGCGCTCCAGTCCTTGCCGAACAGCGCCGCCCGCGCGGCCGTGGTGCCGGGGTCGGGCAATCCCGAGCCGCCGGTGACCTGCAACGCCAACGGCGCGAGCCGCGCGATGCTGTCCGGCGACCAGGCCCAGGGTCGCAGCGACCCGAGTTTGCGTCCGGCAAGGGAACCGATCTCCGCGAGCGGGACACACTCCGCCACCGGCAGACCGTGGCGTCGAAGCCTGGCGAGGAATTCCGCGGAAGGCGTCGCGGGCACCAGCACCACGTCGTCGTCGCTTCCCAGGTATTGGGGCAGCAGGGCGAGGTCCTCGGCGAGGCGCAGCGCATGCCGGCCCGGGTTGAAGGCGGGGCCCAGCCCGATGTGGCCTTCGGCGAGCGGATTGAAGAGGAACACGTCCGGCGTCCGGCCCTTCGAGCGCGAGAAGGCCTCGAGCCGCCGGATGAAGTCGTCCTCCAGGCCGGCCGACCGGCGGCCTTCGGCGTTGAAGTCGTCGCCGCGGGCGCGTCGTGGTGAGAGCGGGGTGCGGAGCACCCGCTGGAAGGCGTTCCAGTCGGTTTCGTCGGGTTCCTTCCAACGGCGGAACCACTTCAGTCCATGGGCGACATGGGCGATCTCGTCGCGGTGGATCCGGTCGAGCAACGCGGCGGTGTCCGCGTCGCCGGCCTCCGCGAAGGCCCGGCCGAAGGTCTTCGAGAAGTCGAGGTTCGCCTGTTCGAAGGTGAGGCTGAGCCCGGACACGTAGTCCATCGGGCTCCGCATCGGCGCGACGCTGCGCCAGAAGTAGCCGCTGACGGGCAGTTCGCCGAAGACCACGCCGCAGGCCTTCATGCGTTCGAGGTAGAGCCGCACGTGGTCCTGTTCGTCCTGCAGGGTCCTCAGGATACCGCGTCGGAAGGCCGGCGGGGCGTCGGGGAAACGGAGGAGCACCAAGGCCATCAGCTCTGTGGCGAGCAGCTCGTGGTTGGCGAAGAAGTGGAGGACCTTGCCGCGTTCGGAACCGTGGTCGAGTCGGTGGAGTCCGGGGAAGGAATCCGTCGTCGTCGCGCTGCCCGGGGCCTTGAAGCGCAGGACTTCGGGACGACCGGGGGCCACGGGACTTTCCCAGGCCGAGCCGGGCCGGGTGTCCGTGAACGTCTCCGGCCGGAACAGCTTGTCCTCCAGCGTCGTCCCGAAGACCACGCGCTCGGCGAATTCCCTGAGTTCCATGCCCGCGGTGAAGTTACCGGATCGGACCGCGCCCGGGAGCGCGAAATCATCCGCGACGCCCGACGCCTGAAACCCGACGCCTGAAGCCTGAAGCCTGACGCCCTTGCCATTCCGGCGTCCCCGGCCTTGCCAGTCGGCCGTGGGTGGCGAAGCATTCGCGCGTCACCTTCCCGTCTTTTCCATGAAGTTCCACACACTCCACGGCCTGGCCGCCGCGGCGCTCCTGCCGCTGATGACTCCGACCCTGGCCCAGAACGCGCCCGCCGGCCCCGTCCGCGGTCCGTTCTGGTCGGGCACGATCATGCGGTCCAAGGACAACCCGGCGGCCATGAAGGGCCTCGCCGTCACGCTCGGTCCCGAGCGGCGTAGCTACGTCGTCTACGACCTCGACACCCTCCGCCTCGCGGTGGCGTGGAGCGGCGAGTTCCTCGAGTTCGGCAACACGCTGACCAAGATCGAATGGCCGCCGCCGCCCACGGTGAAGGGCACCCAGATCGCCTTCGAGACGGGCATCGGGCCCGGCTGGGGCGACAAGGGCGGCAGCCTCGACGACCCGCGTCTGCGCAAGCAGGGGCCGCTCCCGAAGGACTGGGCCCACTACGAGGGACTCTACCTGCACGGCGACAACGTGGTCCTGCGCTACACGGTGGGCGGAGCCACGGTGCTCGAGTCCCCGGGCGTCGAGGACGTCGGCGGCCAGCGGTTCTTCACCCGCACCTTCCAGGTCAACAAGTCGGGCGGCACGGCCACGTTGCTGCTCGCTGAAGGCGCCACGGGCACCGCGATGGAATCGGACTTCGACGGCTCGAAGGGTCCGGTGACCATCGCGCTGAAGGACGGCAAGTCCCTCTCGATCGGCGGCCAGGACGTGCCGGCGAAGACGCGTCTCGCGGTCGGTGCGGACGGCCGGGTGCTGCTCAAGCTGGCCACGACGAAGGCCGGCCGGGCGTTCCGGATCGCGCTCACGCCTGACGCCGCGCCGGAGGGATTCGTTGCGCTGCGCGAGCGCAAGGTCGCGAACTTGACCGACTTCACCAACGGCGGCCCCTCCCTGTGGCCGGAGACGGTCACCACCCAGGGCAAGCTCGACACCGGCGGCGGCGACGGCAGCTACGTGGTCGACACCCTGACCGAGCCGTTCCCGAACCCCTACCGGGTCAGCACGTTCATCGGCGGATTCGACTTCCTGCCCGACGGCCGGGCCGCGGTGTGCACGTTCCATGGCGACGTCTGGATCGTCTCGGGCATCGACGAGACGTTGGAGAAGCTGACCTGGAAGCGTTTCGCGACCGGTCTCTTCCAGCCCCTCGGGCTCAAGGTCGTGAAGGGCGACATCTACGTCGCCGGCCGTGACCAGATCACGCGGTTGAAGGACCTCAACGAGGACGGCGAGGCCGACCTGTACGCGAACTTCAACAACGACACCGTCGTCACGCCGAACTACCACGAGTTCGTCCTCGACCTGCACACGGACTCGAAGGGGAACTTCTACTACGCCAAGGGCGCTCCCTGGGAGCCGGCGGTCACCTCGCCGCACCAGGGCACCATCCTCAAGGTGTCCCCCGACGGGAAGAAGATGGAGGTCTTCGCCTCGGGCCTGCGCGCGCCGAACGGCATGACGGTCGGTCCCGACGACACGGTGCTCGTGGGCGACAACCAGGGCCACTGGATGCCGTCCTCGAAGCTCAACCTGGTGAAGCCGGGTTCCTTCATGGGAATGGTGCCCGCGGCGCAGAAGGAATTGGCGCTGAAGTACCCGGACGGCCGTGAGATCCGCGTCAACCCGAGCGATCCCGACGTCCGCAAGGCCAACAACCTGAAGGGCTGGGAAGGCGCGATGCCGATCCCGACGTCCTACGACGAGCCGGTCGCGTGGCTGCCGATGCGTTGGGACAACTCCAGCGGCGGACAGGTGTACGTGACCAGCGACAAGTGGGGTCCGTGGAAGGGCTCGCCGCTGTTCATGAGCTACGGCAAGTGCCTGCTGTACGGCGTCTCGATGGACACCGTGGACGGCACCACCCAGGCCTCGCTGGTCCCGTTCGGACTCAAGTTCCAGAGCGGCATCATGCGCGGGCGTTTCAGCCAGAAGGACGGCCAGCTCTACGTGGCGGGCCTGAAGGGCTGGCAGAACGCGGCGACGCGTGACGGCGGATTCTACCGCGTGCGCTATACCGGGAAGCCGGTCCGCCAGGTGCTCAAGACCCACGCGGCGAAGAACGGCCTCCAGCTGACCTTCACCACCGCCCTCGACCCGAAGACCGCCGGCGATGCGGCGAGCTACGCGGTCGAGGTGTGGAACTACCGCTACAGCGGCAACTACGGATCGCCGGAACTGTCGGTCAAGGACCCCACCAAGACCGCCCACGACAAGCTGCCGGTCGGCGCCGTCAAGGTGTCCGCCGACGGCAAGACGGTCTTCCTTGAGATCGAAGGCCTGCCCGTGGCGGACCAGTTCAGCGTCAAGTACACCGTCAACGCGGCCGACGGCGCCGAGATGCGTTCCGAGGTGATCGGGACCATACACAAGCTCGGTGCCGCGGTGACCACACTGCGCTGATCCACCGGATCCGATGCGACGAACGGGGCGCCGGCCGACAAGGCCGGCGCCCCGTTCTCTTGTCCGCGTTCTCCGCCGATCATGTCCCTTCGGATCGGCCCGAGGGAATCATCCACAGAGGACGCAGAGGGACACAGATCCGGACCCTGAGTAGTGAAAATCTGCGGAGATCTTCGGCATCTGCGGACTGACGGGATCAGCGGATCTGCGGCACCAGGCGGAGGGCGTCGACGAGGCTGCCGCGACCCTTGGACTCGATCTCGGAGGCGGGGATCCGGCGGACCGTCTGGGCGGTGGAGGGCAACGTGCCCTCGGCGTCGTCGGCCGGAACCGGGATCAGGGAACCGGTCACCAGGACCCGTTCCCTGCGGTCCTTCCCGGCGGACGCGGCCGTGCCGGAATGGCAGCCGGCGAAGGCCAAGGCGGATGCCAACACGAAACCGAGCGGACGAAAGGCTTGGCGATGCATGGCGATCCGGGGCGTGCGGGGGTTCAGGAAAGTCGGCGGAAGACCACCTTGGTGCCGGCGAGGATGTCGTGGAGCGCCTGCTTGGTGGGCGAGAACGCCACCATCAGGTAACCCATGCCGAGCGGCAGCATGCTGACGACCTCGGCGCAATACCGGCGGAAGGCGCGTCGATAGCCGATCGGCTGGCCTTGGAGGTCGACGATCCGGAGGCCAACGAGGTTCTTGCCCGGGGTGGCTCCGAAGCGGCCGTTGAAGCCGACCCAGTAGATGAGGCTGATGGGGGCGTAGATGAGCATCAGGAGACCTTGGGCCTTGAGCACCGGGACGATGTCGGGCGTGCCCTCGGCGGTGATGTCGTACTGCTTGGCGGCCAGCTCCAGCAGGTCCTTCAGCTCGGATCCCCAGGGATACAGGACCAGCAGGAAGATCATCTGGAGGAGGACCGTGTCGAAGATGTAGGCGGCGAGGCGCGGGACGAACCCGGCGGCCGGCGGTTCCATCGGCGTCGGCAGGAACGGAGGCGGTTCGATGGGCTTGGGCAGGTCCCACTGGAACTCATGTCGGTCCGCGGCCTTCAGCCAACGCGATTCGTCCGAGCTCCAGATGAGCGTGTCCGGCCCGAGCCGGCCGTCCCGCGCCCATTCGCGCAGTTCCTCCAGCGTTCCAGGGTATTCGTGTCCGTCAGCTCCGATGAGTTTGTAGTCCGTAGGCATCCTGCAGGTGGGTGGATAGAACCCGAATGGCGGTTGCGCAATACGACGTGACGGCGGGCCGGAGGCAAACCCAATCGGCGACGGCGTCCGTGCGGCGGGGGGCCGGGCGACGCAGGACGGTGCCGGAAGATTGGGGCGAACCTTCCCGTGGACCGTCCGTACCACCGGTTCCGGAGCGGAAGCCGCCACTTGCCCAACGCTTTGTTTGAAACCTGCCCCGTTTCCCGGTGTCCTTCCATCGCTCCCGAACCCCCACCCCATGAGCCAGGTCCCCAACCCCTCCGCCGGCGCCGACGTCCCGGTCGCCGCCATCGAACAGCTCGCCGCCCGCCAGAAGGCGCTCGTGGACCAACTGGGCCGCGTGATCATCGGCCAGCACGACATCATCGAGAACACGCTGCTGACGCTCTTCGCGGGCGGCCATGCGCTGATCACCGGCGTGCCCGGCCTCGCGAAGACCCTGCTCATCCGTTCGCTCAGCCAGGCGGTGGACCTGAAGTTCAACCGCATCCAGTTCACGCCCGACCTGATGCCGAGCGACATCACCGGCACGGACGTCCTGGAGGAGGACCACGAGACGGGGCGTCGGCGGCAGGTGTTCCTGCCGGGGCCGGTGTTCTCGAACTTGGTGCTCGCGGACGAGATCAACCGCACGCCGCCGAAGACCCAGGCGGCGATGCTGGAGACGATGCAGGAGAAGCAGGTGACGGTGGGTGGCAAGACCTACCCCTTGCCTCAGCCGTTCCACGTTTTCGCGACGCAGAACCCGATCGAGCAGGAAGGCACCTACGTGCTGCCCGAGGCGCAGGCCGACCGCTTCATGTTCTGCCTGAACACGACGTACCCGACCAACGCGGAGGAGGAACGGGTGGTGCGCCAGACGACCGGCGCCGCGCAGGCCGCGATCACGCCGGTGATCACCGGACCCGAGCTGCTGGAGGCGCAGAAGCTCGTGCGGGCGATCCCGGTGAGCGACGAGGTGATCCGCTACGCGGTTCGGCTGGTGGCGCGGACGCGGCCCGAGGATCCCTCGGCACCGGCCTACGTGAAGGAATTCGTGCGGTGGGGTGCCAGTCCGCGCGCCTCGCAATACCTGGTCCTCGGCGCCAAGGCTCGGGCGGCCACCACCGGCAAGCTGTGCGCCGACCATGAGGGCGTCCGCCATGTCGCCCGCCAGGTGCTGCGTCACCGGATCATGCCCAACTTCAACGCCCGTGCGCAGAAGGTGACGGTGGAGACGCTCATCGACCGCCTGCTGAAGGAAGTGGCGGTGCCGTGAGGGGAGTGTCCGTTGCCAGGGGGCCGTGGCCCGTCGGCTGGCGAAGCAAGGCCTGTGAAACGTTCAACGCTCAACCATCAACGCTCAACGTCCAGGGCCGGAACCCTGGACACACTGGGCCGGCCTCCGTCCCTTGGGCGTTCGACGTTGAACGTTGAAAGTTGAGCGTTCCCTCTCCTCCCCATGAATCCTCTCCTCCAGTTCGACGCGCGCCTTCTGGCGACGGTCGAGGACCTGCCGCTGTTGGCGCGGACCATCGTGGAGGGATTCCTCGACGGCCTGCACCGCAGTCCCTTCCTCGGCTACTCGACGGAGTTCGCCAGCTACCGGCAGTACGTCCAGGGCGATAACCTCCGCCACCTCGACTGGAAGGTCTGGGCCCGCAGCGATGCGCTGTACGTGAAGCAGTTCGAGGACGACACGAACTACCGGGCCCAGATCTACCTGGACACCTCGGCGTCGATGGATTTCGGAAAGGAGGCCGCCAACAAGTTCACCTACGGACGCCTGCTCGCCGCGGCCTTGGCGCACCTGATGGTCCTGCAGCGCGACGCCCCGGGACTGGCCCTCTTCGGTCCCGACAGCCGCCAGGCGCTGCCCTGCGCCGCGACCCGGCATCATGCCATGGACCTCTTCGCCCTGCTCGCCAACGCCAAGGCGGGCGGCGGCACGGTGGTGGGACAGGACCTCTTCGGCATCGTCCAGGCCGTCTACCGCCGGGGGATCTCGGTGGTGATCTCGGACTTCTTCACCGCCGAGGACGCCGGCTTCGAGCTGCTCCGCCAGCTCCACGCCCACCGGCAGGAGACGATCGTCTTCCAACTGCTTTCGCCCGAGGAGCTCGACCTGCCCTACGAGGGCGAGTGGATCCTCGAGGACAGCGAGTCCGCCGAGGAACGGATCGTGCACGTGGACGACATCCGGAAGGGCTACCAGCAGCGGCTCAACGCCTTCTGCGAAAAGGTGAAGTCGGAGTGCCTCGGCTACGAGTTCGACCACGTCCTGCTCCGCACCGGCGAACCGTTGGACAAGGCCCTGATGGCGTACCTCGAACGGAGGGCGAACGTGTGAGGAACCGGGGAGTAGACGTTCGTCGCCCGTCGCCCGTCGCCCGTCGCCCGTCGCGAAGACCACGAGCCACGGACCACGGACCACGGACCACCAACCAGTAGCCCGCGTGCCCTTCCTCTTCACCAACGCCTTCCTCCTGGCCGCCCTCGCCGGCCTGGGGATTCCCGTCCTCATCCACCTGCTGCTCAAGCGGCGGAACCAGAGGCTGAAGTTCAGCACGCTCCGCTTCTTCGAGACGCAGGACACGAAGAGCACCTCGCGGCGGAAGCTGCGGAACCTGTTCCTGCTCCTGCTGCGGCTGCTGATCTTCGCGTTGATCGTGCTCGCCTTCGCGCGGCCGTACCTGCCGGAGATGCTGGGCGGACCCGCACGCCGTCCGCGTCGGCAGGTGGCGCTGGTGCTCGACCGTTCGCTCAGCCTGACCGCGAAGGATGCGGGTGGCGTGCGTTGGGAAGCCGCGCTCAAGGTCGCCCGGGACGCGCTCGGGAACCTAGGCGACGACGACCGGGCGGCGATCGTGGGCGTTGCCGGACGGGCCGAGGTGTTGGCGGCCTTCGCCCCGGCGCCGGTCACGCTTCAAAAGCTCGGCACCCTGTCGCCCGAGTCTTCGACGTCGGACCTCTCCGAAGGAATCCGCGAAGCCGCACGCCTGGTGGCGTCGTCGGACGACGCCTTCGAATCGTCCATCGTCGTCGTCAGCGACCTCCAGCGCTCCGCGGTCGGGTCGCTGGCGTCGGCGCCCCTGCCCAAGGACCTGCCGGTCACCTTCCTGCCCGTCGGCGAGGCCGTCCCCGCCAACCTCGCCGTCAGCGCTCTCGAGGTGGTCTCCAGCGAGACCAACGCCCCGTTCGCCACCGTGTCCAACTTCGGCGACGCCACCGCGTCCGCCACGGCGGAGTTCCGCCTGGACGGGAAGCCGGTGTGGAGCCGTCCGGTGACGCTGGTCGCGGGTGGCGCGACGAACCTCGACCTCTTGCCGCCGAGGCTGGAGCCCGGCTGGCACGAGGCGGAGGTGCGGTTGAAGGGCGGCGACGCGCTGGCCGCGGACGACGTGCGGGTCGCCGCCTTCCTGGTGCCGTCGCCGGTGCGGGTTCTCGTGGTGGAGAACCGCACCGCGGTCCGGACGTTCGAGGAGCAGTCGTTCTTCGTGCTGGCCGCGCTGGATCCCTTCCACGGCGGCACCAACGCCGCGACCGGAAGGTTTGCGCTGGAACAGGTCCGGCCCGAGACGCTCGCCGCGAAGCTGCAGGCCGCCCCGAAGCCGGGAGCCGACGGCGGCCGAGCCTGGGATGCCGTGGTCCTGCCCGCGGTGAAGACCCTTCCGCCCGGCGCGGTGACGGCGCTGACCTCCTTCGTGAAGGCCGGTGGCGGGCTCGTCCTCTTCGGCGGCGACAGCCTCGCCTCGTCGCGGTTCAACGCCGAGTTCGTGGGCCTGCTGAACCTGCAGGTCGGCGAGCCGGTCAAGGCGGACGAGGACCTGCCGTGGCGCCTGGGCGACTTCGACCGGAAGAACCCGGTGTTCAGCGTCTTCGCCGCAGACGGTTCCGGCACGCCCGCGGTGGCCGCGTTCACCCGGAGACACCCGGTCCAGCCCGGCTCCGGGGTGTCGATCCTGGCGCGGTTCGACGACGGCATCCCGCTGGTCCTCGAGACCCGTGCCGGCAATGGACGTGTGCTCTTCGCCAACACCTCGGCCGACACCGCCTGGACCGACTGGCAGAAGCACAAGTCGTTCGTCCCCTGGCTGGTCTCCGCGGTGGCCCACGTCGCCGGCCGCGACGAGGACCGACTGGTCGAGGCGGGCCGCGAGTTCTCGCAGGGGACGGAAGTCCAGTTGCCGATCGGAAGCTCCGCCGCGGCGAAGGAGTTCACGGTGCTCGCCACGGGCCTGCCCCCGCGCAAGGCCACCGGGAACGCCGAGGGAGTCGTGGCGTTCGAGGCCGGGTCTGCGGGCATCCACCGCTTGCAGGACGCGTCGGGCCGCGAACGGCTGCGTTTCGCGGTGAACCCGCCCTCGCAGGAATCCGATCTCGCCACGCTGGACGCCGCCGAAGTTGGGCGGCGGGTCGTGCGCCTCGACGACGGGGCTTCTCCTCCGGCCGCCGGGCTGTTCGGTGCCGACCGGCGTCAGCGCGAGTTCTGGCGGCTGCTGCTGCTGACCGCGTTCGTACTGCTGTTTGCCGAGACCCTGATCTCCAACCGCACCACCGCCTGATGTTCCCGGTCCAGACGTACCCGATCCTGACCCCGACGCCCGCCCTGGCGTTGGGGCAGGTGGTGGACTACTGCGTCCTGCCGTTGGCCGGTGCGATGGCGGTTTCCCTCGTCTTCTGGCTGCCGGCCCGGCGACTCGGACGCCCCGGGGCGCTTCGGGCCGTGCTGCGCTTCCTGTCCGTGGTTCCGCCGGTTCTCGCGATGGCCTGGCTCCTGGCGGTGATGGGATTGAACGTCTGGGCCGACGGTCCACTCTCCGCCTTGCGGAGCGTGCCCGAGTTCGCCGTGCTCGGGATCTCCGCCGGGGTGGCGTTCATGGCCGCCCGCCATCTTTGGAAGTCGCTGGAAGCCGCCTCCACAAACGCCGTCCCGACCTCGGACCCCAACACCGGACCGTCATGAACCCAGCCGCCGAAAACGCCCGTCGCCAGCTCGCCGCCGCAGGTCGGAGGAAGGACTTCGCCCGCCGCCTCGGCACCGGCATCGCCGTCGGGTCGCTCTTCCTCCTCGCGATCCTCCTGGTGGCGCTGATCGACTACTGGCTGCTCCTGCCCGTGGCCGCCCGCTGGACCGCGTTGGTGCTGGTCACCGGGCTCCTCGTCGGCGGCCTGTTCCGGCTGATCAAGACCCTGCGTCGCGCCACCGGCCTGAAGGAGGCGGCGTTGGACGTGGAGTCGCGGACGCCGGAGGCCGGATGCGAGGTTTCCACCGCCGCGGAATACCTTTCGGGATCGAGGGATCCTTCCCGCGAGTACGAGGCCGAGCTGGCCGAGGCGCTCGAGGCGCGTGCGGCGGCCCGGGTGGCCGTCGACGACGCCCCGTACAACCGCCGGTTCCTCCTTCCCACCTTCGCCGCCGGTGTCGTGGTCTTCGGCGGACTCGTCGCATTCCTCGTTCTCGCCCCGTCCTCGGGCACCGCCTTCCTCCGCACCGCCGCCCCGTGGTCCAAGGCCAGCTTCACCCTGCTCGACGTCTCCCCGCGCGGCGGCGAATACCCCGTCGGCGGCCAGGTCACCTTCACCAACCGCATCGCCGGACGTCCGCCGAAGTCGGTGGAGTTCCAATGGCGCGAAACGCCGTCGGCCCCGTGGACCCGCATCCCGCTGGAAGTCGTCTCCAACACCGTCGCCTACCACTCGCTGCTCGTCGCGACCTCGGGCGTGTACCGCGTGGTCGCCGGCGACGCCGTCTCGCCCGAGTATCCGTTGACCGCCTATGTCCCGCCGCGGGTGGAGACGTTGGCCGTCGGCCTCACGCCGCCCGCCTACACGAAGATCCCTCCCAGCGAGACGACCGAAGCCGGCTTCAACGTGGTCCGCGGCTCGCGTGCGGCCTTCCGCATCGCCGGCAACGTCCCCCTGGGCGGTGCCGCGTTGAGGTTCACCAACGGGGTCGCCCTGCAGCTCAAGCCGCTCGGCTCCAACCTCTGGACCGCCGACCTCCTGGTCACCAACGACAACGCCTACCGCTTCGACCTCACCGACACCCGCGGGCGTCCGGGCATCGACACCACGACCCATGTCGTCCGCGCGCTTCCCGACAACCCGCCCAAGGTCGACATCGCCGAGCCGGGCGAGGACATCCGGGCCGACCCCGAGGACATCGTGCCGTTGAAGGTCGTGGCCTCCGACGACTTCGGGATCGCCGGCATCCGCATCGTGTACCACAAGCTGGGCGAGCCGGAGAAGGTGCTGGAGGTGCGCGACCGCCACGTGAAGGACGGCGAGACGCTGGCCGCCGGGGTGATCCGGCTGGAGGACCTGAAGCTGAAGCCGTACGAGGTGGTCGCCTACCACGCGGAAGCCCGGGACAACAACGACTTCGACGGACCCGGCATCGGGCGTTCCCCGACGTACTTCATCGAGATCACCGACAAGACCTCCCCGCCGCCGTCGAAGCGCAAGGGGCCGCCGCAGCAGCGTCTCAACCTGCTCGCGATCCAGAAGGGCATCGTGGCGGACACCACCGCCTTGCCCTCGAACGCCCCGACCAACGCCTACGCGGAGATGGCCCGGCGCCAGCGGGATGCCCGGGAGTTCGCGGAGATGTACCGTCTGAAGCTGGAGGAGGGTGGGGCTCCGTTCGCCGCGCAGGGGGCGATGGAGTCGGCGGTGGAGGAGATGGGGAAGGCGGCCAAGCGCCTGGACCAGCGCAGCCGCGGCGAGGCCCTGCCGCCGGAGGAGAAGGCGTTGGCCCACCTCTACGACGCGGTGAAGGCGATGCCGACGTTGCGCAACCTGCCGACCCAGCCTTCCGAGCTTTCGCAGCAGACCCCCTCGGAGGCCGCCCCGAAGAGCCCCGTGGACATCGTCCTCGAGGAACTGAAGAAGAAGCCGAAGGAGACCCCGAAGCTGGCCGAGCTGGAACAGGCGTTGAAGGACGCCCGCGAACTCGCGCGCGCCCAGGGCGAACTCGCCGGCCGCATGGAACGTCCCCAGTCGGGCCAGCCCGCCCAGGGTGAGGGCGAAGGCGAAGGCGAGGGCGAAGGCCAGGGCAAGGGACAGGGTTCTGGCAAGGATTCAAAGGAGGCCAAGGAGGCCCAGCGGTTGAAGGAGATGGCCGAGCGCGCGAAGCAACGGGAGGCGTCCGGCAAAGGACCGGGCAAATCGGATTCGAAGGAGACCGCCCAGGCCAAGGACGGCCAGGGCCAGGGAGAAGGCAAAGGAAAGGGGAAGGGGAAGGGCCAAGGTCAGGGCCAAGGGCAAGGAAAGGGCGAAGGCGAGGGCGAGGGCGAAGGTCAGATGGCCGAGGCGCAGGAGAAGCTGCGTCAGCAGGCCGAGCAGTTGGCGGAGAAGATCCGGCAGCTGGTCGACAAGGATTCCAAGCAGGGCCAGGGCGCCGCGAAGCGCCTGGACGAGGCGTCCCGCCAGATGGCGGAGGCGGCGAAGGCGTTGCGTCAGGGGAACCGTGCGGGTGGCGGATCCGCCGGCACCATCGGGGCGGCCGGTGCCAATTCCGCCGCCGACCTCCTGGAGAAGGCGATCTCCGGCAAGCCCGAGCTGACGGACGTCTCCGCGGAGGAGGCCCCGAAGAAGTTCGAGGGCCAGATCAGCGAGTACTTCAAGCGCCTGACCCGCGCCGAATGAAACGCATCCGGTTCATCCATTGGAACGCGGAGGAGGCCATGGAACGCACGGCCCGCCTGGTCGCGCTCGGCCATGAGGTCCTCGGCGACACCCCGCCCGAGGGCGCCTCTGTGGTGAAGGAGCTTCGTCGCGTCCGCCCGCAGGCGGTGGTCATCGACCTGTCCCGGCTTCCGGCCCACGGACGCGAGATCGGCCGGGCGATGCGGCTTTCGTCGACGCTCCGGGCGGTGCCGATCGTCTATGTCGGAGGCGACCCGTCCAAGCGGGAGATCGTCCGCGAGCTCCTGCCCGACGCGACCTACACCACCTGGGAACGGATCGGACCCGACCTCGCCCGCACGCTGGAGAATCCCCCGTCCCAGCCGCACGTGCCGCCCGACCATCCCGGTGCGAACACCTCCCGGCCGGTCACTGGAAAACTCGGTTTCAAGACCGGCATGACCGTCGCCCTCGTTGGCGCCCCGGCCCCGGTGGCGGAGTCGCTCCGCGCGGAGTCGCCGGCAGGGGTCGCGTTCCGGGCCGACCTCAAGGCGCGTGCCGACCTGGCCCTGTTCTTCGCCGCGGACACGGACGCCTTCGGCCGAGCCCTCCGACAGGTTTCCACGCGTGCCGACCTGCCCGCGTTTTGGATCGCCTGGCCGAAGCTGGCTTCCGGGGTGAAGACCGACCTCACCCAAGGTCGGATCCGCGACGCCGCCCGGGACGCCGGCTTCGTCGATTCGAAGATCTGCGGCATCGACGCGGTTTGGTCCGGGCTGCGGTTCTCGCGGATGCGCCAGCCGGCGGTCCGGCGTGAGGAGTCGTTCGAATGACACAGTTCACCCATCTTCCCGAGACCCGTTGGCTCCTGGCGGGCGGCGCCGTGGCGCTGGTGTTCCTGGCGGTCAGCTACGCCACGGCCAAGGGACGTGCGGGTGGAGTCCCGCGCACCGTCGGCACCCTGTTGCGGGCCCTGGTCCTCGCGGCGTTGACCGTCTGCCTCCTCGATCCCCAGTGGGTCGAGAAGAACACGCGTCACCACAAGGCGCGACTCGCGGTGCTGCTCGACACCTCGCAGAGCATGGGAACCCGGGACGTCGGCGAAGGCCGGCTCCACGCGGGACGGGAATGGGTCCGGAAGAACGTGTCCGCGAAGAAGCCGTCGGACGTCGAGGTGGAGTTCTTCGGCTTCAGCGACCGCGTGGTCCGCGACACCAACTTCGCCGCGGCGCCCGTCGGGAAGGCGAGCGCCCTCGCTGCGGCGCTGGAATCGATGCTCGCCACGCCGGGGGACGCGCCGCTGACCGGCGTCCTGCTCGTCTCCGACGGCATCGAGACCACCGCGTCCTCGCCCGAGGCCGCCGCACGCCGGCTCCAGCGCCGCGGCATCCCGGTACACACGCTGGTGACCGGGACGACGAACGAGATGCGCGACGTGGTGTTGGAGAACGTGCAGGTGCGCCGGGCGGTCACCCACGACGCCCCCACTCGCATCGGGCTCCAGCTCCGCTCGCCGGGATTCGCCGGACGATCCGTGATGGTCCAGGTGCGACGCGATGCCGAGGTCCTTGCCGCCAAGCCGCTCACGCTGACCGGGCAGCCCCAGCGCATGGAGCTCGAGTTCACCCCGCGTCAGAAGGGATTCCAGGTCTACGAGGTCGCCGTCTCCGCCGCGGAGGGCGAGTGGCTCGCCTCGAACAACCGCCGGATGTTCGGCCTCGAGGTGATGGATACCACGCTCAGGGTGCTCTACATGGAGGGCACCCCGCAGAACGGTTCGAGTCCCAAGCCGGAGTGGAAGTACCTCAAGGACGCCCTGCAGTCGGATCCCGGGATCAAGGTCACCACCCTCTTCCGCCAGTTTGGAGGCAACGGCCAGTACCTGAACACCGTCGACCTCGACCAGGAGACCGGCGAACGGATCTATCCCGTCGAGCATCCCACCAAGGGCTTCCCCAAGACCCTTGACGCATTGCTGGAGTACGACGTCGTCATCCACAGCGACATCAAGCGCGAGTCGTTCAGCGGCGGGCAGCTCACCAACATCGCGCGCCTGGTGGAGGAGTTCGGCGGCGGCTTCGTCATGATCGGCGGCAACTCCGCCTTCGGACGCGGCGGCTACCACAAG
>CAMASJ010000020.1 GCA_945860685.1 Akkermansia muciniphila
GGCGGGAGGACTGTTGTCGCTCGCCGTGGACGACCTGAACCGGGCCTGCGACTCGACGACCGACCGGTTGCCGCACCGGTGATTCACCCGGCTGGACGGCGTCCCGTTCAGCGAGTTCCCGCCGGCCGCCGCGGCCATTCTCGACGGCAGCCTCTGGTTCGGGACCATCCGCGGCGTCGCCACCGTCGACCCGCGCCGGCTGACCCCGGACCGCCGCAGCCTTGGGCTTCGCTTCGAGGAGGTCTCCTACACCGATCCGTCCGGGAGGCGCCAGACCGTCGAGTTCAGCCCGGGCGGAGGCACCCGGCGCCTGGAGATCCCGCGCGGAAGTCGTCGGATCCAGGTCCGCTTCACCGCATTCGACACCGCGGCGCCGCACCTCATCGGGTTCGAATACCGGATCGAGGGGCTGGACCCGGACTGGGTCGACAACCGGGACCGGAGGGAGGTGGAGCTGGACGGGTTGCCCGCGGGGGAACATCCGTTCCGGGTGCGTGCGGTGTCGGCAGGCGGGGTTTTGGATCCGGTCGAGGCCAGCCTCGTGCTCACGGAGCACCCCGCCTCGTGGGAGACCCGCTGGTTCCAGGCGACCGCCTTGCTCGTGCTCGGGATGGCGGTCGCGCTCTTTGCAAGCCGTCTCGAGAACCGGCGGCTCGCGTTGCGAAGAAAGGCGCTGGCCCGGGACGAGGCCCTGCTCCACGAACGCACCGAGGCCGTCCGCAAGCAGCTGCTCTTCCGACGCCTCCTCGACGCGTCGCGCGAGGGCATTTACGTCCTCCACCCCGAGGACGGACGCTTCATCGACGCCAACGCCGCCGCGGAACGCATGCTCGGCTACACGCGTGAGGAACTGCTGGGACTCCGCGCCGGGGACATCGCCGCGCCGGACCGGCCCCTCGACTGGAAGGAACAGTACGAGCGGATCCGCCGCTCGGGGCACCTTACCTTCGAATCCCGCCAGCGGCGACGGGACGGGACGCTGCTCCCGGTCGAGGTGGACATCTCCACCACCTCGCTCGACACCGACACCGACGGCTACGTCATCGGATTCGTACGGGACATCACCGAGCGGGTCGCCGCCCGGGAGAAGCAGGCGGGACTGGAACGCCAGCTGCGCGAAGCCCAGAAGATGGAGGCCATCGGATGCCTCGCCGGGGGCGTGGCCCACGACTTCAACAACCTGCTCCAGGCCATCGGAGGCTTCGCGGAACTCGCCCGCCTCGACGGGCCGGACCGGGAACGCGACGAACACCTCGTCGAGATCGGACGCACCGTCGGCCGCGCCACCCAGCTGACCCGTCAACTGCTCGCCTTCAGCCGAAAACACGAGGTGGAGGTGCGCCAGATCCACCTCAACGAGGTGGTCGAGAACTCCACCCGGCTGCTTGGACGGCTTCTCGGCGCCGACATCCAGGTGATCTTCAACGGCGCCGCGAACCTGCCTCCGCTCCTCGGCGACGCCGGCCTCATCGACCAGGTGCTGCTCAACCTCGCCGTCAACGCCCGGGACGCGATGCCGTCCGGCGGCCGACTCGAGATCGCCACAGGGGAGTCCGAGTTCATCGGGTCCGGCACCCCCGCCTGGGCCCGCCCAGGACGCTTCGTCCGGCTTTCCGTCCGGGACACCGGCTGCGGCATCGAACCCGAGGTGCTGGACCGGATCTTCGAGCCGTTCTTCACCACCAAGCCCCAGGGCAAGGGCACCGGACTCGGCCTCTCCGTGGTCTACGGCAACGTCCAGCAGCACGACGGCTTCCTCCGCGTGGACAGCACCCCGGGCCGTGGGACCGTCTTCGAGGTCTACTTCCCGGTCCTCGCCGAAGGTTCCGACTCCAATCCTTCCGACAGCTCCCTGCGACGGGCCCCGGGCCGGGGCTCGATCCTGTTCTGCGACGACGAACCCGGCGTCCGGAAGGCCGGCCGGCTCATCCTCGAGGGCGCCGGCTACACCGTGGTCGCCACCGCCTCCGGCGCCGAGGCCGTCCGCGCCGTGTCCGACAACCCGGACCTCTTCTCGCTGGTGGTCATGGACGTGATGATGCCGGGGATGTCCGGACCCGAGGCGGTCCGCGAGATCCGCGCACGGGTCCCCACGCTCCCGGTGCTGTTCATCACCGGATTCAGCGGCGCCAGCCTGCCACCCGCCGCGGAACGCCCGGCGGACTGCCGCGTCCTCCGCAAGCCCTACTCGCGCACCGACCTCATCGACGCCGTGGAACGGCTCCTCGGACGCGACGCCGCCGAGGGACCTAGGCCATCAGGCGTGTGATCAACTCGCCCGAGATGTCGGTCAACCGGTAGTCCCGTCCCTGGAAACGGTAGGTCAGTCGCGTGTGGTCCAGCCCCAGCAGGTGCAGGAGGGTGGCGTGGATGTCATGGACGTGCGCCCGGTCCGACACCGGGCCGAACCCCAGTTCGTCGGTCTCGCCGATGACCTGTCCGGGCCGGATGCCGGCGCCGGCGAACCACATCGTGAAGGCGTCGATGTGGTGGTTGCGTCCGGTCTTCTCCCGGGTCTCGCCCATCGGCGTGCGACCGAACTCGCCACCCCAGACGACGAGGACGTCGTCGAGCAGCCCGCGGGACTTCAGGTCGCGGACGAGCGCGGCGCAACCCCGGTCGGTTTCCCGGCAGACCCGGGCGAGGTCGTCCTCGAGCGTCTCGCCGGGACCGCCATGCGAGTCCCAGTTGGTGTGGTACAGCTGCACGAAGCGGACGCCGCGCTCCACCAACCGGCGGGCGAGGAGGCAGTTCCGCGCGAAGCTGGGCTTCTCCCTCTCGCATCCGTAGAGCGCCAACGTCGACTCCGACTCGCCCTTCAGGTCCATCAGCTCGGGGGCGCTCGACTGCATGCGGTAGGCCATCTCGTAGGCCGCGATGCGCGTGGCGATCTCGGGATCCCCGGTCTCCGCCGCGCGGCGCAGGTTCAGCCCGCCGAGGGTGTCGAGCACCCGGCGCTGCGAGTCGGGGGACACGCCCGGGGGATTTCCCAGGTTGAGGATCGGATCGCCCGTGCCGCGCAGGGGCACGCCCTGGTGCACGGTCGGCAGGAAGCCGCTGGACCAGTTCACCGCCCCGCCACGCGGACCGCGGGGTCCGCTCTGCAACACCACGAAGCCCGGCAGGTCCCGCGACTCGCTGCCGATGCCGTAGGTGGTCCACGCCCCCATCGAGGGACGCCCGAACTGCCCGCTGCCGGTGTTCATGAACAGCTTCGCCGGCGCGTGGTTGAAGAGGTCGGTCGCGCAGGTCTTCAGGATCGCCAGGTCGTCCACGACCCCCGCGGTGTGGGGATACAGGTCGCTCACCCACGCGCCGGAACCGCCATGCTGCCGGAACCTCCGGCGCGTCCCGAGCAGGGTGGACTTGTTCTTGAACGACGAGTCCATGAACGCGAACCGCTTGCCCTCGATGAGCGAGTCCGGGATGGGCTGGCCGCTCAGCTCGTTCAGGCGCGGCTTGTGGTCGAACAGCTCCAGCTGGCTCGGTCCACCGGCCATGAACAAGAAGATCACCGACTTCGCCTTAGGCCGATGATGCCCCCGACGTGCGGAGAGCGGCTCCGTGGACGTGCCGTCGGCCAGGAGGGATCCCAACGCCATCCCGCCCAGTCCCATCGCGCAACGGCTGAAGAAATGCCGCCGCGTGGTCTGGGCGAGGCGGTCCTCCGGATTCAGGGTCTCATTCACGGTTGATGGTCTCGTCGAGGTTCAACAGCACCCGCCCCACCGCCATCCATGCCGCCTCCTCGATGGCCCCGGCACCGAGCTCGGCCGCATGCAGCGCCGCCAGCCGGGACGTTTCCTCCGCACCCGGACGCCGGCCGGTGCAGCGCAGGAAGCCGTCCGCGATCCGGCGTTCCACCGCGCCCGGGCCCGCGGACATCCGTCGTCCCAACGCGGTGGCGATCTCGTGGAACTGGGCGTCGTTCAGGAGGGTCAGGGCCTGAAGCGGCGTGTTGCTGCGCAGGCGCCGGGTGCAAGCGGTGAAGGTGTCCGGCGCGTCGAACACCGCCAGCGCCGGATGCAGCGTCGAACGCTGGAGGCTGGTGTAGATCCCGCGACGGTGGCGTTCACCGCCGGCGCTGGCCTTCCACGGACGGCTGTTCTGCGTGAAGGCCCCCAGTCCCTCCGGCTGCGGCGGGAAAACCGGCGGCCCGCCGACCGTCCGGTCGAGCAGTCCGCCGGCGACCAGCGCGACGTCGCGGATCCATTCCGCGTCGAGTCGCAGCCGCGTCTGCCGTGCGAGCATCAGGTTCCGGGCGTCGACGTCCGCCAGGTCCGGACGCCACTTCGAGGATCTCTGGTAGGCTTCGGAGGTGACGATCCGGCGGTGCAGGTGCTTGAGGCTCCAGCCGGATTCCATGAACTCGACCGCGAGCCAGTCGAGCAGCTCGGGATGGGTCGGCGGCGTGCCCTGGGTGCCGAAGTCGTTCTCGGTCTCCATGAGTCCCCGGCCGAAGTACACCTGCCAAACCCGGTTCACCGTCACGCGGGCCAGGAGCGGGTTTTCCGGCGAGACCAACCAACGCGCCAGGTCCAGCCGGTTGGCGCGGCGCCCTTCGGCCACGCCACGCATTGGAGGCAGTGCCGCCGGCGTCCCGGGCGGGACCGGTTCCGCGGGACGCGTGAAGTCGCCCTTCACGTACCGCCGCGTCTCCCGCGGGGTCGCCCGCTCCGCCAAAACGAACGTGGTCGCCGGTCGCCGGCCCTTCCGGTCCTCCGTCACGACCTCCGTCCCCGGCACCTCCATCGTGGGCTCCTCCTGGTCGTTGAGGAACGCGAAGAGCCCGTAGTAGTCCCGCTGTGTCAACGGATCGAACTTGTGGTCGTGGCATTGGGCGCATCCCACCGACAGACCCAGCAACACGGTGCCGGTGGTGGCCACCCGGTCGAAGACCGACTCGATCCGGAACTGCTCCGGGTCCACCCCGCCCTCCTGGTTGATCTGGGTGTTCCGGTGGAAGCCCGTCGCGACCCGCTGGGACACCGTGGCCTCCGGGATCAGGTCGCCGGCAAGTTGCTCGGTGACGAACCGGTCGAACGGCAGGTCCCGGTTCAGGGCCTCGACGACCCAGTCCCTGTACGGCCACATCGAACGCGGGGCGTCGACGCTGTAGCCGTTGGAATCGGCGTAGCGCGCCGCATCCAGCCACCAACGCCCCCAACGCTCGCCGTGATGACGCGAGGCCAGCAGCGCCTCCACCCGCCGTCGATAGGCCTCATCCGAGGGAGCCGCCTCGAACGACGCGATGTCCGCGGGCTCCGGCGGGAGGCCCACCAGGTCGAGGGCGACCCGACGCAGCCGCGTCGCCGGCGGCGCCAACGGGGAGGGACGCATCCCGGCGGCCTCCAGTCCGGCGAGGACGAAGGCGTCGATCGGATGGGTTCCTTCCACGGCCCTTGGCACGGGCGGCCTCACGGGCGCGACGAAGGCCCAGTGACGGAAGACCCCGGGCGCCTCGTCCGCCGGAGCCACCGCCCCGGCCGCGATCCACGCGCCGATCCGTGCGATCTCCGCGGACCCGAGTGGCGGACGTCGGTACGGCATCGGATCCACGCCGTCGTGCCCGCCCGACAGCAGCCGGAACATCAGGCTCTCCGACGGAGCCCCCGGACGCAGCGCGGCGCCGCTCTCGCCGCCTTTGCGCGCCCCGGCCGCGGTGTCCAGCCGCAGACCCGCCTTGGGCTGCTCCGCGCCATGGCAGGGGACGCAGTTCCGGGTCAACACGGGCTTCACCTCCGTCAGGTAGTCCGGACCCGCCGCCGAAACGCCGAAGGCGAACAGCGGTGCGAGGCACATGGAAAGGCGGAGGCGCACGGGGCGGAAAAGGATGGACCCGGAAACAGGTCCAAGGCCAGCAGGCATCTGCGTCCGTGAAACCGCTTGAAGCCGGAACCGGCTCCCGCGTCCGAACCCTCCGATGGCCCCCACGCCTGGATTCCTCCTCCGCCGGCTTCCGTTGCTGTTCGCGTTGCTGCTCCACGCGGAAGCGCCGTCGGAGGAACGACGCGTGATCCTGATCGCCCATCGCGGCGAACACCGACGTCACCCCGAGAACACCCTCTCCGCCATCGAGGGCGCCGTCTCGGCCGGGGTCGACTACGTCGAGATGGACGTACGCCGTTCCCGCGACGGGGTGCACGTGCTGATGCACGACGCCACCGTGGACCGCACCACCGACGGCCATGGCCGGGTGTCGGAGCTGGACTGGGAGGCGTTGTTGAAGCTGACCGTCCGGACGACCGGTCCCGAGGGCGGCCCGACCGACCGCATCCCCCGCCTGGAGTCCGCCCTGCAGGCCTGCAAGGGGAGGATCCGCATCTACCTCGACTTCAAGTCTGGCGACATCGCGGCGGTGGCCGGGATGATCCGGGACGTGGGCATGACCAACTCGGTGGTGGTGTACGATTCCCCGTCCAAGGTCGCCGCGTGGCGCGAGGCGCTGCCCGGGGTGGAGTTCATCCTGAGCATCCCGGCTGCGGCCCGAACCAACCGGACCGAACTTGAATCGTTCGTGAAACGGCACCGCCCGAAGGCCTTGGACACCGCCGCAGACGCCGCCTTCGTGGCCGAGTGCCGTCGGTTGGGCGTCGAGAACTGGCCCGATGCCCAACGGGAATCGGAGGATCCGAAGTGGTGGTCGGAGGTCCTCTCCGCCGGGGTGCAGGGATTCCAGACCGACCACCCGGCCGAAGCCGCCCGCTGGCTCAGGGAACGCGGTCCAACCGGAGGACCACGCCCGCTGCCGAACCGCCCCGCAGAACCCGTTCCCGCACGGTGAAGCCGCTGCGCAGGAAGGTGTCGAGGCCGACAGGGTTCACGTAGACGACCCAGACGGGATGCCGTTCCGCGTGGCCGGCAAGGCGCTGGGCGACCTCGGCCAGCGTGGGACCGGTGAAGGGGTTGTAGAGGAACGCAGCCAACGGCTGGGAAGGGATCTCGAAACGGGCGGCATCCTCGACGCACAGCCGGGCATCGAGCCTGCGCCGATCGAGGTTGCGGCGGCAGTCGGCGACCAACTCCGGGTCCATCTCGACGCCCACGAGACCTTGGAAACCAGCCTCGGCGGCCAACAGAAGTCCGCGGCCCTTGCCGGAGCCGTAGTCCACGAAGACACCCCGACGGGCCTCGTCCGGTAGCCGACGAAACAGCTCCCGGACGAGCCTGGGACTCGCGCCCTGATACTGGACGGCGTCGGTGGGCAACGCCGCGGCGGGCCGAGGAGACGGGATCATCGTCACGCAACCCATCCGGAGGTCGAACGCCACCTCCGAGGCGAGATCCGCCAAGGTCTCTCCCACCCCCTGTCGGCGCAGGGTTCGCCAGGCGAATCCGGCGAACGGGAGGAGCCGTGACGTGGAAGGAGCTCGGTTCACCCCCTACAATTGAAGGCACTTTGTGAACTTAATCCGACGTTTGGGTGAATTTCGCGCGATCATCGCGGAGGGGTTTGCGGTGAAAGGCCGCCCGGGGGAGCGTCTTAATCAAAGGGCCGAACCGACCAAGCAATGAAGGCGATCTCCGACTGGACCACACGCACGATCTTCTCGTACGTCCATGGCAACCACCTCGTGTACAACACGTGCTGGGAAGACCCGCGCCTCGACCGTGAGGTGATGTCGCTGGACGCGAAGAGCGACGTCGTCCTGATCACCTCCGCCGGATGCAACGCCCTCGACTACGCCCTCGACGGCCCGAACCGCATCCATGCGGTGGACATGAACTTCCGGCAGAACGCGCTGCTGGAGCTCAAGATCGCGGGCGTGCGGCGGCTGGATTTCGAGGACTTCTTCGCGCTCTTCGGCGACGGCGGGCATGCGCAGTTTCCTCGCTGGTACAAGGACACCCTCCGCGCCGACCTCTCCGAATCCGCCCGCGGCTACTGGGACCGGCGGATGCATTTCCTGTCCCGCCCCGAGGAGGAGGATTCGTTCTACCACCGCGGCACGACCGGCGTGTTCGGCAAGCTGATGGTGAAGTACTGCCAGTGGGCCCGAATCCATGCGGACGTGCTGTCGCTCTTCTCCGCCGGCTGCCTCGACGAACAGCGTCGGATCTACCTCGGAACGGTGCGTGACGCGATGTGGCGCCCCGCCCTGAAACGGGCGCTGAGGACCGACGCGGTGCTGAGCCTGCTCGGCGTGCCGAAAGCGCAACGCGAACACTTGGAGCGGACCACGGCCCGCAGCGTCGCCGACTTCATGGAGGACTGCGTCGAATCCGTCTTCACCCGCCTGCCGACCGCCGACAACTACTTCTGGCGCCTCTACCTCTTCGGCCGCTATTCCCGCGAATGCTGCCCGGGCTACCTGAAGCCGGACAACTTCCAGCGCCTGAAGTCCGGCATGGTGGACCGCATCCGGATCCACACCGGCGACCTGACCGGGTTCCTCCGCGGCCATGATGGTTCCCTGTCCCACTTCGTGCTGCTCGACCACATGGACTGGCTGAGCCACGCGCATCCGGAGCTGCTCGCGGCCGAATGGCAGGCCATCGTCGACCGCGCCCGTTCGGGCGCCCGCATCCTGTGGCGCAGCGGCGGATTCCATGTCGACTTCGTGGATCCCATCCGCGTGGAGGTCGAGGGCCGCATGCGCGAGGTCGGTGAACTGCTGCGGTACGACACGGAGACGGCGCGTTCCTGCCATGAGCGCGACCGGGTCCACACCTATGGGAGCTTCTACATTGCCGACTTGGCGACCTGAGGCGGCCGGAGCCGCGGTTGCCGGCCCGGGAATCCGGCTCGGCCCCGAGGCGGTCGCTTGGGTGGGCGGGGACTTCTGCGGACACGCCGGCTACTGGCGGGGATTCCTGGAGGAGTCACCCTGGCGGCTCGCCGAGAACTTCCGACTGGATTCCGGCGTGGTCCGGACCTCGGCCGGCACCTTCGCGCTGACCGTCCACCACGGGAGGACGGGGGCGGCCTTCCCGTGTTCCCTGCACACCCAATACGTCGCCTACCCCGCGGCCGAGCTGTCGCTGGTCCAGGATCCCGCCCAACGCCGGCTGGCACGGTTCGGCCTGCGGGTGATGGACGTCGCCTTCCGCGCCTGGAGCCTCGACCGCACGGTCCAGTGGAGCGCCGGATTGCTTTCGACCAACCTCCACGCACCCGAGGCCGCCCAGGCCGTGGAGGAAGCCACACGCCTCATCTCCCGACGCTTCCCCCGACACGCCGTGCTCGTGCGGTGCCTCAACGACCTCCCGGGATCGATCCCGCCACGGGTGTTCCTCGACGCCGACCACCACGTCTTCGCCAGCCGACGCGTCTACTTCTTCGACGGACGCGAGCCCGGCTTCCTCTCCAAGGACACCGTGCGACGTGACCTGAAGGCCCTCCGGAAGCTCGACGGCTACCAGGTGGTCGGACCCGATGGGTTCCGTCCGTCGGACGTCCCACGCATCCTGTCGCTCTACCGGCAGCTCTACGTGGAGAAGCACTCGTCGTTGAATCCGCGCTACACCCGGCGGTTCGTCGAGCGGGCCCTCGCCGAGGGCTGGCTGGAATTCCGCGGACTTCGCAACGCCACCGGCGTGCTCGACGGGGTCTACGCATGCTTCTCGCAGGGTGACGTCACCTCGACGCCCTTCATCGGCTATGACACCTCTCTGCCGACGGGCACCGGGCTCTACCGCCACCTCGTGGCCCTGCTGCTCTCCGACGTGGCGGAACGCGGCCAGCTGCTGAACTACAGTTCCGGCGCCGGGGAGTTCAAGCGGCGCCGCGGAGGACTCCCCGTGGTGGAGTCCAACGCCCTGTACTGCTCCCATCTCCCCCCCGGCCGAAGGGCCGCCTACGCCGTGACCCTCGGACTCATCGAACGCTTCGGGCGCCGGTATCTCGAGGAGAACGAGGTGTGAGACGGTCGAACCCGGGAGCTTGACCCACCCGACCCCCACCCGATAGTGCCTTTGAAATGCCGCTTCCCGGCTGCAAGATCTCCCTCGGCGTGGATGGGGACACCGCCTACATCCGCCTGGTGGGCCGTGCCGCGGCGGAATCCGCACCCTCGTTCGAGGCCGCCATCCAGCGGCTCCAGTCGACCGGGGTGCGGCGCTTCGTGCTCGACCTCTCGGAGATCCTCCTGATGGACAGCGGCTTCTCCGGGATGATCTCGGGCCTCGTCCGCGATTCCGGACTGTCCTTCGCCCTCCACCGGCCGCCGCAGCGGATCCTCGACACGTTCGCCGACCACGGCGTGATCGAGCTGGTCACCCAGCTTCCGACGGCCGAGGCGGCCGGCATCCCGGAGACCGGCCCCGCCGAGGAGCTGGCCCCGGGAACCCGCGCCGAGGTCCTCCGCTGCTGCCTCGAGGCGCACCGGAACCTCATGGCCCTCAAGCCGGAGAACGTGGCGAAGTTCCAGATGGTCGAACAGTACCTCGCCCGCGAGCTGGCGAAGGAGTCCGGGACGCCCGAATCCGGGACCGTCGGCTGATCCCAGCCGCCACCCCAATTCGGTCACCCCAGCCACCGTATCGGTATGGACGCCTCCCGTGGGCCTCCCAAGCATCCTGATCCGTGTCCATGGTAGACGTTTCCGAAGACGTTTCCCCGTCGGCGGGCCTCAAGGGTACCCGGAAAAATGCCGATGCACTCCTGCCGGTAAAGGCCCATGAAATCCACCACCACCCAGCACGGCCGAGAGCACACGGAACAGGAAGCCTGCGCCTGGGTGGTCCGCGAGATCTACAGCCGGTCGCGGATCCGTCTCCATGACGGCAAGGAACCGCTGATCCGGGCGCGTCTCGGCAAACGCCTGAGGGCGCTCGGCATGACCCGGCTGGGCGAGTACACCAGCCACCTCGAACGGACCGGCGACCCGGCCGAGTTCACCCGCCTGCTCGACGCCCTCACCACCAACTACACCCACTTCCTGCGCGAGGAGGACCACTTCCGTTTCCTGGTGGAGACGGCCCTGCCGGGGTTGCTGAAGGACGGACGCCGCGGATTCGGCGTCTGGAGCGCGGCCAGCGCCACCGGCGAGGAGCCGTGGAGCATCGCCCTCTACCTCGCGGAACACTTCCCCCTGGGACAATGGGACTGGAAGATCCTGGCGACGGACATCTCCACCCGTGCCTTGGACACCGCCCGCCAAGCCATCTACCCGACCGACAAGCTCACCGCGATCAAGCCGGACTGGCTCCGCCGCCACTTCCAGCGCGGCAGCGGCGAATGGGAGGACCACTACCGGCTCAAGCCGAACCTCCAGTCGCGGCTCACCTTCAGGAACCTGAACCTGCTCGGCGACTACCAGTTCCCGGACAAGTTCGAGGTCATCTTCTGCCGCAACGTGATGATCTACTTCGACCGCCACACCCAGGAGGAGCTGGTCAACCGTCTGGCACGTCACCTCGTGCCCGGCGGCTATCTCCTCATCGGCCATTCCGAGAGCCTCAACGGCCTCAAGGTGCCGTTCCAATGCCTCAAGCCCAGCGTCTACCGTCTGATCTGAACTGACCGGACGTTACCCAGATGGCCGCCTCACCCAGCCTCATCCCGTTCGACCAGAGGGTCATCGTCGGCGTCGCCGACATGGCGGTGTCGAACAATCCCAACGTGGTCTTCACCACCTACTCGCTCGGATCCTGCCTCGGGATCTCGGTGCACGATCCCGTCGCCCGGGTCGGCGGGTTGCTCCACCTGATGTTGCCCGACTCCACGATCGACCCGGCCAAGGGCATCGCCAATCCGGCCATGTTCGTCGACACCGCCGTGCCGGCGCTGCTCCGGGCCGCCTACCAGCTCAAGGCCGAACGCTGCCGACTCAAGGTCTGCGTCGCAGGCGGGGCCCAGATCCTCGACGACAACAACTTCTTCAACATCGGCCGACGGAACCACGAGGCGCTGCTGCGGACGCTCGAACGCAACGGCCTCACCATCCACGCCAGCGCCGTCGGCGGCCAGGTCAACCGAACCATGATGCTCAGAGTCTCCGACGGATCCGTCACGCTGCGGATCTCCGGCAGCAAGGACGAGGTGCCCCTATGCAGGAGCTAGACGCATTCATCGACAAGGTGAAGCACCTGCCCCCGGCCCCGAGGGTGCTTCCGCAGCTCATGCAGCTGCTGTCGTCCGACGACGCCGACGCCACGCGCGTGGTGCAGCTGATCCAGTACGATCCCGGCCTCGCCGCGAACGTGCTCCGGGCCAGCAACACCACCGCGTTCGCCGCCAGCCGACGCGTCGCCGACCTCGGCGAGGCCATCTTCCGCCTCGGCTTCAACACCGTCTTCCAGCTCGTGGTCGCCGTCAGCGCCGCCCGTTCCCTGCGCCCCGCGCAGAAGGCCTACGGCATGGGCGAGGGCGACCTGTGGCAGCACTCCGTCACCTCCGGGGTCGCCGGCAGGCTGCTCGCCCGGATGACCGGCAACGACGAGAACATCGCCTTTACCGCCGGGCTCCTTCACGACCTCGGCAAGGTCATCATCGCCCAGGTGATCGAAGACAACAGCTTCGAGCTCATCCGGACGCTCGAGAAGGAGGGCTGCTCGCTGCTGGAGGCGGAGAAGCGGGTGCTCGGATTCCACCACGCCGAACTGGGCAGCCGCCTGCTCGAACGATGGAACTTCCCCACCTCGGTGGCCGTGGCCGTGCGTTTCCACCACATGCCCTCCGCCGCCGAACCGCACCACCGCCTCGCCTCGATCGTCTACCTCTCCAACTTCATCGCCTACACCCTCGGACACGGCTACGGGCACAACGCCTTCGCCTTCCGGAGCCAGAACACCGTGTTCTCCATCCTCGGACTCGATCCCAAGATGCTCGAGAAGCTGGTCGTCCTCACCCGCGACGAGTTCGAGACCATCGAGACGCTGTTCCAGATCAAGGCATGAACGGCGGTGGCCAAAAGCGGATCCGTACCCTGGTCGTGGACGACTCCGCGCTCGTCCGCCGGATCGTGCAGGAGAGCCTCGCCGACGAACCCGACATCGAGGTCGTCGGCACCGCGGCCGACCCCTACGAGGCCCGCGACCGCATCCTCGAGCTCCAGCCCGACGTGGTGACGCTCGACATCAACATGCCGCGCATGGACGGGCTCACGTTCCTGCGCCTTCTCATGAAACACCGCCCGACGCGCGTGGTCATCATGAGCTCGCACACCGGCTCGGCCACGGCCGTCGCCATGGAGGCCCTCGAGGCCGGAGCGATCGACTTCATCGGCAAGCCGAGCGGCTCCTTCTCGGCGCACAGCGACGGACAGGCGTTGGCCACGAAGATCCGCGCTGCCGCCCAGGCCCGGATCCGACGCCCCGTCGAGCCGGCACCCGCCCAACGGCCGCCATCGGCCCCCCGCGTCGCCGACAGTCCCGCACCGGCACCGGCCGCCCCGCAGGCCAGCCGGTCGCTGTCGGATGTCCATCGCGTGGCCGCCGCCCTGAACCCGCCCGCCGCCAAGCCCCCGCCGCGTCCGCCTGGACCCCGGACCCGCGACGTGATCCTCATCGGTTCCTCGACCGGCGGGACGGAGGCCCTGCGGGAGATCCTCACCCCCCTGCCCACGCACCTTCCCGGCATCTGCATCGTGCAGCACATCCCGGCCCGCTTCTCCGCCGCCCTCGCCGGACGCCTCGACACGCTCTGCCAGATCCGCGTCAAGGAGGCCGAGGCCGGCGACCGCGTCGAGCCCGGCACCGCGCTGATCGCGCCGGGCGGATTCCACATGACGCTCCATTGGCGTGGCGACCACCACGTCGTCGAGCTCAACGAAGGTCCGTTGGTCCACCACCAGCGCCCTTCGGTCGACATCCTCTTCGAGTCCGCGCTCCGCACCGGCTCCGCCGCGAGCACCCTTGCCGTGATCCTCACCGGCATGGGCGTGGACGGGGCTTCGGGCATGAAGCACCTCCGTGACGCCGGCGCCTTCACGGTCGCCCAGGACGAGGAAAGCTGCGCCGTCTTCGGCATGCCCCGCGCCGCCATCGAAGCCGGCGGCGTGGACGAAGTGCTGCCCTTGGATCGCATCGCGGAACGCATCGCCCGCGGCCGCCGCCCAGCCGCCGTCCCCGCCTGACGCCGATTCGCCCACGCGGAGACGCGGGGTACGGAGTCCCACATCGAAGACCTGAGTCCGAATGCAACTCGGACATGGACGGACGACCTTTTCCGGAACGCGATCTCAGGGGTACGGAGTACCGGCTTCAGCCGGTTTGGACCTCGTGCGACCGGGCGCTTGGGCCAGTTCCAAGGTCTGGGGAACTAGAAGGTTTCCGCCGGCTGAAGCCGGGACTCCGTACCTAATCGATGCCAAGTAGCCAGAAGCGGAGCGGGAACGGTACCGGATTGCGCCCCAGCCGAGTCCACCTTGGCACCCCTGACACCCTTGGTTTTGAAAGTCCCATTCCTCCCGATGCCGGAATCGACGTCGCTCCGGGCCTCCGCGGCTCCGCGTGCGGGTTCCCCTCCCTGAATGTCCAGCTCAACGGGCCGGCTTCCGGGCGGTTCGCACCGGTTGCGGGGCGCGCAGTCGGGTGTAGAGCCAGACTTCCAACGGCCTCAGCGGGCCCAGCCACGCGTAAAACGGCGAATACACCAGCCGCAGCCGGACCAGCGACAGCAGCATGTTCAGCGAGGTGCGGCTGTTGAAGACCACCGTGGAGCCACTCTTGTCCGACCATTCCGTCGGCACTTCCAGCACCCGGAAGCCGGCTTTCCTCATCGAGTAGAGCAGGTTCACGTCGAAGGCCAGGTCGGCAAGGGTCAGGCGGTCGTGGATCCGCTCGATCGCCCGTCGCCGCATCACCTTCGCCCCGCATTGCGTGTCCCGGATACCCATCCCGAAGAAGCCCTCCACGAAGAGGTGGAACAACCGGCTCGCGAACTGCCGCTTCCCGGGCTGGGAATGATGGATCACCGCCCCCGGGATCCATCGCGAGCCGATCGCGCAGTTCACCGCCGGGTCGTCCAGGCGTCGCACCAGATCCAGGAAGGCCGCCGGGGCCGTCGCACCATCCGCATCGACGTATCCGATGAAGTCCGCCATCGGCGCGAGCTTCAACCCCTCGATCAACGCGCCTCCCTTCCCGATCGCCGCCGGGAACTCGAGGTGAGAGACGCACAGGTACCGCTGCTCGGCCGCGCGCACCACGCCCAGCGTGTTGTCACGGCACCCGTTCAGGATCACCACGATGCGGAAACGTCCGGCGTAGTGCCGGATGAAGTGTTCGGAATACGCCTCCAGCACGGGACCGATCCTCGCCTCCTCGTTGTAGGCGGGGATCAGGAGCAGCAGGCTGGGTGCGGAGACCGTCACGCGGCCGGAATGGGTAGACAATCCGCACGCCGACGTCGAAGCCGAAACCGGAGGAACCACGGCCGGCAAGCAGTCCCGCCGTTTCTCCCGCTTCCCCTCGTCGTCGCGACCCCCTAGCTTCCGCCGGTCCATACAGGCACCACACGATGAAGGTCGTCATTCTCTGCGGTGGTCTCGGCACGCGTCTGCGCGAGGAGACCGAATACCGTCCCAAGCCCATGGTCCCCGTCGGGGGACGCCCCATCCTCTGGCACATCATGAAGCTCTACGCCCGCCATGGGCACCGGGACTTCGTGCTCTGCCTCGGATACAAGGGCGAGGTCATCAAGGACTACTTCCGCAACTACCTCTGGAACACCTCGGACGTCACGCTGACCCTCGGACGCAATCCCAGGATCCGCTACCACAACACCCATGAGGAGGAGGACTGGACCGTCACCCTGCTGGAGACCGGACAGGAGACCATGACCGGCGGACGCCTCCGACGCGCGCTCGCCCACGTGCCCGACGAGCGGTTCCTGTTCACCTACGGCGACGGCCTCACCGACAGCGACATCAACGCCTCCATCCGCTTCCACGAGGCGCACGGCGCGGTCGCCACCGTGACCGCCGTCCGGCCTTCGGGCCGCTTCGGCGAACTCGCCATGGACGGCCAGACCATCACCGCTTTCACCGAGAAGCCCGACCAGGAGAACGCCTACATCAGCGGCGGCTTCATGGTGCTCGACCGCCGGATCCGGGGGTACCTCGGCGACGACGACGGCTGCGTCTTCGAGAAGGGGCCGATGGAACGCCTGGTGCAGGAAGGCGAGCTCAAGGCCTACCGGCACGACGGATTCTGGCAGTGCATGGACACCTACCGCGAGCAGCAGATGCTCGACCGGATGTGGCAGACCGGGAAGGCGCCCTGGAAGACCTGGTGACGCGGTCCCACGCGCACCGCCCCACCCGGTCGCCCCGATCATCGGGGTTGTCGCGGGTGGCGAATTCCGGAAGGTTGGAGACATGGAGTTCCTGATCGCACGCGAAGACGGTCAACCGTTGCTCCTGGACGCCTCGCACTACGCGGCGGTGTTGAAGCCGAACAGCATGCCGTGCCGACAGGTGTCCGGCTGGGGCGCACATCGGATCGAGGTGCAGGGCTGTCCGATCGTCTTCGGTTTCGAGCAGGAAGGCATCACCGTCACCTTCCAGAACTGGCTCCTTTCGGAGAAGGACATGGCCCGCATCGTCCAAAAGATCGCCGCGAACCTCTCCCGCGAACTCGGCTCCCCGGTCCTCGCCAAGGAGCAGTGATGCGGTCCTGCCTGGCATCCGGCGTTCAGGGTTTTGACACGGATACAAACGGATTCAAACGGACCGTAGGGAGGTCCGCAGAGAAGCCCCATTCCCGCCCACCACACCGCAGTGTACCAACGACATCAAGAACCGGCAAACACCGCTTCAGTTCAGCTCAACCACACCAAGAGGCCTCCCGACCGAGGGTCCCAACGCGCTACGAACGACGGACAACGGACAACAACCCCAGAAATCCCCTCCGTGTCCTAAGTGCCTCCGTGGCCAATCCCCTCCCCTCCCTTGTCCACGCACGGCATTTGCGGAAGACTCGGACGCATGTCCCCGTTCCGCACCGTTTCCGTCTGGGTCGCGCTGACGCTGGCGCTCGCGGCGATGTCCGTGCCTCCGCTCCGCGCCCAGGACGGCAAGCCGCCGCTGCTGCGGGCGCTGCTGGTTTGTGGCGGATGCTGCCACGACTACGACCGCCAGAAGACGATCCTCCGGAACGGCCTCGAATCGCGTGCCTGGGTGGTCGTCGACACGATCCAGCAGGGCGGCACCGCCCGTGAGAGCCGCATCCCGTTGTACGAGGACCCGAACTGGGCGAAGGGCTACGACGTGGTGCTGCATGACGACTGCTTCGGGATGGTGGGGGACACCAACTTCATCGCGAAGATCCTCGCGCCCCATCGCGCTGGGGTGCCCGCGGTGAACCTCCACTGCGCCGCCCACAGCTACCGCGTCGCACCGGACCTCGAGTGGCCGCGCTTCCTCGGCATCCGCTCGCTCCAGCACGGCCCGGCCAGTCCCATCGACGTCCGGACCGTGGACGCCACCCACCCGATCACCGCCGGCCTTTCCTGGAACACCTGGCTCACCGGCAAGGAGGAGCTCTACAACAACATCACCATCCATCCCACCGCCCAGCCGTTGCAGCGCGGACGACAGGGGACCAACGACCTGGTCCTGACCTGGGTGAACCACTACGGGAAGACCCGCGTGTTCAACACGACGCTGGGCCACTTCAACGAGACCGTCTCCGATCCGCGGTACCTCGACCTCGTGACCCGCGGCCTGCTCTGGGCCTGCGACCGGCTCGACGACTCACACCGCCGTCCGTTCCGTCCGGCTGCGGGTGCGACGGAATAGGAACCGGCGGCGACCGGCTCCCGTTGCGGGCTTGCCAAGTCCGGGACCGGCCGGGGACCCTGAGCCATGGCCCGCAACCCACGGTTCCACCCGCTCCTCGTCGTCCCCATGTTGGCCGTGCTCCTCGCCCTGCCGGGCCGGGCGATCACAGGGGGATCCGGGTACGGTTCCGACGCCAAGACCGACGACACCAACGCCGCCTGGATCGCCGAGCACTACACCAAGTACGAGCACCGCATCCCGATGCGGGACGGCGTGCGGCTGATGACGCGGGTGTATGTGCCGAAGGACGACTCGAAGCCGTGGCCGATCCTGCTCACGCGCACGCCCTACAGCCTGAAGCCGTATGGCGTGGACAACTTCCAGTCCGGCTCCGGCAGCTTCGCGGCCTTCGCGCGGGACACCTTCGTGATGGTGAGCCAGGACGTCCGCGGCCGCTTCGGGTCCGAGGGCGAGTTCGACCACATGCGTCCGCACCGGCCGGTGAAGGGCGCCAAGGACATCGACGAGAGCACGGACGCCTGGGACACGATCGACTGGCTGGTGAAGAACGTGCCGAACAACAACGGGCGCGTCGGCATGTTCGGCATCTCCTATCCGGGCTTCTACACCGCGGCCGGCATGATCGACAGCCATCCGGCGCTCAAGGCCGCCTCCCCGCAGGCGCCGATCACCGACTGGTTCATGGGCGACGACCTGCACCACAACGGCGCCTTCTTCCTGTCGCAGAACTTCGGGTTCATGTACTGGTTCGACCAGAAGTCCGACGACCCGCTGCGCGACGAGGGCAAGCGCTTCGTCTTCGGCAATCCCGACGGATACGACTTCTACCGTCGGATGGGGCCGCTCGCGAACTCGGACGCGGTGCACCTGAAGGGGCGGTCGCCTTCCTGGAGCGAGTTCCTGAAGCACCCCACCTACGACGCCTACTGGCAGGCGCGGAACATCCGTCCGCACCTGAAGAACGTGCGCTGCGCGGTGATGACGGTGGGCGGATGGTACGACGCCGAGGACCTGTTCGGGCCGCTGGAGACCTACCGGTGGACCGAGCGCCTGAATCCGGGTATCACCAACCTGCTGGTGATGGGTCCCTGGTCGCACGGCCAGTGGTCGCACGGCGAGGGCGCCGCGTTGGGGGACGTGCGGCACCACGTGAAGACCGGGGCGGAATACCGTGAGAAGATGGAGCTGCCATTCTTCCGGCGGTACCTGAAGGACGACACCAACTCGGTGATCGCGGAGGCGACGATGTTCGAGACGGGCACGGACCGCTGGCGGCGCTTCGACGCGTGGCCCCCGAAGTCGACGGTGGAGAAGACGCTGCACCTGCATCGCGGCGGCGGGCTCTCCTTCGAGGCCGCCGCGGCCGACGACGGCGCCTTCGACGAGTACGTCAGCGATCCCGACAAGCCGGTTCCCTTCACCCTCGAGGTCACCACGGACTACCCGCGCTCGTACCCGGTGAATGACCAGCGCTTCGCCGCGGCCCGGCCGGACGTGCTCGTGCACGAGACCGGACCGCTGGAGTCGGACGTGACCTTCGCGGGACCGATGGAGGTCACGTTGAACGTCTCCACCACCGGCACGGATTCCGACTGGGTGGTGAAGCTGGTGGACGTGTACGGACCGGACCATCCGGAGCCGCAGCCGAATCCGGCGCACCTCGAGATGGGCGGCTACCAGCAGCTGGTGCGGGGCGACGTCTTCCGCGGGAAGTTCCGCAAGAGCTTCGAGAAGCCCGAGCCGTTCACGCCGGGCAAGGCGGAGACCATCCGCTTCACCATGCCGGACGTGCTGCACACGTTCCGCACCGGACACCGGATCATGGTGCAGGTGCAGAGCACGTGGTTCCCGCTGGTGGACCGGAACCCGCAGACCTTCGTGAACATCCCCACCGCCACGGCGGCGGACTACAAGAAGGCCACCCAGCGGGTGCACCTGGGGGCGAAGCAGGGCACCTCGATCGCGGTCCGCGTGCTCCCGGCGGTCACGCCGTGAACCCGGCACCGCGCGGCAGGAGCGCCCGTTCGCTGGTGTGCGTCATCAGCGACAACGCCTCGCTGACCGAGACCCAGCGCTTGGCGACCACCTCGCGCGTGTCGGCGACCTCGCCCTCGGTGACGAGCGTCATGTTCCAGTACAGGACCACCTTCGGCACGCCGTCGACCCGATAGACGTTGCCGCCGGCGAAGTCGCCGATCGTGGCCCGGCATCCGGTCTCTTCCTCGACCTCGCGCAGCGCCGCCTGGGTCCAGGACTCGCCGGCGTCCAGCTTGCCCTTCGGCAACGCCCACTCGGGGCCGTAGCGCTTGCGGTGGATCAGCAGGAGCTCACGGCCGCGCGGTGTGCTGCGCCAGAGGACGCCTCCGGCGGCGTGGATGACTCCCGGACCCGCAGGTGGCGAAAACATGGTGGCCACGATGGGACCTCGGATCGAAGGGACGAAACAAAATGTCGCCGGCAGCAGCGATTGGCCCTGTTTGATCGTCGTCCGTTGCCAGTTGCCAGTTGTCCGTTGTTGGCCCGAGGGCGCAGTCAGTACATCGGCACCCCCGCCGACTTCCCCCGCTTCTCCCCTTCCTCTGACCTACTCCCCCTGTCACTTGTCTCTTCAGCCCTTCAACCCTTCACCTTTCAACCCTTCAACCCATTCTCCCCGAAACCGCCAGGCATGGACCGCTGCGGCGAGGAAGAGCGCGAGGCCGATCCAGCGTCCATGGCCGTGGGCGAAGACGACGGTTCCCTGGAAGGCGATGAACAGGAAGACCGCGATCCAGACGCGGCGGGCCACCGGACCGAGCTTCGGCCACGTCAGGGCGGCGAGCATCCAGCCGAGGCTGAAGGCGTAGTTGACCCAGATGCCGGCGCCGAACTCGATGCCGAGGGTTTCGCGCACCTGCCGGACGTTGTCCGCGACGGCGGCGGAATGGCTCCAGCGGTAGGGGTGGTGGAAGGCGGCCGCGACGTGGACCGCGTAGAACAGGGCGCCGACCCGCCACGACGTCGCCGGCCGCCACCCCCGGGTGGCGGCGAGGCCGAAGGCGACCGCGGGCCAGATGGCCACGCGCAAGATCAGCTCGGACGGGCTCATGGGGTCCTGTGTCGACGGATCAGATCCAGCCCTTCCACCAGTACCAGAGCAGGCCGAGCTGTTCATGGAACCAGACGCGGAAGAGCCTCGAGACGTCCGGCCGAGGCACGATCTTCCAGCCCGGATCGGGCGAATCGAGCGCGGCAAGGCCGAGGAAGTCGCAGCCCAAAGGGATCACCTCGACGCCGGCCTTGCGGAACACGGCGACCGAGCGCTTGAGATGGTAGGCGGAGCTGACCAGCACGACCCGGCGCCAACCGCGGGTGCGCAGGAGCGCCGCCGTGTTCACCGCCTCGTCATGGGTGTTGACCGCCGCGGGCAGGACGATCGTCTCGGCGGCGGGCAGCTTCCACGTACGCAGCCAGCCCGCCACCAGCTCCGCGTCGGGGCGCGGGCGGCCTTCCCAGACATAGGTTGAACCGCTCAGGACCAGCACGCGGGCATGGCCCCGTCGGACCATCTCGGCCGAGGCCAGCATGCGGTCGCTCGCCTCGCCGAGTCCGAACCAGGTCAACTCCCTCCGGGTGTAGCCCACCGCGCCTCCGAGCATCAGGACCGCGTCGGCGTTGGGCAGCGGGGAGTTCGCCAAGCGTTCGTAGGGCCGTTCCAGGGAGGCCAGGAGCCGGGCCGGGACCGGCGTGGCGCCGATCAGCCAGAGGAAGGCCGCACCGGTCAACGATGCGAGTCCGGCTGCGACGGCCTTGCGTCGAAACGCGAGAACCGCCACGACGAGAAGCATCGCCCAGGCGAATCCGGGCGGTTGCAACAGGGCTTCTGCCGTTCCCATGGCGCCAGCCTACGCAGGCGGCCTGCCCCACCGCCAGCCGCCAGCCGGAAAAGCCGCGCAACCGGAACGGAGATTCCACCCAAGGAACCGCCGGCTCGTCCGTTGACATCCGGAAGGGGCCGGGATGCGATGTCCTCCGACGGCCCCCACCGCGACGCCCATGAACCGCCTCCGACTCCTCACGCTCCGCTTCCTCCTGGCGTCCACGTTCCTGGCCGCCCTGCCTGTCCTCCCCGGCGCCGACGTGGATCCGCTCGAACCGCTCCTGCGTCTCCGCGGTGACGGCGCCCATGCGCGTGTCCGGGACGAGGCGAAGTCGTTCCCCACCAACGGACTCTCCCGCGCCGACCACCGGAGGTTCCGCTGGCTGCTCCACGACTCCGCCTGGCGCGGCGAAGGGGACCGGCTCCGGTCCGCCGAGACGGAGGCGGCCCTGAAGGCCATGGATGCCGACTTCCCCCAGGAGGCACCGCAACCGGATCGCGACCGCGCCTGGGCGGAGGCCCAGGAAAGCCTCGGCGACCTGCACCATCGGCGGAACGACCCCTGGGAGTGGCGCCTCGCCCGCCACGGACACGCCCTCGGATGGTGGGCCGCCCAGAGCGACCTCGAGACGGCCCGCAACCGCTACCTCGACATCCTCTGGCGGCTCGCGCGCCCCACGACGGGACAGAACCCCTATTGGCGCAGCGGGATCTCCCTGCCCCTGGAATGGATCCAGGATGCGGTGCGTATCGCGCGTCGGCCGGCGGACGTCGCCCATGCCAGGCTCCTCCGGGCCTTGGCCTTCCAGCAGTTCGGGCCGCCCGACGAACGGGCGTTGTACCAGGTCGAGGATGACTTCCGCGCTGCCATCGCGGCCGGGAAGGAAAACGACTGGTATGACGACGCCCTCGACGCCTATGCCCAGTGGCTGGAGGGCTCCGGCAGGCTGGTGATCGAACCCACCGGCGGTTGGAGGCGCGAGAACGACGCCGCGCGCGCGCTGGAGGTCTACCGACGCATTGTCGCCGAGTTCCCCGAGGGCGGATCCGCGGTCCGCCGACGCGCCGAGGAACGCATCCAGGATCTCCTCCGTCCCGAGACCGGCATCGGGATCTCCTCGGTGTTCCTCCCGGGCCACGGAGTGGAGTTCCAGCTCCGCTGGCGCAATTCCCGCCGGATCCAATGGAGCCTGACCCCGCTGGACCTCACCCGCGACCTTCGCCTGCCGGAGGAAGGGGCGCAGACCGGGAGTTGGCTGGACCATCTCACGACCGGCGGACGGGCTGGCGCGTTGACCCGCGGGTTCGACACCGGCGACGACGGACAACACAACGCGGCGCAGACCAACGTCATGCTACGGCCCGGACCGGCCACCGGAGCGTACCTGGTGCAGGCGGAAGGCGACGCCTCGAAGGGCCGCGAGCTCCTGCTGGTCTCCGACGCGGCCCTGACCCTCCGCAGCCGCGGTGGCCATGTACTCGCGTGGTTCACCGACGCCAACACCGGCCAGCCCATCCCGGAGGCCCGCGTCCGCGTCTGGCAAGGCTACCGCGACGGACAGACCTGGCGGATCGAGACGCACGAAGGCGAGACCGACGCGTCGGGAATCGCGACCTTCCGCATCCAGCACACCGGCGGGGAGTTCCTTGCGACCGCCGCGTTGGGCCCCCGCCAGGCCTTCTGCCGCACCTGGGGCGGCGGCATCCCGGCGGCGCCGGAAGGTTGGCGCTTTTACGCGGCCACGGACCGTCCGGCCTACCGACCCGGGGACACCGTGCACTGGAAGGTCTCGGCGCGACTCCTGGACGGCGACCGCCTGCGGACACCGGACGGAAGCGACGCGTTCCTGGAACTCCGCGACGGACGCGGCCAGGTGCTGACGAACAGGCCGGTCCGCTTCAACGCCTTCGGCTCCGCGTGGGGCGAACTCGCACTTCCCGCCACCACGGCGCTGGGCACGTGCCGGGTGCAGTTCTGGAAATCCACCGAACGCACGGAACTCCTCGGCGAGGCCAACCTGTTCCGCGTCGAGGAATACCGCCTCCCGGAGTTCACGGTGGCCCTCGGGACGCCGGTGGAGGAAACGCCGTCCGGCCCGCGCCGCCGGACCTTCAAGCTGGGTGAAACCGTCGAGATCGACATCCGGGCCGAGCTGTATTCGGGCGGCCCGGTGGCCGACGCCGCCGTGGAACTGCTGATCCGCGAACGGCCGTGGTCCCCGTGGTTCCCGGCACCGCGGGAATTCGATTGGTTCCAACCGGCATTCGCGGGACAGGACGCCGGACGCTCCGGCTTTCGTCCGCCCAACGGACCGGAGCGGCGCGAGTCCCTCCGCACGGATTCCACCGGACGCGCCCGCTTCCGGCTGGAGTCCAACGCCGCCGGCAACGACACCGAGTACGAGATCGAGGCTCGGGTCACCGACGCCGGCCAACGTGAGGTCCGCGCCTCGGACCGCATCCGCGTGACCCGTCAGCGCCACTTCGTCTCGGCCTCGGTCGGACGCCGTGTCCTCCGGCCGGGCGACCCCGTGACGGCCGACGTGCGCACGCGGGACGCCAACGACCAACCGGTCGCCGTGCCCGGAACCGTCCGGCTCGTCCGACAGGTCTGGGAGGAGGTCTGGCGCGATCCCGCCGGGAAGGACGTCGGCGGGGAGGACCTGGAACGCCGTCGCCGCAGCGCCGCCGCCTGGCCGCCCGGGCCGGATCGCCGCGGCCGCGCGTGGTCGCTGGTCCGGCGCGGCTACGTCCGGGAGGTCGTCTCCACCGGGAGCCTCGACACCGGGACCAACGGCTTGGCCTCGATGTCCTTCCGTCCTGCTCGCGAGGGCTACTACACCGTCGAATGGACCTCCCCGGGCAACGCCACCGCGCCGACGCAGCCGGATCCGCGGCCGCGTCCGTTCGAGGCGCCGGTCACCGCCGAGTCGGCCTTCTGGGTCTGCCAGGCCGGCGGCGCGGCCCCGGGCTACCACCGCGACGGCGGCGTCGAGCTCCTGCTCGACCGCGACGCCCACGCGACCGGCACACGCGCCCCGGTGCTCGTCGCCACCGACGCCCCGGGCCGCTGGATCCTTCTCAGCACCGAGACCGGTGGCGAACCGACCCACCAGGTCCTCCGCGTGCTCGGAACTTCACGCCTCGTGGAGATCGACATCGGGGACCGGCTCGCACCGAACTTCTGGCTGACCGCCTCGGGGGTCTGGGACGGGACGCTGCACAGCGACACCAAGGAGGTCGTGGTCCCGCCGGTGTCGCGGTTCCTCGACATCCGGGTCACGCCCGACGCATCGGTCCGCAGGCCCGGGACCGAAGGCGGCTACGTCGTCACCGCCCGCGACCACCTCGGTGCGCCGGTCGACGCCGAGGTGTCGTTCTCGGTCGCCGACGAGGCCGTTTTCCAGTTCGGCGAGGACTTCGCCGGCGATCCGCGTTCCTTCTTCCATGGCAACCGCCGGCCGAACGCCATCTCCTGGAACAGCTCGTTCCAGAGTCGCCCCTACGTCCGCCA
>CAMASJ010000021.1 GCA_945860685.1 Akkermansia muciniphila
CTGCTGCTCGGCGTCGAGTTCGCCAAGTGACCCGGACCGTCCACCTCCTTGGTATTGGCCACGGAGACACGGAGGACACGGAGGGGACGTCTTGATACGGATTGCTCAGAGGGACGCCGTGTGTGGCGGGAGAGGAGAGAAGGACTTCCATCGCAGAACTGGAGCCGGTGGTCGGGATTGAACCGACGACCTACGGTTTACGAAACCGTTGCTCTGCCACTGAGCTACACCGGCGAATCCATGGAAACGCCCGGAAGGGCGCTGGATGCGGGCGTGTTAGTAGAGGCGCACCTCCTCCCGGGCAAGTCCCAAGTTTCCCACACGCACTTTTCACGGAAGCGCCCAACAGACCGAGGACGCTCGCCCTCGGATTCACCACCGTGAATTCACCCGAAAGCCGGGCTTGAAATCGCCTTCAGTCTTGCGGAACGTCTCTCCGGTTCGCGGGCGTAGCTCAGCGGTAGAGTACTAGTCTTCCAAACTAGTTGTCACGGGTTCGAATCCCGTCGCCCGCTCCACTTCTCTTCCGTTCTTCAGCCTCCTTTGCTCGATCTCCCTCCAGTCGTCCTGCTGTGAGGGAAGCTCGGGATCCTGCACGGGAATGTCGTCGTTGCTGGCCAGGCCGTGTGCTTCGGCCAGCGCCTCAGCGTGGAATCTCCGCAGGCTGGCGCCCGCGGCTACCTGCGAACGGCTACGCGGCGGTAGCGGCGCGACAACGACGCGAGGTCCAGCGCCAGAGTCCCAAGCCACCCATGAAGGCGATTGCCGCCCAGGTGCCGGGCTCGGGCAGGGCCGCGTAGTTGACATCCCAGCCGATGGTATCGAGGACGATGAGATCGTTGAGTCCGATGTCGATGCGCTGACCCGGCGCGACCGAGGGCAGCATGGCGCCCGGGTAGTAGCCCAAGGCCGCTTGGTTGAGCCAATGGCTGGCCTGGTCGCCCGACCCGGTATCGACGCCGGTGGAGGTGGGCACCTCGGGATTCGAGCCCAGGAACGAGCTGATCGAATCGTTCACCGTCGCCTGCGAGGGATCGAGGTTCCGTGGCATGGAACCGAATTGCGAAAGGTTCGACGGGTTGGAGCCATTGGCCGAGAACCGGAAGAGGTCCCACGGCGTGGTCCATGCGATCGCGGGTCCGCCGCCGCCGCCTTGCACGGAATCGACGTAGTCCATCTCCGAGATGAACCCCAACGCATGGCCGATCTCGTGCAGGGCCACGCCCTCGAAATCGAAGAGGCCGGGGTCGATGCCGTCCGTCCGGTCGAAGTCGAAGCCGAAGTCGGAGCTGAAGGTGATGCTCGCATGCGAGCCGCCGGGCAGCAGTCCGGTGAGGTCGAATCCCATCGCCGCCAGGTTGGCCGCGGTCGCGTACATCGTGGGCTCGGTGGTCCAGCCGCCGGTCGAAGGAAGAGTGACGCCGTAGGTCGCGGCGGTGGGCAACGCCGCGGTGAGCGAGGCAAAGGGGCCAGTGCTGTTGTCGAGCACCATCTGGTTCCGGATCGCGTTGAATCCCGTGCTCAGCTGGACCGAACTGGCCTGGCCAAGGATCCCCGGCCCGAGCGAGGCGAGGTCGGCGCTGATGGTGATCTGGACGGGGTCGGCGAGGAACTGTTCCCATTGGTCGGCCGCGCGGTTGAACGCGGCGAGCGCCACGGAGTTCCCGGCCAAAGCGCTTCCGGCGCTGATCTGGATGGCGGATCCGGCGCTGGTCAGGGAGGAGGAACCCACGCGGGAGTCGGATCCCTGAAACGGAGCGGTGGTCAACGAGCTGACGTTCACGGTCTCACGTTCACCCTGCCGTGCGACGGCGGTCGACATGGACACGGCCACGAGGACTGCGAAGGCGAGCCTGCGGGAGGCCACAGAGGGTGCCTTCCTCACGGGCTGGATTCCGGATGGATCGAAGCGGGTCGGATTCAATTCCGCCAAAACGCCATTGGATCGCCAACGTTGCAAGGCCAATCCGGTCGGCTGCTTGCAACGCTTTCGAAACCTGGAGCCCGACTATTCGTTCCCCTCGGGAAATCGGAATCGGACATCGGTGAATTTCGTGCCGCGGATCTCGATCTCCGGAATGCGGCCGTTGAATTTGGATGCGTTGCGGACCCACTCCGCCTTGGACTCGAACTGGCTTGAGTCGCCGACCTTCTCGCCGGTGGCGGCGTTGGCCACCGCGGCGAGTCCGACCGATTGCTTCCCGGCTTCGAGTTCCGCCTCGAGAGCCACCAACGGGGCCGCGATGCGCACGAAGTTCTCCATGTGCGCGTCCAGCACGAAGCAGGTGAGTGTGCCGGTGGCGGCGTCGCGGACGAACTCAAGATGGAACGACTCGTTGCCCAGGACCACCGCGGTGCCTCCGTGCGGCGCGCGATGCTCGTGCTTGTGGGCGCTACCATGGTCATGGCCGGCATGCTCGTCCTTGCCCGGACCGCATCCGTGGAACAACGGGATCAGGGCCAACAACAGGATTCGGGAAGGTCGGTTCATCGGTCTAGAGCAGCTGCAGCCTGAGGCGATAGAAGCGTGCGGTCGACGCCGCGGAAAGAGTTTCCCTCATCCACAATGCCGTCGATGTGGGATTCAACGCGAACCTCGGTTCGGAAAGCCAAGGACCGGCCGGGGAAGGGGCGGATTCCATGGTCGCCATCACCGAAGCGGCCCGTGTGGCGACGACCGGGAACCGCAGTTCTACTATACCGTTCTCCGGTTTGGAAACCGCCAGTCTCGCGGAAGCGGATGCGGCCCTGGGGTCGGTGCCGGCGAGGAACTCCTCGAGATTCGAAGCGCCATCGGAATCCGCGTCGCCCTGCGGGAGGTCGAGCCAGCGATCCGGATCCTCGGGGAATGTTGCGAGGATCCAATCGGCCCAAGGTGAAGGGGGCAGGGGAAGCACCTCGAACCGGAGGCGCTGCGGGAGGCTGACCACATTGGTGCCGGTGGCGCGGTGGATCCCACGGACCTCGAAGGAGACATCGTGGACGCCATTGGCGGTGAACCCGAAGTTGTAATGGTCATGCCCGCCAACCAGCGGCTGGACGTGGTCCGAGGATTCGATTCCGTCTTTTGAGTTCATCGCCATCTGGATCCCGCCGAAGCCGTCCGAATGCCAGAGGAAGAAATTCCCGGGGCCCTCCACCGAGAGCAGCCGGATCTCCATCCGGTCCCCAAAGTAATCCCTGGGCAGATCCTCGGCGGAGAATCCGAGGTAGGGCAGGTTGGGATCGGGACTTTGGGGCAGGACCCAAAGATCGCCTCCAGCCGGACCAAACACCTCGAAGCCATCCGGGATGCTCAACCGGGCCGCCTCGGCAACCACCACGACGGCGTTCGAAGGAGAATGGACGACTCCGGCTTCCTCCTCGTTGAGCGCCAAGGAAAGGCTGCCGATTCCCGGAGGGGGTTCCGCGGTCCAGGTGACCTGGATATCAACGTGACCGCGGAAGATCCGCGCGGGAGGCTCCGCCGCGACGAGGGAAGCCGCGCCGGCGGCGAGCAGGTTTGCGATGAGGAACAGATGGTTCATCCGAGAGGGGCTCATTCCGGTGGACGGGCGATGTCCTCGCCGCGATCGACACGGGCCTTGAGCAGCGCGGCCGAGGGGGAGGTGACATGGCCGCAGACCATCAGCTGGTTGGCGCGGCCGGTGTCGTGGCGGCTCGATTTGGCTCCGGACGCATGGCGGTCGGGCTGGATGTCGGCGAGAACCGCGTTCCAGCCGCCCGTCGCCCAGGTTCTCGAGTGGGTGTGGTCGGCCGTGATGCTGAAGTCCTTGGCATCGGCGATCTCGTACAGCGAGACGGTGTCGACGGGGTTCTTGAGCTGGTCGATGCGGCGGTAGGATTCGAGGACGTTTCCGAAAGGGCTCAACCGGTCGACGGCGAGGTATTCGTTCGGGATGTAGCTGGAGGCGAAGTTGGTGATGCGCGGGACCCGGAACGGATCGGCGGGGCAGGCACGGATGGCGTCAACGTTGCCGACGTAGGGGCGGAGAGTGAGGATCCAGGAGCGGTTGGTATCCGAGGTCCCGTGGGTCGTCTCGACGAACAGGCCGCGGTTGTCATCGGCATACATCTGGATCCCGAGGCCGATCTGGTGCAGCCCAGAGGAACAGGCCGCCTGACGGGCCTTGGTCTTGGCCGAGGCCAACGCCGGCAACAGGAGGGCCGCCAGCACGGCGATGATCGCGATCACCACCAGGAGCTCGATCAGGGTGAAGCCGCGTGAGGCGTTGGTCTTGGGATACCTCTTCAAATCCACTTCCTTCTGCAAATCGTTTGCAGAAACTAGAGCCGAGGACTTGAAGGAGGCAAACGGAAAGCAGGCGAAAGCGGTGGGGATTGTTTGGACAGAGAGCTTGCGGTTGACGGGTGTGTGGGCGTTGATGGGGCGTACGCAGGACAATCGGACCATGGTACGACTGAAGGACATCGCGGAGAAGGCCGGGGTTTCGGTCATGACGGTTTCGAAGGCCTTGCGCGACAAGCCGGATCTGGCCGGCTCGACGAAGGTCCGGATCCGGGCCCTGGCGGAGCAGATGGGCTACGTTCCCGACGCCTCGGCGAGTGGTCTGCGTAACCGGAAGACTCGTCTCTTGGGGCTGGTGATTCCCGCTCCGACCGACCCGGTCTATTCCCGTGTCATGCTGGCCTTGGAGGGCCATGCCCACGAGCTGGGATTCGACCTTCTGCTGGCGCATTCGCTGGGCAAGGCCGAACGCGAGGACGTGGTCATCCGGAGACTGATGTCGCGTCGGGTGGACGGCCTCTTTGTGGCCCCGGTCTATCGGATGTCCAAGACGGCGGCGATCTACGAAGACCTGCGGAAGCAGGGATTGCCGGTTGTCCTCCTTGGGCACGGCGCGCCGTTCTGCGAGGGATTCATCAACGTCGAGACCGACGACATCGCCGCTTCCGAGTCGGTGACCCGGCATTTGTTCGAGTTGGGACACCGTCGTATCGCGTTCTTCGCCGGCCCGATGAATTCGCCTTGGGCGCTGGAACGGCTGGAAGGATATCGGAGGGCGCATCGGGACGCCGGAATCCCGATGGACGACCAGTTGGTGTTCAACGCCGGTTCCACAGTCGAGGAAGGGGCCTCGGCCGCATTGCAGTTCATGCAGGAGAATCCCGGCGCCACGGCGCTCCAAGCGGCGAACGACCTCGTCGCCATCGGAGCGGCGGACGCGCTGTTGAACCAGGGAGTCCGGATTCCCAAGGACCTGAGCGTCGCGGGTTTCGGCAACGTCTTGGTGAGCGAATTCTTCCGTGTTCCCCTGACCACGGTCCGCCAGCCCAAGCTCCGGTTGGGCGCCGTGGCCATGGAACTCATGCAGAAGCTCATCGCCGGCGAACCGGCGAAGTCCGCACGTCTGCCGGCGGAGTTGACCATCCGCGCCAGCACCGGACCGGTCCCCGCGCCCGCCGCCACCGCGGCCTGACAACCGGCCTGGGCCCAGTCCCGCGGCCGAATGCAGTTGCCGATTTCCCAGAGCGGTGGGGAGGATTTCCCCCATGCCCCTTCTCCGTGTCGCCCGACTCGCATTGGCCAGCCTGATGGCCGCCACGGCGGTATGCGCCGCCGAGCATCCCGTGGCCCGGTTGGGAACCCGAATGCCGGATTTCGAGCTGCCCGGGGTCGACGGCAGGATCCATCGATCCACGGAATTTGCCGACAAGCGTCTCCTTGCCGTGGTCTTCACCTGCAACCACTGCCCCACGGCACAGGCCTACGAGGAGCGCATACGGATCCTCGCCGAAGACTACGCGTCCAAGGGCGTGGCCGTCGTGGCCGTCTCCCCGAACAGTCCCGCCGCGGTGCGGTTGGATGAATTGGGTTACACCGATGTCGGCGACACGCTGGAGGACATGAAGGTCCGGGCCCGTCAGATCCGTTGGACCTTTCCCTATCTCTATGACGGTGACACCGAGGCGTTCTCGTTGGCGCTCGGGCCGCAGGCGACGCCCCATGTCTTCATCTTCGACGCGGAGCGTCGGCTCCGTTACCAGGGCCGGATCGACGACTCGGAGCGTAAGGACCTCGTGAAGAGCCGCGATGCGCGCAACGCCTTGGACGCGCTGCTCCGGGGTGAAGCTCCGGCGGTCGCGGAGACCAAGGTGTTCGGCTGCTCCTCGAAGTGGGCGGACAAGTCGGAAGGCAACGTGCGTTGGCGGGAGAAGGTCGCCGCGGAACCGGTCACACTGGAATCCGCCGGGGCCGACGCGTTGAAGGCGCTTCGCGAGAACAAGAGCGGGAAGGTGCGGATGATCCAGGTCTGGGCCACCTGGTGTGGTCCCTGCGTTTCGGAGTTCGACGAGGTGGTGGAGACGAACCTCCGGTTTCGTCATCGGGACTTCGAGATGGTCACCGTGGCGGCCCAGTTCCCGGACGAGAAGGACGAGGTGTTGCGGTTCCTGAAGAAGAAGAAGGCCTCGGGCCGGAACCTTCTCTTCGAAGGCAGCGACAAGTACCGCCTGATCGAGGCCCTGGATCCGGAATGGCAGGGGCCCTTGCCGCACACCCTGGTCGTGGACGCGGAAGGCAAGGTGGTCTATCGGCAGACCGAGGAGATCGACTTCGTCGCCCTGCGCCGGGCCATCGTGAAGGCCTTGAACCGGGTCAAGCCGTGGCCGGGAATGTCGGCGCCGCAATAGTTCCGCGAAGCCGGATGCGGCGGACAGGGGTCAGTTTCGGAAGCCGCGCGCCTTGAGCCAGGCCAGCAGGTCCAGGGCCCAGGGATGGGGATCCGCGAACGCAGGAGGCTTGGACCCGAGTCCGATGCCGTGTTGCTTGCCTTCGTAAAGATGCAGTTCGAACGGAACCTTGTCCCGGCGGCAGGCGAGGGCGAACTGGATCGAGTTCTCTATGGGAACCGCGCCGTCGTCGCGGAGCGACCACAGAAACGTGGGCGGCGTCGAGGTGTTCACCCTCCTCTCGTTGGAGAGGTCCTCGACCAGCTCCGGTGACGGACTTTCCCCGAGCAAGTTCCTCTTCGAACCGGCATGGGTGAACTCGCCCATGGTGACGACGGGATAGCAGAGGATGCCGAGATCCGGACGGCTGCTGACCCTATCCACGGGATCAGTGGCGTCCGGGGAACCGGCGTCGTGGTGGGTGAGGAGCGTGGACGCGAGGTGCCCTCCGGCGCTGCTGCCCATGATGCCGATGCGGGCCGGGTCGAGCTTCAGCTCCGAGGCATGGCTACGGACCCATCGGACCGCGCGCGCCGCGTCGAACAGCATCGCCGGGTGGCGATAGCCGGCGGAGCCGAGACGGTAGCGGAGCACGAAGCAGCGGATGCCCTCGCGATTGAGGAAGAGTGCGTAGTCGCGGCCCTCGTGCTGGGCCAGTCCGCCGTAGCCGCCGCCTGGCAGGATCACCATCGCCGGGGCGTTCGTCGCGCCACTATCCGAGGGGAAGGCGGTCAACGTGGGAACATCGGTCTCAGCCTGCCCGCGGGCCAGCGGCACCTGTCCGCTGGTCCAGAGGGGAATCGGAGCCTGCGCGGCCGCGACGTCGGAGAGGATCATCATGACGGTTGCCAGGAGAAGGGGACGCATCTGGAAAGTCTCCATGCGGATGGGGTGGTGGAAAGCAGGAAGCTTCCGCGCCGGGGACGTTCGGCCCCGGGCCATTCGCACGCGGTCCCGTTTCCTTCGCCGTGAAGTCGTGCAGAGGTTGGCGCCACTTGGACCCGATGGCATGCTGGGCGGGTGACTTCGCTGGAATCAGAGATCCTCCGTGAATTGGTCCGACTGGACGACACGGTCGCCGACATGGCCGCAGGACGGGCAGGCAGCGTGCTGCCGGTCACCCGCAGAATCGATGAGCTCGCACGGTTGTTGCCGGCGGAGGCGGATCCCCAGTTGGTCCATTACCTGAGGAAGCACAGCTACGGGAAGGCGCGGCTCTCCCTGGAAGGGAAAGGGGAAGTGGAATCGACGGCGCCTGGAGGACATTGCGAAGGACCGGTGGGATGAATCCGACGGACACCATCGCCGCTGTGGCCACGCCGCCCGGTTCGGGAGGCATCGCGTTGATCCGCGTGAGCGGGCCGGATGCGGTGGCGGTCGTGGGCCGTTGCTTCCGGTCGCGAACGGGCGCCATGGGCGTCCTGCCGCGGATCCAGGAACGCCATGCGACTGTCGGCGGATTCTTTCGTGGCGAGACGTTGCTCGACGAGGTGGTGGCCACGGTCTTCCGGGGGCCGCGTTCCTTCACTGGGGAAGACACCGTCGAGGTGGCTTGCCACGGCGGGTTGCTGGTAACCCGGCTGGTCCTGGAGGCGTTGCTGGAAAACGGAGTACGGGCCGCGAAGCCGGGCGAGTTCACCCTGAGGGCCTACCTGAACGGACGCCTCGACCTCGCTCAGGCCGAGTCGGTCGCCGAGGTCATCCACGCGCGGACCGAAAGGGCGTTGGCCTGTGCCCAGCGCCAACTGCAGGGCGGCCTCACCCGTAGCGTCGCGACGTTGCGGGACTCGCTGCTGGAGGTGTTGGCACATGTCGAGGCGCACATCGACTTCCCGGACGAGGACATCGCTCCCGATACGGCCGAGGCGTTGTTGGGGCGTTTGAAGGGAATCCTGGAGTCGATCGCCCGAATGGTCCGAACCGCGCGGGAAGGGGAGGTGCTGCGCCAAGGAGCCCGGGTGGCCATCGTAGGCCTGCCCAACGTCGGGAAGTCGTCGCTGCTCAACCGCCTGCTCGGCCTCGATCGATCGATCGTTTCTCCAATTCCTGGAACCACCCGTGACACGGTCGAAGCCGTGGCGTCCATCCGTGGTTTGCCGGTGATGTTCATCGACACCGCCGGACACCGCGAGACACACGATCCCATCGAACAGGAAGGCATCCGACGCGGACGCGAGGCGGCGGTGACCGCCGAGTTGGTCCTCCTCGTGGTGGACGGATCGACTTCGGCTTCATCCGTCGAAGTGGAACTGGGGCGGGATCTCGCCGGAGTTCCGACGATCCTGGTGGCGAACAAGTGCGACATGGAAGGTGCCCGGGTTCCATCCGGGGCGTTGGCGATCAGCTGCAAGACCGGACTGGGTCTGGACCAGTTGGGTGTCGCCATCGAGGCGGCGCTGCTTGGGGAGGCCGATGCGGCAGGATCCGAAGGTGGGCTACCGATCGCCAGCCGACATCGTGTCTCGTTGGAACATTCCGCGGAGTCCATCGGGAGGGCAATCGACGGACTGGGCTCGGGATTGGGATTGGATCTGGTCGCGTTGGAACTGCGGGAGGCGCTTCAGGCGGTCGGGGAGGTGGTGGGGGAAGCCACGACGGACGATCTCCTGGACACCATCTTCAGCCGCTTCTGCCTGGGAAAATGAGAGGAGTGGGGCGGGACTGGACAATTTCCGTGTCCGACTTCGCAACAAGGGGAGGGGCCGGCAATGCCGGATATGAAGACTGGTCGTCGCCACCCCGAACCGACCGCCGCGGACAGACCGATGCCTGCGGGGAGGACCAGGGAGACAAGGAAAGGAATCCGATGCAAACCGACCTGCACCATCCGCTGACACTTGAGTTTCCCGAGCTCCGCGAGGCGATCCATCATTTGAAGACCTCAAACAACCACTTCCGTCGGCTGTTTGACGAGTACCACGAGGTCGACCGCCAAGTCGTCCGAATCGAGGAGGGAATCGAGCCGGCCTCCGACGCCCGGACCGAGGAGGTCAAGCATCGTCGACTGCGGTTGAAGGACGAGCTCTACGCGATGCTGCAGAAGGTCTCGCACTGAGTCGGGTATCCGCCGGATCGGACGCAAGGACCGACCCGGACGAGGATCTGGGGGCGAGGCCGTGGGAACCGCCGCCGGGAAGCGATCCGGCTCGGCGGTGGACCACCAGTTCGAATGCGGGCGGGCTGTTCCGGGACGTTCAGGTGACGATGGGGGAGAAACCGCTTGCCCGGCCGGCCGGTGTTGCCCAGCCTGCCGTCGTCAAACCCGCCGGAGACGGTGGGTTTTCCATTTCGCCCAAACGTGAAAGTCTTTGCAGGCAATTCCAACCCGAAGCTCGCGCAGTCGATCTGCGAGTCCATCGGGATCTCCTTGGGCAAGTCCACGGTGAAGCCGTTCCCGAACGGTGAGACCTTCGTCAAGATCGACGAGAACGTCCGCGGAACCGACGTCTTCGTGGTCCAGTCGACCAGCCCGCCCGCGAACCAGCACCTGATGGAGATGTTCATCATGATCGATGCGCTCCGTCGGGCGAGCGCGTCGCGGATCACGGCGGTGCTGCCGTTCTACGGGTACGCTCGTCAGGATCGAAAGGACCAGCCGCGGGTGCCGATCACGGCGAAGCTGGTGGCGAACCTGATCGTCGCGGCCGGGGCAAACCGTGTCCTGACCATGGATCTGCATGCACAGCAGATCCAGGGGTTCTTCGACATCCCGGTGGACCACCTCTATGCGGCGCCGGTGCTGTTCGACCACATCAAGAGGCAGAACACCCAGAACATGGTCGTGGTGAGCCCGGATTTGGGTGGCCTCAAGATGGCGGCGGCGTATTCCCAGACCCTGGGATCCGAGCTGGCAATCGTGGCGAAGCGACGGAAGAGCCCCACCGAAACCGAGGCGATCTCGGTGATCGGGGACATCGAGGGTAAGAACGTGCTGCTGGTCGACGACCTGACCGAAACCGCCGGCACGCTCGTGAACGCCGCGTCGCTCCTCAAGAGCCGCGGTGCCCAGCGCATCCAGGCTTGTGTTTCGCACGCCCTATTGAACGACTTGGGCATCGAAAGATTGAGGAAATCGGCCATTGACGAGTTGATCACAACCGATACTGTCGCGCGCTCCGCGATCGAAGGTGTTCGGATTACGACGCTTTCGGTGGCGGGCTTGTTGGGTGAGGCGATCAAGAGGATTCATAGCAATTCTTCGGTCACCTCCCTTTTCGAGTTCAAGGGCTGACCTCCGCGCCGATCCCGGTGCGGATTCGGCAGATACGACTTTAGAAATGAAATCTCTGAAATTGAGCGCGTTCCCGCGCACGAGCCTCCGTCGCAAGGGCTCGAAGGCCGTGCGCGCCTCCGGACGCATCCCCGCCAACATCTACGGCAAGACTGCCGCCCCGCAGAATCTCGAAGTCGACTCGATCGCCTTCAAGGACCTGGTCCACACGGCCCATTCCGAGATCATCCTCGTCGACCTCTCGGTCGCCGGTGATGCGCGCGCCGAACGCCTCGTCCTGATCCAGGACGTGCAGCATCACCCGCTCACCGGGAGTGTTCTCCATGTTGATTTCCACGAGGTCCAGCCCACCGAGAAGGTGACTATCAAGGTGCCCGTCGAGGCGGTAGGCGAGCCCGTTGGCGTGAAGAGCGGCGGCGGAACCTTGGAGCACGTCCTACTCAAACTGCGCATCCGCGCGCTGCCGAAGGACCTGCCCGAACAGATCAACGTCGATGTCTCCGGCCTCGAGGTGGGCAAGTCGATCCACATCGGCGACATCCAGGCTCCCGAGGGCGTTGAGATTCTGGGCGACAAGCACATAACGGTGCTCGCGGTCGCCGCTCCGTTGACCGAGGCGCCGGCGGCTGCCGATGCCACGGCCGCTGCGGGTGCGGAAGCCAAGCAGCCCGAGATGATCAAGGAGAAGAAGGAAGAGGCGCCGGCCGCGAAGGCCGCGGACAAGAAGAAGTGATTCCAAGGGTGTCGGGCCCAACCCGGCGGTCTTGATCTCCGGACATGGAAGGACCGTTTTTGGTGGTTGGGCTCGGCAATCCCGGTGCGCGTTATCGCAACACTCGGCACAATGCCGGCGCACTGTTGGTCGAGCGAATCGCTTCGGCCCACGGTCAGGGGTGGCGGAACGAGTCCAAGTTCTTTTCAGAGCTCGCCGAGGTTCGGATCGGCGGCAAGAAGGTCCTGCTGTGCAAGCCGCAGACCTTCATGAATCTCAGCGGGGAGGCTGTGGTCGCCGTGAGCCGGTTCTACCGGATCGGCGATGGCAGCATCCTGGTGGGGGTCGACGACGCCGATCTTCCGATGGGGACACTTCGATTGAAGCCCTCGGGAGGATCGGGTGGACACCACGGCTTGGATTCCATCGCCGAACATCTGGGGAGCCGAGCGTTCCCAAGGTTGAGGCTGGGAATCGCAAGGCCGGCCAGTTCGGTCAGGGATATCGCCGGGCATGTCCTCGGCGAGTTCTCAGGGGACGAAAGGGCCCACTTTGATCGGGTTCTCCAGCGGGCCGAGAGCCAGGTGGAGACGATGGTTCGAGATGGTTTGCAGAAGGCGATGAATTTATACAACGGAGAGGTCGAATAGACCCTCCAAGAAAAGGAAACGAGTGAAGCGATACGAAGGACTGTTTATTTTGGATCTGGCAGGCAAGGAAGATGGCCTCAAGGAGGTTGTCGACAAGGTCTCGGCAGACATCACCAGCGCTGGCGGCAAGGTTGAGACGGTCCAGAAGATGGATCGCAAGCCGTTCGCCCGCATGTCGGCCTCCGGCCATTCCGCCGGCCACTACGTGAACGTCATTTTCGAAGCCAAGGCCGGCGCCGTTGCCGATCTCTCGGCGAAGTTCAAGCTGTCCGAGGAAGTGATCCGCGTGATCTTCACGGAGGCCCCGAAGGTCGTTGTCCCGGTTGCCTGAAATCGTCGAGGACGAGTCCATGGCCAGCTTCAACAAGGTCATCCTAGCCGGAAACCTCACCAGGGATCCGGAATTGCGATACACCCCGAAGGGTACCGCGATTGCCAAGTTGGCGCTGGCGGTGAACCGCCGTTGGGCCGGCGAGGACGGGCAGCAGCGGGAAGAGGTCACCTACGTCGACATTGACGCCTTCGGCAAGCAGGCGGAGACCATTTCCCAGTACCTGAAAAAGGGCGGAGGAATCCTCATTGAAGGGCGTTTGCGCCTGGATCAATGGGATGACAAGCAGACGGGGCAGAAGCGCTCCCGTCTGGGTGTCGTTCTCGAAGGGTTCACCTTCCTCGGCACCGGCCGGGCAGAAGGCGGCGTCGCCCCGGCCCCCGGTGGTGCCCCGGCACCCCGGCCCCAGAGCCGCCCAGAACCCCCCGCCCGTTCGGAATCGGCCGCCCCGGAGACGGATGGCCCGCCTCCGGAAGACGACGATGTTCCATTTTAAGGTCCGTTCAAACCCTACATTCCTTTCCCATGCCAAAGACTGAAGTCATTCTGATTCACAATGTGGTCGGCCTCGGTGGCGAGTCCGATCAGGTCAAGGTCGCCACGGGTTACGCCCGCAACTTCCTGATCCCCCATGGCCTCGCGATCCCGCTTTCCCACGGCAACAAGCGCCGGCTCGAGGTTCTGCGCCAGCGTCGCTCCGAGCGTGAGACCAAGGACCTGAATGCCATGGCCGAGTTGGGCAAGAGCCTGAGCAAGGTGACCTTGACCATCACGATGAAGACCGGTGACGACGGCAAGATGTTCGGCAGCGTGACCGCTGGAACGATCGCCGACGCGCTCAAGACCCAGCTCGAGGTCTCCCTCGACAAGAAGAAGATCCATCTCGAGAAGGCGATCCACGCCTTGGGCGAGTACGAGGTCACCCTCAACCTCCATCCTGAGGTGAAGTCGGCCTTCAAGTTGGTGGTCAAGAGCGCCAACCCGCTGCCCGAGGTCCCCGTGGCCCCGGCCGCCGAGGCGCCGAAGACCGAGAAGCGTTCCCGCTTCGGCCGCAAGCCGGCCGCGGACGCGCCCGTCGAGAAGAACGCCTGAACCAAAGGCTCGGTTCTTCAGAGTTGTCAAAAGGCGGATGGAGTCCATGACTCCGTCCGCCTTTGTCTTCGTCTGGGTCTGGCTGGTTGGATTGAAGGAGAGGTGAGCCGTGCCTCCCACCAGTAAAATCCGCCGCCGGATCTCGACCGGAAATCCGCAACGTAAGTGAACGCCGACTGAGGATCCACCGAAGTCCGGATTCAGGTCTTCACCGGACACGGGAACCGAGGCCTCGACGGGAAGTTCCCCTCAGGACAGAGCTACATCCTAGAGATGGGTCTTCGCCGGATCCTCCCTGACTTCGTAGCCAACTCCTGACCAATGGGAGCAACTCGGCCATAGCGATCAAGGCCAGCCACGGAATCCGTCTGAGAGAAGGGAGCTTGCTTCCTCCCAAAGGTCCACTTCGTGGCCTCCGAGTCTCCGTGGCCAACTCCGCCCCCCGGGAATCCCTCGGGCTTGGCGCCCGAGGTTTCGCGATGGGAACGGTCAGGCGGCAGCAGGAGCCGGGTTTCCGAAGCCGGGAAGTTTCGGCGGAACCGGCTTGGCGACCTCGGGCAATGGGGTCACCGCTTGAGCACCCGAGGGCGGCTCGATCTGACCCGGATTGACCGGGGGAGGCGTGAAGGATCCGGTCCTCACGATTTCTTCCACCTGTCCGCCCTCTAGGGTTTCGTACTCGAGTAGCGCCTTGGCCACCGCCTCCACCTTGTCGCGTTGTCCGATGATGATGTCCTGGGCGGTGCGATACCCCTCATCGATGATCCTTTTGACCTCGGCATCGATGCGCTGGGCGGTCTCCTCGCTGTATTCCTTGGAACGCATCATGTCGCGGCCCAGGAACACGTATTCCTGCGATTCACCGTAGAGAACCATGCCGAGCTTCTCGCTCATGCCCCAGTGCATGACCATGGCCTTGGCCATGGACGTGGCCTGCTGGATGTCGCCCGAAGCTCCGCTTGAGACGTCTTCGGTGACCAACTCCTCTGCGATCCGGCCCGCCATGGTGACGGCGATCAGGTCGAGGAGTTCCTTTCTCTTGCGGTTGTGGATGTCCTCCTTGGGCAGGTACATCGTGGCCCCAAGGGCTTGTCCGCGCGGGATGATGGTGACCTTGTGGAGCGGGTGCGTGTGCTTGAGCACGACGTTGACCACGGCGTGACCGGCCTCGTGCCACGCCGTTCCCTTCTTCTCCTCCTCGGACATGGCCATGCTCCGGCGCTCGCGTCCCCAGCGGACCTTGTCGCGGGCTTCTTCGAGTTCGGTCATGCCGATCGACTTCTTGCCCGTCCGGGCGGCGAGCAAGGCCGCCTCGTTGAGCAGATTGGCCAATTCCGCACCGGAGAATCCCGGAGTGCCACGGGCGATAACCGAAAGGTCGACAGCGCCGTCCAGCTTCACGTTCTTGGCGTGGACCTTCAGGATCGCCTCACGACCGCGGACATCCGGGAGGTTGACCGTCACCTGGCGGTCGAAACGGCCGGGGCGGAGCAGGGCGGGGTCCAGCACATCGGGCCGGTTGGTGGCCGCGATGATGATGATGCCCTCCTGGGTGTCGAAGCCGTCCATCTCCACGAGCAGGGCGTTGAGCGTCTGTTCGCGTTCGTCGTTGCCGCCGCCCAGACCGTGGCCGCGGCTACGTCCCACTGCGTCGATCTCGTCGATGAAGATCAGGCAAGGCGTGTTTTTCCGGGCCTGCTCGAACATGTCCCGGACTCGGCTGGCGCCGACGCCCACGAACATTTCCACGAAATCCGAACCGCTGATGCTGAAGAAGCTCGCGTCGGCCTCGCCTGCAATCGCCTTGGCCAAGAGCGTCTTGCCGGTTCCCGGCGGTCCGATCATCAGCACGCCCTTGGGAATGCGGCCACCCAGCTTCTGGAACTTCTTGGGATCCCGGAGGAACTCCACCAGTTCCGCGACCTCGTCCTTGGCCTCCTCGACACCAGCCACATCCTTGAAGGTGGTTTTGTTGCGATCCTTGGTGAGCAGTCGGGCCTTGGACTTCCCAAAGCTCAGGGCCCCCTTGCCGGCGGCCTTGATTTGCCGGAGGAAGAACACCCAGATCAGCACGCCGATCAGCAGGAACGGCAGGAAGTTGAACAGGATCGCTGCCCATTGGGCCGAGCGTTCCACAGTCTTGAATCCCTTGCCGAAGACCAGGCGATCCGTCGTCGCTTCGGTGATCGGCATTTCCAGCCGGAAGTTCACCACATTGGTCGGCCCGATCGAGTAGGCCCCGCGGACCGTGCGGAGATACTGCTGCGGGTTGAACTCGATGACGCCATCCCGGACGAGATTGGAACTCACCAACTGCTCAAAGAAGGTCGAGGTGATGACCTTTTCCTCGGTACGGCGCCCAGGGCGGGTCCAATAGAACAAAGCGATACCCAGAAGAACCAATGCCGGCCAGATAAGCCAATTCTGGGTTGGCACCCTCGAATCGCCCGACCGATTGCTGCGGTTGCCGTTGGAAGGATGCTCGTCGGACATTTGTTTGTGATTCAAAACTATCAGCACTGGCACACCCGCGCAAACATTCAGTCCCCAAGGGCCAGCCGAATCAACAGGATGCGCCGGGTCAAATCGGTGAGCTTGAACGGTTCGGCCGGGGGGAATCCTTCCACCCAGGCGATCCGTCCATCGGCCGCCTCCAAAACCAGACGCTTCCCGCGTTCCACCATCGGCACCTTCCGGTTGATGAAATGCCGCTTCAAACGACCCGGACGGTCCATGCCCATCGGTTGGTAGAGGTCGCCCGATCGACGATGCCTCAGAACAGCTCGGTCGCCCAACCGATCGGCGTCGAACTGTTCCATCCCGGCCGTCGCCTTCTGCCGTCGTCGGACCAGACGCCATTCGAGTCGCCCACCGGGCACGGCCTGCATGCCTTTGCGATCCACGGCCAAGGGCAGGGGACCCTCCAGGAAAGCGCGAAGCGGCCTTCCGGCCTTGGCCTTGGCTGAGATCTTTCCGGTCGACTCAATGGAAGCCCGCTTCCGGCGCATCTCCTCCAACACCTCGAAACCGACATCCTGTCCGACCTCCCACAGTTCCTGCCGCAGCACGATCCTCTGAAGGGCCACCGGGAGCCGGTCGAAGCGGCCGCGCCGTCCACTCCGCCGCCAACGTTCCGCCTGCCGGTTCAGATGCTCGGATTCCCCGGCGGCGATGATCGCCATCCGGCCAAGGACCCGCGGCAGCGCCGGGGAGATCTCCCGCATCAGGAACGGCAGGATGCGGTGACGGATCCGGTTCCTGGGTACGGACAGGTCGCGGTTGGAGGCGTCCTCCCGGAATCGGATCGACTCCGACTCCGCGAACTCCTTCAGCTCGGAGCGCGTGAATCCAAGGAACGGCCGCACCAGCCGCACGCGCGGGTCCGCAGGCGACGGAGACACCGGGCGCATCCCGCCGAGCCCATCCGTACCGGCGCCGCGGAAGATCCGGAGCAGGATCAGTTCGGCCTGGTCGTCGGCGTGGTGTGCCAGGGCCACTCGATCGGATCCGGCATTCGAAGCCGCTTCACACAGGAACCGATGCCGGAGACGGCGCGCCTTCATCTCCATGGATTCCCCAGTCGCCGCATCGATGTCGCCGATCCGGATCCGGGCGCCGTGGTGTGCCACCCCAAGCCGAAGGCAGGTCCGCTCGACAAGTTGGGCATCCAGGTCGGCGGCTCGGCCGCGCAGGCCATGATTCAGGTGGGCCGCGGTCAGCTGGAGACCGAGGTCCGGTGCCAGCCTCGCGAGCGCATGGAGCAGCACCATTGAGTCGAGGCCGCCGGAAACGCCGACCACCATTGGACCGGGTTTCAGCGACAACTCCTCCACAAGGATGACGCGCAGGCGCCGGAGGAAGTGGTCCATGCGGAATGGGTATCCTCCCGAGGCCGGCTTGCCGAGGCGGAAGCGTTTGAGCGCGCGCTCGTTGGTTGCCCCGACGACGGGATACGACTTAGGCTCGGCTTCCAGCGATGAATTCGAGCCGCACCCGCGCGTTGACCCTTTGTACCCTTGCCGTCCTTGGGGCAACCGCGGCCGAAGTCGCTCCCAACACTCCGGACTCCGGCATCGTGGTCCAGTCCCGTGACGGGATGAGCGAAGTCGAGGTGTCCACGGACGCCTCGACCGCGACGGCGCGCAACGGCGTGGTCATCAAGTGGATGGGCAGCACGCTTTCGGCGAAGACCGTGGCGATCGACAACGAGTCGGGCAGCGTCCAGGCGACCGGCGACGTCGTGATCGACTACGTGGACGAACTGGGGACGCCGCAGCGATGGAAGGGTTCGGATGTCCAGTACGACTTCCGCCGCCGACGTGTGGTGGCGAGCGGGTTCCGGATGGGGCGCCCCCCCTTCTTCGTGTCCGGCAAGAAGGCCGAGGTTTCTGCCGAAGGCGGCCAGCAGAACGCCAGCGAGGTGGTGCTGACGACCGATGACGTCGCCGAGCCGGGATACCGCATCCGCGCCAAGTCGCTGACGATCCAGCCCGACAAGACCCTCGTCGCGGAGAATGCCGTCCTCTACGTCGGCAAGGTGCCGATGATGTACTTCCCGAAGTACACGCGGACCGCGGACCGTCATCCCAACTTCTGGACCGTGACCCCCGGCTACCGGAGCCTCTACGGGCCATTCGTCCTCGGCAGCTACCACTGGGAGGTGCGTACCAACGTCACGGCGGCGCTCGACCTCGATCTTCGCCAACGCCGCGGCGTGGCGGGCGGTCCCCAAGTCGCCTACGACCTCGGCAATCTGGGGCAGGGCGGGGGACGCTTCTACTACCTTCACGACGAGGCGCCCGAACTCAGCGCGCTCAACGGCCCGATCGATCCGGACCGGTATCGCTTCGACTTCCGGCACAGCGTCACCAACGACTCGGGTTTCGAGTTCAAGGGCATCTTACGAGGCCAGAGCGACTCGATGGTCTGGCGGGATTTCTTCGAACGCGAGTTCCGCAAGGATCCCCAGCCGAAGACCTTCGCCGAGGTGTCCAAGTCCTGGTCCGATTGGAGCCTCGATCTCTTGGCCCAGCCGCAGGTCAACGACTTCTTCCGGACCGTGGAACGGCTTCCGGACGTGCGCCTAAAGGGGTTCCGGCAGGCCATCGGGGTGACGCCCGTGTTCTACGAGTCCGAAAGCTCCCTGGCGTACCTGCGTTATCGGGATGCCTTGCCGGGCGGAACCAACTTCGCCGCGTTCCGCGCAGACAGCTACCATCAGATCCTTGCCCCTCAGACCTATCTCGGCTGGCTCAATGTCACGCCGAGGGCAGGGGGACGGTTCACCCATTACGGCGATGTCGAGGGCGACCCTGCCCTCGCTGGCGGGCGGGACCGCTGGGTGTTGAACACGGGCGTGGACGTCGGCACGAAGGCCTCGAGGATCTGGCCCTCGATCTCCAACCGGGCGTTGGACCTGGAGGGGGTCCGGCACATCGTCGAGCCGACCGTCAGCTACGTCTACGTTCCACGGCCAGACCAGACACCGGTCGAGTTGCCGCAGTTCGATCGCGAACTGATCACGCCCCGGCTCCTGCCGATCCATTTCCCGGACTATTCGCAGATCGATTCGGTGGATTCCCAGAACACCCTCCGGCTGGGGCTGCGGAACAAGGTCCAGACCAAACGCGGCGGCGAGGTGCAGAACCTGGTCAACTGGTCGGTCATGACCGACTGGCGCCTGCGGCCGCGGGTCGGACAAACCACTTTCGCCGACATCTATTCGGACCTCGATTTCTCTCCGCGACGCTGGATCACGCTGACCTCGGAGACCCGGTTCGACATCGACACCCGGGAGTTCCGCGAGTCGAACCATCGGCTGACACTGACTCCCAACGAATGGGTGGATTGGTCCTTCGGGCACCGGTACCTCCGCGACGACTTCGGGACCTACGGCATCGGCAACAACGTCTTCTTCAGCAGCCTCTTCCTCAAGTTCAACGAGAACTGGGGAGCCCGCGCCGTCCATCAGTTCGAATCGCGGGACGGAGTGCTCGAGGAACAGCAGTACCAGATCTACCGCGACCTGCGCAGCTGGACCGCCGCGTTGGGAGTGCGTTTGCGCGACAATCGCGGAGCGCCCTCCGACTGGACCATTGGAGTGACGTTCTCCCTGAAGGCGTTCCCGCGGTTCGGGCTGGGGGAGGACCGGAGCAATCCGAACCTGCTTCTGGGAATGTAGTCCCTGGAGGCAGGCACCATCAGGCATCCAAGACTGACGATTCGGCTCCAAATAAAATGAATATAACTATTATTGTGCGACACGAATGAATGTGGATTTGGAGCCCGACAAACCATGAGCTCCAAGTGTAGCAAACTCTTTGATTCGCACCGCTACCGCATCATTCGACACCGATGTCGGTATCCGCCGTCGATGCCCCAGTTGTTGCGTGCGCTCGTCAAAACCCGCCTCAAGGGATCCGCAGCAACTCCGGCTGGGTCCACGAGTCCTCGCGCTTGGACTCCTTGCCGCGGATCGACTGGACCGTCTCCAATTTCACCGGCGCCGAGCCATGCCCCCATTCCCGGCGGATGTAGGTCAGGACGTCCGCGATCTGCTGGTCGTCGAGAGCCTCGGCCAAGGCCGGCATGTTGAGCTCGTACTTCACGCCCTTGACCATGATGGCGTCCCGGACCCCATGGAGCACGATCCGGACGAGGCGCTGTTCGGAACCCAGGGACCACTCCGAGTCGACGAGCGGCGGCGCCAATCCCTCTTGTCCGCGGCCATGGGGTTGATGGCAGGCGCCGCAGAGCGTCGGGTAGATCTCCTTGCCGCGGTTGAAGCTCTCCAACTCCGAGCCGGCCAGCGGCTGGACCGCTGCGACAACCGGCTCGTCCACCGAAACGGCCTTGCCCGGCCATGTGAAGAGCTTAACCAACCGCTGCACCCGTTGGACCACGGCGGGGTCGTCGAAACGGGCCAGGTCCTTCATTGCGATGGGCTCCGAGGACAGAGTCAGCGGCCGAAACCGGGCGGCCGCACCTTTGGCGTCCGGCACCAAACCCAGGAAACCGTCCAGGATCGCCAGCATCTGCCAGTCCACGGAGACCCGCCGTCCGGCGAGCTTCAGGGTGGCGGCGATCGATTCGGCGTCGCCGGCATTGGCGATGCACCGGACGAGTCCGGACACCAACGGGGCGTGGTCCTTGCGGGAAGCCCCACAAAGCGGGTCGGAGACGAGCAGTTGGAGGAACGGGAGTTCCCTGCCCTTCAATCCGCTGATCGCCGCATCGAAGCGCAACCGTGACGGTTGGCCGTTCATCAGCAGGACTTTCATCACCGCTTCCGCGGGTTCGCCGCCGACGTCGCCCAAGGTCAGGAGGAATTGGGCATGGGAGGCCTCGCGGACGAATCCGGCGCGGTGGAGCAGGGTTTCGGTCGCCGCCTTCCGCTCGTCGCCCGGAGGCACCGATCCGTACACCCTCAAGGCTGCCGTGCGCACCCGGTTGTCGGGATCCTCCAACGCCCGGGCGAAATGGGTCGCCTTCAATGCACCCAGGCCCTCGAGGGTCCACAGCGCATGCAGGCGGCCGAAGGCGGAAGCCGTTGCGGAACCCAGCACGCCGGCCATCGCCACCTCGGTGCCGGGCTCACCCTTCTCCACGAGCAACCGTTGGGCGGTGTCCCGCCAGAACCCGTTCGGACTGGAAAGCCGTGACTGGAGTTCGGCCAGTCCCGGACGCGGCGACAGTGCATCCCGCCGCGCCGGTGCATGGCCTGAATGCACGATGCGGTAGATGCGGCCCAGATCCGCCGGCGCCTGGAGCTGCCGCGACTCGATCTGCTTCCTCAGGTAGCTCGTCAGGTAGATGCGATGCTGGATCAACCCACGGGCCATGTCGGCGATGTACAGGGTCCCGTCGGGTCCGTTCTGCAGGGCCACCGGACGGAATCGCTCGTCGGTGGAGGTCAGGAACTCCGATTCCGGATGGGCGTTGGTGGCCTTGAGCACGCCGTCCTCGTCCACGATGCGGTTGCGTCGGATGAGGTTGGCGCTTGGCTCGCACAGGAAGACGTCGCCGACGAACTCGGCCGGAAACTGGTCTCCGCGATAGACCAACGGACTGCAGGCGGCGGTGAACTGGGCCAACCGGCCGTCGCGGTTCAGGGTGTTCGGCTGGTAGCCCCGGTTGACGCCAGGCGTGACACGACCCGGCCAGACCTTCTGGCTGTCGGCCAACTGCGCATTGATCCCAAACGGCGTCTTGAGGTTGGGGTTCCGGATCAACTGGGCCGCCGGCAGCAGGTCCGCGCGGGTCTGGTCGGAGTTGGAGTTGAAGTAGAGCCGACCTTCGTCGTCTTGGCTGATTCCCCATTGTCCCCGGAACGGTGTCTCCGTACGGATCCAGTTGGTCGGACTGCCTCCGAGGTGTCGGTACCGGAGCGTGTGATTCGCGGAATAGACCCAGTTGTCCAAGGCCCGCAGAAGACCATTGCTCGCATGCTCCGGATTCGATTTCGCCCCGAGGGCCGGATCGTTCTGCGAGGCGTAGTCGGTGAACACCAGCAGCTTCTCCTCGGCCTTGCCGTCGCCGTCGGCGTCCCGGAGGAACCAGACCCGCGGCGGTTCAGCGACGAGGGCGCCGTCCTGGAAGAGCATCAGTGAGCGCGGCATCACCAATCCCTCGGCGAACAAGGTCCGCTGGTCCATGCGTCCGTCGCCGTCGCGGTCGTCGAGGATCACGACGCTTCCGTTGGGCTCGGATTCTCCGCCCCCATCCGGCGTCCGCATGTAGCCCGACATCTCAACCACCCAAAGCCGGCCCCGCGGATCGAATTGCATCGCCACCGGGGTCCGCACGAGAGGCTCCGCCGCCACGACTTCCGCGGCGAAGCCCGGCGGAAGACGGAAGGATTGGACCTGCTGTTCCGGCGTCAGCACCGGCGCCGGCGGAATGAGCGCGGACGGCACGACTTCCGATTGGGTTTCCCCGGCCTTGTCCCCGTTCTGGGCACGGACCGCAAAGGGTGTCAGCAACGCCGCGGCGATGAGTATGGATCGGAGCATGTCGGGCTGGAGGCACGCTGCGTGGCGGCACGGTGCCGAGGACGCAGTGGTGACGAGGGAAAGGATACGGTCGAACCGCGGCAAGCCAAGCGGCAACCCGGATTCAGCGGGTCGGAAGTCACCTCGTGGCGCCGCTCTTGCCAGCAGGTGGTCCGGGCTGGCTTCCTTGGCCCATGAATTCGTGGTGGGATGCCGCCGAGGCCTCAAGCCTGTCGCCCGGAAGTTGCCGCACGGTGGAAATCAACGGCCGCCGCATTGCGCTGGCGCACACCCCGGAGGGCTTCTTCGCGGTGGACGACGCCTGCCCCCACCGCGGCGGAGCGCTGGGTGCCGGCTTCCTCGACGGGACCACGCTGCATTGCCCGCTCCACGGCTGGGGCTTCGACGTCCGCGATGGCGCCTGCCAACCCCGTCCCGAGAAGCCGGTCCGAACCTACCCCACACGAACCGAAGAAGGTCGTGTCTGGATCCGGATCGACTGACGCCATCCATGTCGGCGCCCAGTCCCAAGTCCCATGAAGCGGCCGCCGGTCCACTCCGGGTACTCAATCTCTGCACCCAGTTCGCGGGACTCGGCGGCGTCGAGTCCGTCGTCCGCGACCATCATTGGAACGACGACGCCCACGGTCTGGATTCGCGTTTCTGCGTGTTCTGGGAGCCGTCTCAACCCGGGTGGGACCACGCCCGGTTCCTCGACTTCTCCGATGCGCTCACCATCCGCACGGCGCGTCGGCGGTTTCGCGACGGCATCGCCGGATTCGATCCGCAGCTGGTGGTGTGGCACACCGTCTGGGGTTGGCCCTATCTCGACGACCTCGCCGGATCCTCCGCGGCCCGCGTGCTCTTTCTCCACAGCGACACGCCGGGCCTTGCGGCGCAGTTGGCCACGCGTGCCTGGTGGGCGGACGGATTCGCCTGCGTCAACGACCGCCTGGTCCAACGCGTCCGCGACGCGCGTCCCGACATCGCTCCTGAACGGATCCACCGCGTGCACTACCCCGTGGACCCGCCGATTCCCCTGCCCTCCTCCGATCGGGAAGTCGGCGACCCTTTGGTGATCGGCTTCTGCGGCCGTCTCGACTTCGAACAGAAGCGCGTGGACCGCATCCCGGAGCTGGTGGAACAGCTCGGCCGCTCGGGGATCCGGTTCCGGATGGAGTTCCTCGGCGACGGACCCAAACGCGGATGGCTTCAGGAACGCCTCACCGATTCCAGCCGGTTCGTCTTCCATGGCCGGAAATCCGGCCGGGAGTACTGGGAGACGCTGTCCTCGTGGGACGCGCTGTTCTTCGTCAGCGACTACGAAGGGACGCCGATCGCGCTACTGGAGGCGATGACCTGCGGCGTGGTGCCGATTCATCCGGGGATCGGCAGCGGCGGCGACCAGTACTCGGCACAGGTCGACCCGACGTTGGTCTATCCAGCTGGCGACATCGCCACGCTGGCCTCGAGGCTGGTCCAACTTTCCCGGGATGGCGGATCGATCCGGAAGCTGAGGGCCCGTTCCGCGGAAGTGGTCGCCGGCCACGCCGCTCACCGTTACCGGGAAGCGATGGCCGAGTTCCAACGCCGCATCGCCCTTCTGCCCAGGCTCGAAACGCGGCCCCTCACCGGCAGGCCGTTTCCGACCGACTGGCTGTCCTTCGGCGCGATCCGCCGGCTCATGGATTGGAAGCGACGACGGGGGCAAACGGTTTCCGAAGCTCCACCATCACCCCGGTGAAGACCGGCGTGCGGTGTTCGGCGGGAACCTCGGACATGTTGCGGAACGCACCGCCGATCCAGTTGAGAAGCGGCTGGGCCAGAATCCGGTAAAGGTTCCGGATCACCGCGAGCAGCCGATGGACCCAGGGACGGTCCGGCTGCTGGAGTTCGGCGACGAGGTAGTGCAACAGGTGGATCGAGCCGCGCGGCCCGGCCACCAACTTGGAAGCCCGCGACACCTCGAATCCGGCCCGAACTGCCGCCGCGGCCAAGCCGACCGCGGTCCAGCGGTGGAAATCAAACGGGCACCCGTGCTCGATGTAGAGCCCGTGGGTGGTCACCAACATCGTGCCGCCGGGACGCAGCACCCGGAACGCCTCGCACAGGTACCGGTTCGGGTCCGGGACGTGTTCCAGGACCTGGGTCGAAAGGACGACGTCGAAAGCGGCGTCTCCCGCCGGCACCGAACCGTCCGCCGCCAACGGCAGCGTCACCCGCGGTCCGGGCGTGATGTCCGCCGCCTCGTAGCAGGTCACGTCGGGAAAGAGTGCCCGGTAGGGGGAACCTCCGCTGCCATAGTCGAGCAGGCGTCCGCGCGCCGAGGCGGCGAAGCGCCGGATGACGCGAAGCAGGT
>CAMASJ010000022.1 GCA_945860685.1 Akkermansia muciniphila
GAGCAGGATCAGGATCAGCCGGCGTCCCCAGCCCCGGAAGGACAGGAATGCGTAGGTGACGGTCAGCAGCAGCACGACGGTGGCGCTCCGGATGCCGCTGCAGGCCGGGGCCACGTCGAAGGAGAAGCCCGGCATCGTCGCGGTCGCCTTGTGGAACACCTGCGTTCCCGAACGGACCAGCGGGATGTTGAGGAAGACCTCGCAGAACCCGGTGGACAACGTGGTGCTGACGATGCGGAGGCTGTGGGTGAGCGTGTCCAGGAAGACGGAGATCGGAACGCAGAACAGCAACAGGAAATAGGGGAAGGCGACCGCACGCATCCAGGCGCGGCCCCAGAGCATGCCCATGATGCCGAAGAAGCCGAGGATGCAGCCGACGACCCCGAGCCGGGTCTGCTGGACGACATAGCCGACCACGTGCATCAGGAGCGCGAGCGGGACCAGGGCGAGCGCCGGGGCCCACGGTTGCTTGGGCACCGCGGCGAGTTCCGTGCGGCGGACGAAGAGGATGGCCACGACCAGCCACGGGACGATGAGCCCGAGTTCGTCGTCACGGCCCAGCTTCGCCCCGCCTTCGTACACGGCTTCGAGCCACCCGAAGAGCGATTCCGTGGAGATGTAGCCGAGGGTGGAGTTCCCGAGGAAGTGGAACAGGGCCAGCCAAGCCGCGAGGAGCACGCCGAGGAAGGCCTTGTGTGGAAGGCTGTCCCAGAGCGATCGGAGTTCCTGGAGCGGGGAAGGTTGCACGCGCGAGGGCGGGAAATTGAACCGCCGGAACACGGCCGCGCAAGGGGAAGTCCCGAAGGAAACGCAATCGGAACAGGACGGCCGCCCGACACCCGGTCAGTGATTCCCCGGACCGACCGAGGCCGATCCCGCCCCGCGCACGGAGTGGTTTCCGGCCCGGAAGTCGCTGGCCGTGAGGCCGACGTTCCGCTTGAAGGCCACGGAAAGGTACTCCACGTGCGCGAAGCCGGTCCGGTCCGCGATGGCCGCCAAGGGCAGGTCGGTCTCGGACAGCAGCCGTTTCACGCGATCCAGCTTCACCCGCAGGATCTGGTCGTGCGGCGAGCATCCGAGCAGCTTCCGGAAGCGCGTCTCCAGCACACGGCGGGACATCGGCACCTGCTTGACCACGTCGGAGACGCTGATGCCGTTGCAGGCCTGTTGGCGGATGTAGCGCACCGCGGAGGCGATGTGCCGGTCGGTCACCGCGACGACGTCGGTGCTCTGCCGGACGGCGACGCCTCGGGGTTCGAAGAGGCGTCCGTCGTTGAGCACCTTCTCCCCGCGCATCATGCGGTCCAGCAGTGCGGCGGCCTCCCAGCCGGTCCTGCGTACGTCCGGCATCACGCTGGAAAGCGGCGGATCGGCCAGGTCGCAGAGCAGTTCGTCGTTGTCGACACCCAGCACCGCAACCTCGTCCGGAACGTGCAGCCTCAGGCGGCGGCAGACCTCGAGCACCTCGAGTCCGCGGATGTCGTAGGCGGCGAAGATGGCGACGGGCTTGGGAAGCCGGCGGATCCATCGGGCAAGGCGGGCGGAGTCCGACGCGGAGCCGGCGCCGGAGACCGGCTCGGCCTTGCCGCCCTTGGGTGGGTACACCTCGCAAGCATGCCCCTGGGAGGCGAGATGGGCGACGAAGGCGTCACCCCGCCATTGGGACCAGTTGAAGCGCGGTTCTCCGCAGTAGGCGAAATGCTGGAAGCCGCGCTCGCGCAGGTGCTCCGCCGCGACCCGTGCCACGGCCCGGTCGTTGGTCTCCATCCACGGCAACGAAGGCAGCAGGCGCGCGGCGCTCAGGTCCACCGCCGGCAGCCGGGTCGCCGCGACCGCCCGGGCGATCTCCAGCGTTTCGATCCGGGCGATGATGCCGTTGCCGCGCCATCGGCTCAGCCATTCCGGCGGCGGCGCACCCCTTCCCGCCTCGGCGAGCGCGAAAGTCCATCCGCCATGCTCACGAAGCCAGGCACGCACGCCGTGCAGCAACTCGCGGGCGTAGGCATTCGAGGTCTCGACCAGGAGGGCCACCTTGCGTGGACGATGCATTGCCCGGGCATCCTAACTTGATCCGGTGTGGGCGGAACCCACAAACCGTCCGCCGCCCTGTTCCCCCCTCCCGGCGAAATCCCTCCTCCCTCTCGTCGAAGTCCGCAGCTAGTGTGAAGTCGTGATTGGACGTTGCCTCCTGGTCCTGATGGCCATGCTCCTCCCGCTCCTGGGTCTCCGCGCGGAGGACATCGTCTTCCCGCCCGACGTCGGTGTGGTGGACGTCCAACGATCCCCGTATTTCGCCCGCGGTGATGGTGTCACGGACGACACAGCCGCGATCCAGCAGGCACTCCACGAGAACGGCGCATCGAACCGGATCGTATACCTGCCCAACGGCGTCTACCGGGTGAACGACACCCTCCTCTGGCCCGGCGGAAAGGACGACGAGGAACGCCAGCGCAACACGATCCTCCAGGGACAGAGCCGCGAGGGGACCGTCATCCGGTTGGCGGACTACTCGCCCGGATTCGGCAATCCCGGTCAGCCTCGTGCGATGATCTGGACCGGCAAATCCCCCGGACTCCGGCCCCGCAATTCCATCCGCAACCTCACCGTCCACACCGGCAAGGGGAACCCCGGTGCGATCGGCGTCCGGCTCTTCACCAACCGCCAGGGCGGGATGCGCGACGTCGACATCATCGCCGGCGGCGACGGCTCCGGGGTGACGGGACTCGACCTCTCCTTCTCGGAATTCATCGGGCCGGCCTTCTTCTCCCGCATCCGCGTCGACGGCTTCGACTTCGGCATCAAGGCGGCGAACTCGGTCAATTCGCTGACCCTCGAGGACATCCAGTTCAGCCGCCAACGGCTCACCGCCATCCGCAACAGCGGGCAGGTGATGAACCTGAGGCATGTAACCAGCTCGAACTCGGTGCCGGCGGTGCAGAACTTCGACACCACCGGCTTCGTCACACTGCTCGATTCGACCTTCCACGCCGTCAGCGGTCCGCGGCGGCAGGATCCGCCGGTCCAGAACCGCGGCGCCCTGCTCATCCGGAACCTGAACACCCCGGGCTACACCAACCTCGTCGAGAACCGCGGTGGCAACCGCATCCAGCCCGAGACCCAGGACGTCGAGGAGTTCCTTTCCCACGACGCCTTCGCCCTTTTCCCATCGATCACCAACACCCTGAACCTGCCCGTGATGGAGACGCCGGAAGTGCCTTGGGATCCCCTGCCCGCCTGGTCGGGACCGCACCGGTTCGGGGGCGTGCCCAACACCGGAGAGGACTGCTCCCTCGCGGTCCAGAAGGCGATCGACTCCGGGGCGCCGACGCTCTGTTTTCCGAACGGCGTCTGGACCTTCAACCGGCCGGTCACGCTCCGCGGCCGGGTCCGCCGGATCATCGGCTGCGAGGCCCGGCTGGTGCTCGCCCTGCCCGCAGGAACGCCCGCGTTCCGGGTGGAAGACGGCGAACCGCCCGTCGTGCTGTTCGAACGCCTCGAGATCACCTCCTCGAAGGCCTCCACCTTCTTCGAGAAGGCCACACGCCGCACCCTGGTCGTACGCGACTGCGCCGGCATCCAGGGACGCACCATTCCCGGTAACGGCGACCTCTTCCTCGAGAACGTCAGCTCCTCCGGCCCGTGGGTCTTCGAACGCGAACGCGTCTTCGCACGGCAGTTCCACATCGCCCACGAGGGGACCAAGATCCTCAACACCAACGCCACGGTCTGGATCTTCGGCCTCACCTGCGAGATGTCCGGGACGCTCATCCGCACCGTCGGCGGCGGCAAGACGGAGCTGCTCGGCGCGCTCTGCGTCTCGACCGGAGGCTGGAAGACGGACCCCATGTTCGTGGTCGAGGACGCCCAGGCCACCCTCAACGTCGCGGAGGCCTCCTACAGCCGCGCCCCCTTCCAAACCATTGTGTCGGAGACACGACAGGGAAAGACCTTCCGGCTCTCGTTGAAGAACCGGGACAAGGAAAGCGTTCTCCCAGAGCGGCTCGGAGGAATCCTGCTGCCGTTCTTCACCGCCCAGCCACAGCGCTGAGCCATTGCGCCGCCGCTGCCCGCGCCGCCTCGCCGGTCCGCGCCAAGGGGGTCGCAAACTTCGGCGTGAACCACGGGAACGCCCCCACAAGGTCGTGGGTCACCAGGATCTGCCCGTCGCAGTCCGGACCGCTCCCGATGCCGATGGTGGCCATCGAACGGCATTCCCGGGTCAACTCCGCCGCGACCGGCGGCGTCACCAGCTCCAACACGCAGGCAAACACCCCCGACGTCTCCAGCGCCCGTGCATCCTCCAGCAGCGCAAGCCGGCCGGCGTCGTCGCGGCCCTTCACCCGGTACTTGCCCCCTTCTTCCAGAACATGCTGCGGAAGCATTCCCAAGTGACCCATGAACGGGATCCCCGCGGCCACGATCGCACGGATCTGCGGCAGAATCTCCCGTCCGCCCTCCGCCTTGACGTATTCCGCACCAGCGTCCGCGAGCAACCGCGAGGACGCGACCGCCTCCTCCGGGGTGCGATAGGTCCCGATGGGCAGGTCCGCACCGACCAACGCCCTCGGACGGGCCCGGGCGACCGCGGCAAGGTGGTGCAGCATGTCCGCCAAAGTCACATGGGTGGTGTCCGGATGCCCGAGCACCACCATTCCAAGCGAGTCCCCCACGAGGATGACCGGCACGCCGGCCTCGTCCAGGAGCCGCGCCCCGGGGTAGTCGTAGGCGGTCAGGGCCCCGAATCGCCGGACACCCTTCCACGACCGCACCATCTCTGCCGTAACCTTGTTTCCTTCCACAGCCCGACTGTGGCCCGGGACCGCCTTCGGTAAACAGGGAAACCGGCTCCCGCATTCCGGTTCCCGCCGCAACGGCGGAACGCTACCGTCGTCCACCGATGCCCGCTGAGATCCTCCCCACCCACACCCCGATGTTGTCCGCCGCCGCCGTGGCGAGGACCGTCGCCGTGCTGCGATCGGGAGGGGTCGTCGCGGTTCCGACGGAGACGGTCTACGGCCTGGCCGCCAACGCCTTCTCGGCGTCCGCGGTCGAGGCCATCTACGTGGCCAAGGGACGTCCCGCCCACAACCCCGTGATCGTCCACGTCGCCAGCGCCGCGCTTGCCCGTGAATGCTGCGCGCAGTGGACGCCCTTGGCGGACCGTCTGGCAGCGCGGTTCTGGCCGGGGCCGCTCACGCTGGTGCTGACGCGCTCAGAGCGGATTCCCGACGTCGTCACCGCCGGCGGTCCCACCGTCGGCATCCGCTGGCCCTCCCACCCATTCATGCAGGCGGTCATCCGCGAGTGCGGATTCCCCCTCGCCGCCCCCAGCGCCAACCCTTCCGACCGCCTCTCCCCCACCTGCGCCGAGCATTGCGCGCAGGGCCTCGGTGAACGCATCCCGCTCATCGTCGACGGCGGCCAATGCGCGGTGGGGATCGAAAGCACGGTCGTCGACGTGACCGGCCCGTTCCCGCGGATCCTGAGACCCGGCGTGATCACCGCGGCGCAGGTTGCCGATGCCGCCGATCCGGACTCACGGGAATCCACGGCGGCGTCCGCGGAATCCACCGACGACGGACCGCTTCGAAGCCCGGGCCAGCTGACACGGCACTACTCGCCGCGGGCACGGCTCCGGGTTTTGAACTGGGCCGACGACTCGGACCTGGCGCGCCAGATCGCCACGGAACTCAGCGGGGGACGCCCCGTCCACATCCTGACCCACACGCGGATCCCTTCCGCTGAACGCTTCCCGAACGTCTCGTTCATCCCCGACGACCCCGAAGCCTTCGCCCGAGCCTTCTACGGCTACCTGCACGACTGCGACGCGCAGGGCGCCGCGCTCATCGTCGTCGAATCCCTCCCGCCGGGAGACGAATGGGACGGCATCCGCGACCGTCTCCGCCGCGCCTCTGGCGGCTGACACCCGGTCCCGGTCCCGGTCCCGAAACGGAGCCGGATGGAATCGGCCATCGGGCTTTCAAATCGCCCGGGGGTTGGACAGTCTCCCTAATCACAGCCCGGCACCCCAGCGAAGCCCGTTCCATCCGGGCGACGCACGGGCGCCGGACAACCCTCCCGGAACCGCAGAACGCGAACCCAAGAAACCCATGCTCACGATCCTGATCTCGCTCGCCTTCCTGGCCGTGTTGGTCCTCGTCGCCGTGGCCCTCACCATCCGCAAGATCCCACCCGGAAAGGCGGGACTCATCGTCGGCCTCGGCGGCATGCGCGTGTCGTTCGACTGGATGATCCGCGTCCCACTGCTCCAGACCCTCGAGCTGGTGGACATCTCCGTGAAGAAGCTCGAGATCCACCGCAAGGGGAAGGACGGGCTGGTCTGCAAGGACAACATCCGTGCCGACATCTCCGTGGCCTTCTACATCCGCGTGGACGCCACGGCGGAGTCCGTCCGCAAGGTCGCCCAGATGCTCGGCTCGGAACGCGTCTCCGACATGGCCCAGCTTCGCGAGCTGTTCGAGGCCAAGTTCTCGGAGGCGCTCAAGACCGCCGGCAAGCAGATGGAGTTCCACGAGCTGTTCACCGAACGCATCAAGTTCCGCGAGCAGATCCAGCTGACGATCGGCAAGGATCTCGACGGATTTCAGCTGCAGGACGTCGCCATCGACTACCTCGAACAGACCCCGCTGGACCAGCACGATCCGAGCAACGTGCTCGACTCCGAAGGCATCAGGAAGATCACCGAGATCACCCAGCGCGAACGGGTCAGCGCGAACGAGTTCTCCCAGCGCGCGCAGGTGCAGGTGGAGAAGGAGAACGCCGACGCCGACATCGCGAAGCGGGAGCAGAAGCGCCGCAACGAGGAGGACACCGCCCGCCAGACCCGCGCGATCAACGAGGTCAAGGCCACCGAGGAGGCCGAGGCGCGCAAGGTGATCGAGGCCCGCCGCCAGGAGGTCGAGTCCAAGCGCCTGGAGACCGAGGAGTCCATCCGCCTGCGCCAGGAGGACATGAACCGCGCCGTGCAGGAGCGGGAATACACGGTCCGCAAGGAGAAGCAGCGCCTCGAGCAGGAGGCCGTCCAGGAGGGCGAGGAGGCTCGCGTCCGCCGCGAGCGCACCGTCTCGCTGGCCGACATGGACCGCCAGGTGAAGGTCGCCGAGGCCGCCGTCGAGGTGGAACGCCGCCGCGCGACCGTGGTCGCCGAGCAGAAGGCCGTCACCCAGCAGGAGGAGGAGAAGCGCAACATCGAGGCGCGCATGACCGCCGAGCGGGTCCGCGAGGTGACGCTCATCGAGGCCGAGATGAACGCGAAGAAGGACCAGACCGAGAAGGTCGTGGCGTCCGAGGCGCAGAAGGAGTCGGAGCGGAACCTCTCCGAGGCCGAGAAGATCCGGACCATCACCGCCGCGGAGGCCGCCCGCGAGGCCGCGCTGCGGGACGCCGAACGCATGCAGACGATGGCCGACGCCGAGGCGCGCGCCTCCGACCGGAAGCGCCATGCCGCCGTGCAGGACGCCGAGGCCACCGCCGCCCGCGAGGCGGCCAAGGGATTGGCCGAGGCGAAGGTCGTCGTCGCCCGCGCCGAGGCGCGGAAGTCCGAGGCGGTCGCCATCCGCGAGGTCGGCCTCGCCGAGGCCGAGGTGTCCAAGGCCAAGGGCACGGTCCAGGCCGAGAACACCCAGACCCAGGCGGCCGCCGAGGCCGAGGGCTCGAGGGTGAAGGAACTCGCCGCCGCCACCGGCATCGAGGCCCGGGGCTCCGCCGAGGCCAAGGCCATCCAGCAGAAGGCCGAGGCGATGAAGCTGCTGCACGAGGCCGGACGCGAGCACGAGGAGTTCAAGCTCCGCCTGCAGAAGGACCGCGACGTCGAACTGGCCGCCATCCACGTCCAGCGCGACGTGGCCCAGGCCAACGCCGGGGTGGTCTCCGAGGCCCTGCGCCACGCCAAGATCGACATCGTCGGAGGCGAGAACGACTTCTTCGAGAAGGTCGTCCGCAGCATCGGCACCGGGAAGTCGGTCGACCGCATGGTGCAGAACAGCGCCACGCTCACCGACATCAAGGAGACGTTCTTCAACGGCGATCCGGAGCGGTTCAAGTCGCAGCTCCGCAAGTGGGTGTCCGACTTCGGCATCGGCACCGCGGACCTGAAGAACCTGACGCTTTCCGCGCTCCTCGTGCGGCTCGCGGCCTCGGCCGGAGAACCCGCCCTGAAGCAGACCATCGGCGAGGCGTTGGCCGCGGTGCAGGCGAAGGGCCTCGGCGAGGTTCCCGCCCGCAAGGCCCTCGAGGGCTGATCCCGGACGGACACGGACCGCCGCCCGCGGGCGGTCCGTGTCCGCGTGAACCCCACCTTCCCCGGAAATCGCCACCCCCATGGCCGATCCCACGCCCACCAAAAACCCTGACGTCCCCGTACCACCCGCGGCGCCGGCCACGCTCGGCGGCGCCACATACGACCTGCTGCGGCAACGCCTCGCCGACGCCTCCGGCACGCTCCGCGAACGCATGGGCCGGCTCGACGGACGCCGCCAGGAGGTCTTCGGCCGCATCGAGTCGAAGCTGCTCCAGGCGGACCGAGTCACCACCGCCAACAACTGCATCCCGCGGGACATGGTGGAACTCGGCGCGGGCCGCTTCCTCTTCGGATTCAACGTCCAGTTTGGGCTGAAGAAGGAGGTCGACCTGGGCGACGTGTTCGCGGTGTTCGCCCGCGACGAGTCCACCGGGTTCTTCCGCGAGTCGCCGCTGGATCCGTTGCAGGACCGCCGGTTCCTCGGCGACTTCAAGCGCCTGTACCAGGTCTACGACCGCACCGTCTTCTCCAAGTTCTCCCTCATCGACGGCCACCTCTACATGGTGTTCCGGACCGGGGCCGGGCCGGGGGACATCGCGGTGTTCAAGTGGGTCTGGAACGGAGGCGCACCCTCCTATGTCGACGGACGCGCCGAGGCGGAGTTCCGCCGCATCGGTTTTCCGCCGCAGTACGACTTCCGATGGCTCACGCCGGACCGCGAGTCGTTCCGCTACGGCGACCACCCGCACGTCTCCATCGAGGACCGCGTGTTCGTGGAATGCGTCGGCGGCGACCTGACGATCAAGGTCGAGGACAACACCGCGACCGGCGAGGGCGTGTACTCCGAGCCGGTGGTGGACCGACACCAGAAGGTCGACGACGCCGAGATCGCCTACGCCCGGCTGGGGCACCTGATCCTGCTGCGGATCCGCCCCTACAAGGAACCGGCCGCGCGGTTCTTCATCTTCAACGAGAAGCTGCAGTCGGCGGTCCGCGTGGACGCCCTCGGACAGAGCTGCGCGCGCCTGCCTGAGGAGCATGGACTCGTGTTCCCCACCGGCTACTACCTCGCGACCGGGGAGCTGAAGGAGTTCGAGAGCCGCGAGGAGACGATGGTGCTCGAACGGATCGTGCACGCCCCCAACGGCGAGGATTCGCTCTTCGTCTTCTTCAGCCGTGAGGCCGGCGAATACGCCCTCCTGCCCTACCGGCTGATCGGACAGAAGATCGAGGAACGGATCGTCTGCCACGGCTTCTCGCTCTTCCCGAACGGGCACCTCGCGCTGTTCCGGGCGGACGCCGTGCCGCAGAAGCACCACCAGGTCCAGCTCCGCCAGACCCCGTTCCACCAGGTCGGACAGGAACCCGCCGGGCAGAAGGACGCCTTCCTGTACCAGGTCGGGAACAAGGACGTCGTCCGCTGCCTCGCGGAGTGCAACGAGGTGCTGGCGCTCTCGGGGCGCGACAACCCGTACGCCGAGCTCTACCGCGACCTCGTCCGCCGCTGCACCGCCGTGCTCGACGCCTACCCCTGGCTCGGGTCCGAGGAGGGCTTCGGCGTCCGCGAGGCCGTCGCCCAGGTCCGGTCCGTGGCCGACGCCGCGGTGGACGAGTTCGCCAAGGTCCGCCGCCTCCGCCAGGAAGCCGCGGGACGGGTCGTCGACATCCGCAAGCGGTGTCAGGAACGGTTCCTCGCCCTGCGCCGCGCCAGCCAGGACGCCCTCGCCGACTTCGTCCAGAACCTCACCGCGCTGCGCCATCTCCGGGGCGAACTCATCACCCTCCGCGAGGTCCGCTACATCGACGTCGACGCCCTCGCCGCGCTGGAGAAGGAGGTCGCCGGGCACCTGGAGGCGGTGTCCGCGGGCTGCGTGAAGTTCCTGCTGCGGCCCGAGGCCCTGGAACCGTACCGACGTCAGGCCGAGGCCCGTCTCGCGGCGGTGGACACCGTGTCCAAGGCCGCGGACGGCCGTGCGCTGGAGAAGGAGGTCACCGCGTCCGCCGCCGAGCTCGAGATGCTGGTCGAGGTCGTCAACGGCCTGCGCATCGACGACGCCACGGAGACCACCCGGATCCTCGACGGGATCACCGCGGTGTACGCCACGCTGAACCGCGTCCGGGCGGCGCTGAGGAAGCGCCTGGAGGGGCTCGTCGCCTCCGAGGGTTCGGCCCGATTCCACGCCCAGCTCAAGCTGCTCGGGCAGTCGGCGTCGGGCTTCCTCGACCTGTGCGACACGCCCGAGAAGTGCGACGAGCTGCTGAACCGGCTCACCGTCCAGCTGGAGGAGCTGGAGGGGGCCTTCGCCGGGTTCGACGAGTTCACGGTCCAACTCGCCGAACGACGCACCGAGTTCCACGAGGCCTTCGAGCAGCGCAAGCTGGCGCTCGTCGAACAGCGCAACCGCCGCGCCGCCGCCCTCGTCTCCGCCGCCGAGCGCATCCTCAAGGTCGTCCAGAACCGCCTCGCCGGCTTCCAGTCGACCGAGGAGATCAACAGCTACATGGCGTCGGACCTGATGACCGCGAAGGTCCGGGAGACGATCGACCAGCTGCTCGCGTTGGGGGATACGGTCAAGGCCGACGACCTCCAGGGCAGGCTCAAGTCCGTACAGCAGGAGGCTGTCCGGCAGCTGCGCGACCGACAGGAGCTGTTCGTCGACGGAACCGCGGTGATCCAGCTCGGGAAGCACCGGTTCAACGTCAACACCCAGCCGCTCGACCTGACCCTCGTGCAGCGCGATGAGGAGCCGCACTTCCACCTGACCAGCACCCGCTACTTCGACCCGGTCACGGATGCCGACTTCCTCGCGACGCGCGGCGTCTGGGACCAGGAGGTGGGCTCGGAGAACGCCCGTGTCTACCGCGCCGAGTTCCTCGCCTGGCTGGTCTTCCGTCGACTTGAGACCCCGGGGGCCGCGCTGATGGCGGATGGGCGGCCCGGACTTCCGGAAACCCCGGAAGCCTTCCTCGCGCTGGATCCCGCCGCCGCCCTCGGCGTGGTGCAGGAGTTCATGGCCGCCCGCTATTCCGAGGGCTACACCAAGGGCGTCCATGACGAGGACGCCCTCCGCATCCTCTCCGCCCTGCTCCGCAGCCACCTGGCCCTCCGACGTGCACGCTTCTCGCCGGCCGCGCGGGCCTGCGCCGCCGTCTGGTGGACCCGCTTCTGTCCCGAAGGGACGCGCAAGACGTGGCGACTGAAGCTCCGCGCCTTCGCCGAACGCAACCGGCTGTTCCCCGGCGACCCGGTGCAGAAGGCCTACGTCGCCGCGCTCGAGTCCGAGGTCCGCGGGTTCCTTGCCGCGGTCCCGCTGTACCCCGACACGGTCGCGCCGGACGCGGCGGCGTGCCTCTTCCACGAGCTGTCCGACGGCGACGCCTTCACCGTCACGCGCGAGGCGGACCAACGGGCGACGGCCTTCCGGCTGCAACTCGAGGTGAAGGGCGCGGAGGCGGCCTTCGAGTCCGCCCGGAAGGGCCTCGCCGGCGATCCGGCCGCGGAGTTCGAGCTGGTGCGCGACTGGGTTGGGGCTTTCCTGCGGACCACCGACGGCATGGAAGGGCTGCGGCTGCTGGAAGAGACCGCGGCGCTGGTGTTCTGCGGCGACGCCCTGGCGCGCACCGTGGTGGACGCCTCGGGCCGGGAGACCCTCGAGGGCCTCCGCGGATCCCATCCCCGCATCCAGGGCAGCCAACTCGGGTTCGACTACCTCGAGTTCGTCCCGCGTCTGCGTTCGTTCGAGGCCGAGGACGTGCCGCGCTTCGAGGCCTACCACCAGGCCAAGTCCCGACTGATCGACCGGGAACGCCGCCGACTTAGGCTCGACGAGTTCAAGCCGCGGGTCCTCTCGTCGTTCGTCCGGAACCAGCTCACCGACCGCGTGTATCTGCCCCTGGTCGGCGACAACCTCGCCAAGCAGATCGGCGCCGCCGGGTCGGCGAAGCGCACCGACCTGATGGGCCTGCTCCTGCTCGTGTCGCCTCCCGGCTACGGCAAGACGACCCTGCTGGAGTACGTCGCCAGCCGCCTCGGCATCGTCTTCGTCAAGGTCAACGGCCCGGCCATCGGCCACAACGTCACCTCGCTCGATCCCGCCGAGGCGCCCAACGCCGCGGCCCGAGAGGAGATCCACAAGCTGAACCTCGCCTTCGAGATGGGCGACAACGCGCTCATCTGCATCGACGACATCCAGCACTGCTCGCCGGAGTTCCTGCAGAAGTTCATCTCGCTTTGCGACGGCCAGCGGAAGATCGAGGGCGTGTGGCGTGGGCAGCCGCGGACCTACGACCTCCGCGGCCGCAAGGTGGTGGTGGTGATGGCCGGCAACCCGTACACCGAGAGCGGGCAGAAGTTCCGGATTCCGGACATGCTCGCGAACCGCGCCGACACCTACAACCTGGGCGACATCATCGGTGGCAACGCCGAGTGGTTCCGGGCCAGCTACCTGGAGAACGCCATCACCTCCAACGCGGTCCTCGCGCCGCTTGCCAATCGCGCCCCCGCCGACATCCGCGCGCTCATCCGCATGGCCGAGACCGGCACCCGCGACCCCGCGGCCCTCGAGGGCGCCTACTCCGCGCAGGAACTCGACGAGATCCTTTCCGTCCTGACCAAGCTTGCCGCGATCCGCGACACCCTGATGCGGGTCAACGCCGAGTACATCGCTTCCGCGGCCCAGGCCGACGAGTTCCGGACCGAGCCGCCGTTCAAGCTCCAGGGTTCCTACCGCAACATGAACCGGCTCGCCGAGAAGGTCGTGCCGATCCTCGAGGCCTCCGAGGTGACGGCCCTGGTCGACGCCCACTACCGCGGCGAGTCCCAGACGCTGACCACCGGCGCCGAGGCGAACCTGCTGAAGTTCCGCGAGATGATGGGAACCCTGACGCCGGCCGACGCCGCCCGTTGGGAGGACATCCGGAAGACCTTCCGTCGGAACCAGTACACCCGTGGCGCGGACGGCGCGGACCCGGTGGGCCGGCTGGTTTCGCAGCTCTCGCTCTTCCAGGCCGGGCTGGAGTCCATCCAGACCACCCTCGCCGAGGCCGCCAACCGCCCGCGGGAGCCGCTGCGGGTCGACACCGCCTCCCTCGCCGCCGGACTCGACTCGCTGCGCGGCGTCCTTGCTGAACGCCTTGGTCCGACATCGCAGCAGGAGCCTTCGACGGGCCTTCTCGGTGAACGCATCGTCGAGGGTCTGCGGGCGCTCGGCGAAGACCTGCGGCGGGCGGGTTCTGCGGCGTCGAAGGAGGCCGAGGGCGGCATCCGCATCGAGACCGTGAACCACGAGCTCGAGATGGTGCACAGCACCCTGGCGACCCTGAAGGACCTCGCGGCACAGCAGCGGGACCACCTGCAGGCCGCCCGGGAACTGCTCGCCGCCCGGGCCCGCCAGGGCACCGTCGAGGTGGAGGTCACCCAGGAGATGCTCGCCAACGAGCAGGCCTTCCTCGAACGCCTTCACAACGTCCTGAACCGAAGCCGACCCAACTAGCACGGAGCCGACACCATGAGCCAATTCCTCGCACGCCTGAAGGCGCTCGGCCAAAGGGCCGAGCAGGTCCGCCTCGCCATCGACGCCGCACCCGCCCGCGCCGCCCAGTTGCGCGAGGCCATCCAGGGCACCGCCGGCCGGCTCCAGGAGCTGCGGGGTGAGATCGAGGGAACCCTCACCGACCTCCGGGCCGACACCGACACCTCGATCGCGTCCAAGCTCTCGGAACTGGACGGCGCGGATGAACTCTTCCTGCGGGCGGGCTTCCGGTTGAAGGGCATCGACATGGAACAGGGCGCCTCGCCTCGGGTCCTCGTGTTGTTGGAACGCACGGGACGCGCCGTGGAATCCCCGGACCGCCTCCTCGCCGCCTGCGGTGACCGACGCACCCTGCTCGCGATCCTCGCCGCCCTGGAACGGGCGAGGAACACCGCCGACGACGTCGCGTTCCGCGGCTTCGAGCTCTCAGCCGTCACCGTGCAGCTCGGCCATGCGCCCGCGGTGCGCATGCATTGGCTTCCCTCCGAGTCGTCCACGCCGCCGCCCCTGCCCCAGCCCGCACGCCCGTCAGTGGCCGAGGCCCCCAAGTCACCCGCTCCCGCCACATCGGCGTTCGGCGGCTACGGCACCGGCTCCTTCTTTGAAGCACGCGCTTCGGCGACGCAGAAGACACCTGACGCCAGCTTGGAAAACGCCACACCGGAGAAGGAGGCGACGGCCGGATCCCAGAGGCCTGCCGGACCCGCCTCCACTGAGAAGTCGGCACCCGCCGACTGGCGCAAGGACGCCCTCGCCCGCTTCAAGAAGATGCCGGACCTCCGCTAAGCGGCCGCCCTGGGGAAACTTGGCGCTCCGTTCTTGGTCTTAATCTTAATCTTAATCTTAATCTCAATTCTCCCATCCCCATCGGCGGGAATCGGGTCTCAGAACTGTGAGTAAGATTAAGATTAAGATTAAGATTAAGACCAAGATTAAGGCCGTTCCGGCTCCCTACGCGAGGATCCCCTTCACCACGCGGCCTTCGTCGGTGGGGCCGATGAGGCGTTGGTTGAGGCCCTGATAGGAGAAGTGCATGCGGTACGGATCCAGCCCCATGAGATGCAGCACCGTGGCCTGGAGGTCGCGGACGCTCACCGGATTCTCCACGATGCCGTAGCCGAATTCGTCGGTGGCGCCATACACGCCGCCGGCCCGGATCCCGCCGCCGGCCATCCACATGGTGAAGCAGCCCGGATGGTGGTCGCGCCCGAGGAAGGTCGAACCGCCTCGGGCCTCGTTCATCGGTGTGCGGCCGAACTCGCCTCCCCAGATCACCAGGGTGTCGTCCAGCATTCCGCGCTGCTTCAGGTCGAGGATCAGGGCCGCGCAGGCCTGGTCCACGTCCCGGCACTTCTTCGGGAAGGCGTTCATCAGGTCGTCGCCCGGACTGGTTCCATGGATGTCCCATCCCCAGTCGAACAGCTGGATGTACCGGACGCCCCTTTCCACCAGTCGGCGGGCGAGGAGGCAGTTGTTGGCGAACGAGGCCTCCCCGGGCTTGGCGCCGTAGAGCGCCCGCACGTGTTCCGGTTCGCGCTTCAGGTCGAAGGTGTCGGGAACCGTCACCTGCATCCGGTACGCGAGTTCGTACTGCTCGATGCGGGTCAGGGTCTCCGGGTCGCCGAAAGTCGCCGCCTCGCGCTGGTTCAACGAGCGGAGCGTGTCGAGCGTGCGGCGGCGCGCCTCGCGGCCAAGACCGGCCGGGTCGCTGGAATACAGGATCGGATCCCCGGAGGAACGGCACTGCACCCCCTGGTAGACGCTGGGCAGGAAACCGGATCCCCAGAGCGCCTTGCCGCCCGTCGGATCGGTCCCGCCGCTCAGCAGTACCACGAATCCCGGCAGGTCCTGGTTCTCGGACCCGATGCCGTACGTGATCCAGGAACCCATCGACGCGTTCCCGAACCGCGGCGCCCCGGTGAACAGGAACAGCTCCGCCGGCGCATGGTTGAACTGGTCCGTGCTCATCGACCGCACCACGGTGATCTCGTCGGCGATGCGGGCCATGTTTGGCACCATCTCGCTGAACCACCCGCCCGCCTGTCCCGCCTGACGGAAGGCGTAGGGTGAACCCAGCATCTTCGGCACGCCCTTGATGAAGGCGAACCGCTTGCCGTTCAGGAACGAGTCCGGACACGGCTGCATGTGCAGGCGCTTCAGCTCCGGCTTCCAGTCGAAGAGGTCCAGCGACGGCGGCGCGCCGCTCATGTGCAGGTAGATCACCGACTTGGCGCGTGGACGTCCGGTCGGCGGTCGCACCGCCAAGGGTCCCGCAGGGGCCTGCGGGGCGGCCCCACCAAGCGCCTGCATCGCCATCGCCCCGAGACCGAGTCCGGCACCGGCAAGGAACTGCCGGCGCGATCCGGCCCGGGCGATCTGCTGATGGAGCGGGAGGTTCATTGGCTGGATCATCCGACGTTGCACCGCGGGAGGGAATTCGTCACGTCCCGGATGAAGTGGACGGGAACGCCGCGCCCGTCGCGCGTCACCAACTGACGCCCAAGGCCAGGGATCCGTAGGTGTCGATGGACGACTGCAGGTCGTACTCCTTGCTCCGGACCACCTGCATCAGGGTCAGGGAGACCGCGCGGTACCCGATCGAAGCACCTCCCTTGAACTCCCCGACGACCGGTCTCTTGTCCACGCTGTGGCTGTCGTGGTAGATGTTGCCGTCAAGCAGCATGTTCCAGCCGACGACGCGTCCCTCGGCCGTGGCGAACAGCTGCAAGGACCAGTGCGAGGTCTCCTCTCCGGTGCGCCCGCCGATCGCCGGCATCAGGTCGCCGATGTTCCGGTGGCCGAAGTTCTCGGGCAGGTTCCATCCCATGCGGAACTGGGCTCCCACCGCCGCCAACGTGAACACCGTCCCCGCAGAGACGCCGTAGTGCGGCAGCAACTGGGACTCCCAGCCGCCCGGGGTGCCGGAGGACAGCCGGACTACACGTGCATACTTCAGGTTCACCGCCGGTTCGTTCTGCAGCTGGTTCCCCCAGCCGAGCGCCTCCTGGAAGTTGCGCATGCGGTGGACGGTGTTCTGCGCCTGTTCCGCGCCGGATCCCGGACCGACGATCCCCAGGTCCAGCGTCCACGTGTCCTGAGATGCCACTCCGGCCCGGCCCACCGGCCCACGCCGCGCCAGATGCCACGAGGTGTACAGGTAGCCGGCGTAGGGACGGTCGTTCGGAACGAGCGCGGTCTGCAGGTTGTCGTCCGGCGTGTAGATGTTCTGCCCGAGACTCGCGCCCCAGCGGGACGGCCCCCCGCCCTGCCCCATCGAGGGAAGCCAGGTGGCCAGGCGGTCCACACGGCTGCCGTCACCCTCGGGATGTTCCCCGAGGAAGTGCGAGAAGAGCGTTCCGTGGGTGTAGTGCCGGTCGGTGTTGACCACGAGGTCGTTCTCCAGCCAACCCGCACTCCAGGCGTGCAGGAGGCTCTCAGCGCGAAGGGCGACCATCGAAGCGGCAGCGGCCGCCAACCAGAAGGACTTCATCAGTCTGCCGAGACTAGGGTGTCCGCCCGGGGCGTCAACGCGACGGCGGCACCGGATATGGCGGACTCAAGGCTTCGGCGCAGGCGCCACCTTCCTCAAATCGAGGCACACCATGCGCCGTTCGTTACGCAGGAACAGGCGTCCGTCGGAAAGCACCGGTCCCGCCCAGCAGGGATAGGTCATCGTCGGAACCTGCCAGCGGCCGAGTTCCTCGCAGCGCTCGGCGCCGGGACGGAAGATCCCGAAGAGGCCTCCTTCCCCCAACGCATACAGCAGACCGTCCGCCAGGAGGAGGGAGCCGCGTCCGAACACGGGAGGCTGTTCCGCGCTGTGCGGCGGCCACCGTTCGGGACGTTCCCACTTCACCGCGCCGGTCCCGTACTCCACGCAGCGCAGGACCGCATCCGGCTCGTTCCGTCCGCTGAAGCCGTACACGTGCCCGCCGACCAAGATCGGCTGGCTCCAATGCATCTCCAGGCCCAACCCCTTCCACACCTCCGTGAAGTTCGTCGCCCCGGCGCCGCCCCGCAGCAACACCGACCCGGACCGGTAGTAGGCGCTGGAGATCAACACCTCGTCGCCCACCACCAACGGCGTCATCGCGTTCACCGTTTCGTCCACCCGCGCCCGAAACCAACGGCTGAAGAGCGGCGTGCCGTCCGCGGGATCCAGGACCACCAGGCCCTGCCGCGTGACGGCATGGACGACGCGGCGTCCGCCGACGGTCGCCGGGATGAGCGAGGCGTAGCTCGCGGTCTTCTCCCACGGCTTCCACTGCACCTTCTGGTCGCCCGGCCATCCCAACATCGGCTTGCCGGTCCAGTTCCGCGAACCCACCGACTGCCACAGGGTCTTGCCGTCCTTGGGATCGAAGGCCACGACGGTGGAGTCCGGCTGTCCGCCGACCATCACCAGCAACCGGCCTCCTTCCAGCACGGGGGTGCTGCCGACGCCGAAGAAGGCCTCAGGGACCTGGAACTCCTCCGAGGTCCGCCGCTGCCAGACCTGCTTCCCGTCTGCGGCGTCCACGCAGGTCAGCAAGCCCTCGGCGCCGAAGGTGTACACCCGTCCGCCCTCGACCAGTGGGGCGCAACGGGGACCGTCGTTGTAGCCGTAGGGATCGCGGTATCGGGTTGGTTGGGAGTGCTTCCACAGCGGCTTCGCCGTAGCGGCGTCCCAGGCCTCCAGCAACTCCTCGCTGCCCAACCGGTGGAAGAGGAACACCCTGCCGCCGGCCACGGACGGTGCCGAGTAGCCGGTCCCGACCGCCTTGTCCCACAACACGGGAGGTCCTCCGGCCGGGATCCGGTCGAGGAGATTCGTTTCCGGACTCGAGGCGTCCATCCGCAACCCGAGGAAGCGCGGCCAATCCGCCGCCGAGACAGAGACGGCCACGCAGCCACAGAGAACCCACAACGAACCGAGGAAACGCATTCCCGCTTCATCGCCGAAACCGGGCAAAGAGCAAGCCGGCTGTCAGTTGTCAGTTGTCCGTTGCCAATTGCCAGTTGTCCGTCGGGCGGTGGCGGGCGGCGGCGTGCGCAGTCATCGCATCGGTTGGGAACCGGAGTCTTGACTCCGCTCATCCGACCCAGAATCGACGGACCACGGACCACGGACCACGGACCACGGACCACGGACCACGGACCACGGACAACAGACAACCACTCACCCTTCCTCCGCCCGCACGACGCTTTCGAGGAAGGCGACGGCTCGGCGTTCGGACCAGAGGTCGTCCCGTGAACGCAAGCGGTCGAGGAAGCCCACATGGCCTCCGCGGGTCGTCAACTCGAGGTGCAGCAGGTCGCTGCGTCGCGCCGCCTCGATCGGATGGCATTCGGGCGTGAGGAACGGATCGTCCTGCGCGTTGATCACTAGCACCGGCCTTCGGATGCCCGCCAGGTAGGCGTTGGCGGAGCACTCGGCCCAGTAGCGCTCCGCTGTCCCGAAGCCGTGGATCGGCGCCGTGAAGACGTCGTCGAGATCACGAAAGGTCCGGTGGCGGGTCGGGTCGGGTCGGGGGATGAGCTGAGGGAAGCGCCGACGTTTCCGCTCCCACTTGGCGAGGATGTCCCTGCGGAACCGCCGCATGTAGAAGGCGCACGCGGGCTGCGCCATGCGTTCGGCCGACGACTTGAGGTCGCACGGAACCGAGATGGCGACACCGGCCTGCACGTGTTCGGCGGCGGGATTCCCCTCGCCGAGGAACTTGAGCGTCAGGTTGCCGCCGAGGCTGAAGCCCGCCACCGCGATCGAGCGGAACTGGCGGGACTTCACCGCATGCATCACCACCGCAGCCAGGTCCTCCGTGGCGCCGCTGTGGTAGAAGCGCGGCAGGCGGTTCATCTCGCCCGAACATCCGCGGAAGTTCCAGGCGAGCACATCCCATCCGGCCCGCGCGGCGGCCCGGGCGAGGCCCACGACGTAGGTTCCCCGGGACGAACCCTCCAGCCCATGGGAGATGATGAGCAGCCTCGGGGAGGCCTGGCTCAGCCAGTCGAGGTCGAGGAAGTCGCCGTCCACCAGGCCCAACCGCTCCCGTCGCCACGGCACCCGCCGGATCCGCCGGAACAACGCCGGCAGGACGGTCTGGATGTGTGGATTGCCCAGGAGAGGAGGCGGCCGGAACGAGTTGGGCTCGACCAGGAGCATTCACCGGCATGCTGGGGCGCAAACAGCCGTCCTGCCAACACCCGGCAGCGGAAATCGCGTCCCGAACGCCGGACGGGAATCCGGCACCCGCGCCGCCCGGGACAAGACATCCAACGTTTCCACCCGTAGAGTCGGCGTGTGATCTCGCTGGCCGACACCTCCTCGGGGAACACCGCGCCCGACCTCGTGGCGCAGGTGGAGGAGATCTTTTCCCCGACCGGCCTGTTCTCGAAGGCGAAGAACTTCGAGTACCGGCCCGAGCAGCAGCGGATGGCCATGGCGGTGGCGTCGGTGCTCCAGGACGGCCGGAACCTGCTCGTCGAGGCCGGCACCGGCGTGGGCAAGAGCTTCGCCTACCTGGTTCCCTCGATCCTGTACGCGGTAGCCCGAAAGAAGAAGGCGGTGGTCTGCACCCACACCATCAACCTCCAGGAGCAGTTGGTGGAAAAGGACCTCCCGGTGCTGCGCAAGGTCCTGCCGGCGGAGTTCTCCTTCGCCATGCTCAAGGGCCGGTCGAACTACCTCTGCACACGCCGGCTCCAGAAGGCCATGCAGCAGTCCGACTCGCTCTTCACCTCGCCCGAGATCAACGAGCTGAAGCGCATCTACGAGTGGAGCCAGGAGACGACCGACGGTTCCCTGAGCGACTTCGACGAGGAGCCGGATCCCAAGGTCTGGGAGCACGTCTGCTCCGAACGCGGCCTCTGCACGCCGAAGAAGTGCGGCTTCCAAAGCGACTTCGCCAAGGCCGGCTGCGCCTGCTTCTTCCAACGGGCCCGCCAGCGGATCCTCGGCGCCGACGTCCTCGTGCTGAACCACACGCTGTTCTTCACCCTGCTCAACGGCGTGGACGAGGAGCAGGAGGGCGGCGTGCTCTTCCGCAACGACTTCGTGGTCTTCGACGAGGCCCACACCGTGGAACACGTCGCCGCGCGGCACATCGGCGTGAGCGTCTCCTCGGGCCAGGTCCGCTACGCGCTCCAGCGCCTGTGGAATCCCCGCACCGAGAAGGGCATCCTCGCCGCCCTCCGCTCCGGCGCCAACGTCCGGCTCGTCGCGGACCTGCTCAAGGAGTCGGACGACTTCTTCGGCCGGGTCGAGGATTCCTGCAACGACCTCGCCGTCCAGGGATCCGCCGCGGCACCGGCACGCCCCGCCAGCCCGACGCCCGGCGCCGAGTCCGCATCCGGCGGCCGCCCATGGAACGAACTCCGCATCCGGCGGCCCGACCTCGTCCAGGACAACCTCACCCTGCCCATCCAGCGTCTGCGCGAGGAGATCCACCAGCTGATCCAGCAGACCGAGGACAAGGAGACGGGCGAGGAACTGATGGAATGCAACCGCCGGCTCGGGGACCTCAAGATGGCGGTGGCCACCTTCCTCCAGCAGGCGGAGGAGGACCACGTGTACTGGGTGGAACGCAGCGGCCGGACGCAGCGGAACCTCTCCCTGAACGCCGCCCCGGTGGACGTCGCCGACTACCTCCGGCAGAGGCTGTTCGCCGCCGGCACCTCGGTGATCCTCACCAGCGCCACCCTCGGCACCAGCGGCGGCGAGCTGCCCGCGACCCTGGGCCAGAAGCCGCCGCAGGACGTCCGCATCGCCGGCCAACCGGCTCCCGAGGCCGCCTCGACGACGCTCGGCCTGCGTCGCGCGGGGAACGTGCCCGCCCTGCGGTACGTGGCGGGACGCGTCGGCGGCGACGACGCCCTCGGGCTGCAGGTCGGATCGCCCTTCGACTACCCGACGCAGATGCGCGTGTACGTCGCCGGCAAGATGCCGGACCCTCGGGACGCGGGCTACGAGGACGCCCTGGTGCGCTGGATCGAGCATTTCATCCGGCAGACCCACGGCAAGGCGTTCGTGCTCTTCACCAATTCCCGACTGATGCAGCAGGTCGCGGGACGGATGGAGCCGTTCTTCGAGCGGCTCGGGATCGAGTGCTACGTGCAGAACACCGGCATCCCACGCTCGACCATGCTGGAGAAGTTCAAGGAGAACGTGGATTCCGTGCTCTTCGGCACGGACAGCTTCTGGCAGGGCGTGGACGTCCCCGGCGAGGCCCTGAGCAACGTCATCATCACCCGACTGCCCTTCGCGGTGCCCGACCATCCGCTGGTCGAGGCCCGCATCGAACGCATCGAGGCGGCCGGCGGGAACTCCTTCGGCGACTTCAGCCTGCCCGAGGCGATCCTGAAGTTCCGCCAGGGCGTCGGTCGGCTGATCCGGACCAAGTCCGATTCCGGCATCGTCGTGGTGTTGGACAACCGCGTGCTCACCAAGCGCTACGGACAGGCCTTCCTCGACGCGATCCCCAAGTGCCCGGTCGAGGTGGTGTAAGGGCGGCTGAGGCATGGCCGAGCGCGACGGGGAATCGAACCATTCCCGAGAAGACGGGACCGTGGCGTGGCCGCCACGGCCACAAGCGGTTTCCTCCCCACCCCTCAGCGGCTTCGCGGCTTCGCGTGCCAATCCCTTCCGCTTCGATCAGCCGAAGTCGTGCGACTCGGCGGTGTGCAGCCCCTCGTGCGCCAGGCGACGGATCGCCCGGGCCGACACGTGGATCGTCCGGTGCCGCAGCTGGATCACGCCGTCGACCTCGAGGAACGGCTCGGTGGTGATGGTCAGGCGCAGGGCCTCGAACATCTCGGGCGAGACGATGACGTTGGTGATCCCGGTCTCGTCCTCGAGGCTCACGAAGCAGACGCCCTTGGCCGTGCCGGGGCGCTGGCGGCAGACGACCTGCCCGGCGACTCGGATGAACTGTCCGTCGTGGCCGAGGACGAGGTCCGCGGCGCGCCAGACGTCGGGGATCGCCGGCCGGAGCAGCGCCATCGGATGCGGCCCGGTGCTGAGCCGTAGGCCGGCGTAGTCGGCCTGGAGACGTTCGCCGGGATCCATGGGCCGCAGCGGACCGCCGTCGACCGGCGTCGGTTGGAAGAGCTCCTCGGGACGCGGCGGCTGCTCGGAGTCCCACAGCGCGGCCCGGCGATGCGCCGAAAGCGCGTTCAAGGCGCCGATCGAGGCCAGCGTGCGGCGCTCGTGCTGCGAGAGTCCGCAGCGGCCGAGGAAGTCCGCCATGGAGCCGAAGGGCTCACGGCGCCGCTCGGCGAGCAGGCGTTCGGCGGATTCGCGGCGCAGGCCCTGCACCTGCCGGAGCCCCAGCCGGAGCGAGCCGTCCTCGAGGATCGCGCAGTCCCATTCCGAGCGGGCGATGCAGACGGGGCGCACCTGGACCCGATGGCGTTTGGCGTCCGCGACCAGGGTCGCCGGCGAATAGAAGCCCATGGGCTGGTTGTTCAGCAACGCGGCGTAGAACTCCGGGGCCCGATGCACCTTCAGCCACGCGCTGGCGTAGGCGAGCAACGCGAAGCTGATGGCGTGCGACTCGGGAAATCCGTACAGCGCGAACGACCCGACCGCCTGCGCGACACGCTCCGCCGTGGAGTCCGGCACCCCCTTCGCCCGCATCGCCGCGAGCAGCTTCGCCTTCGCCCGCACCATCCGCTCCTCCGACCGGTGGAAGCTCAGGGCCTTGCGCAGCTCCTCGGCCTCGTTCCCGGAGAAGTCCGCCATCACCATCGCCATCTCCAGCATCTGCTCCTGGAACAGCGGCACGCCAAGGGTCCTCCGCAGCACCGGCTCCAGCCGCTCGTCGTAGTAGGTCACCGCCTCCTCGCCCGTGCGCCGACGCAGGTACGGATGGGCGAGGTCGCCCTGGATCGGCCCCGGCCGGATGATCGCCACCTGCACCACAAGGTCGTAAAAGCAGTCCGGACGCAGCCGCGGCAACGTCGCCATCTGCGCCCGGCTCTCGACCTGGAAGACCCCGATGGTGTCGGCGGCCTTCAACGACCGGAACGTCTCCGGGTCGTTCTCCGGGAGCGCCGCGAGGTCCACCGGACGTCCGCGCGACGCCGACAACACCACGGCGTCCTGGATCGCGGCCATCATCCCCAGTCCCAGCAGGTCCACCTTGATGATCCCGAGTTCCTCGCAGTCGTCCTTGTCCCACTGCGCCACCACCCGACCGGGCATGGCGGCGTTCTCGAGGGGCACGAACCGGTCGAGGCCGCCGTCGCTGATGATCATGCCGCCGGAGTGCTGTCCGAGGTGGCGCGGCAGCCGGGCGACCCGGGAATAGAGCGAGGCGAAGGCCGCGGCGCGCGGGTGCCCCGCGGGCAGCCCGGCCTTCTCGATCTGCGCGGCGAGGTCGAGGGTGTGGGGGAAGTCGCCGTGGGAGAAGAGGGCCGAGAAGCGTTCCACCACGTCCACGGGCAGCCCGAGCACCTTGCCCACCTCGCGTGCGGTCCCCCGGCCGCGGTAGGTGTGCACCGCCCCGGTCATGGCCGCCCCGCGCGGGGCGTAGCGCCGGTACACCTCCTGGATCACCCGCTCCCGCCGGTCGCCGCTGGGAAGGTCGATGTCGATGTCCGGCCAACCCTTCCGGCCCTCGCTGAGGAACCGCTCGAACAGGACGTTGAACTTCACGGGATCCACCGCCGTCACGCCGAGGCAGAAGCACACCGCGCTGTTCGCCGCGCTGCCGCGGCCCTGGGCGAGGATGCCGTTCTCGCGGCACCAGCGGACGAGGTCGGCGACGATCAGGAAGTAGCCGCAGAACCCGAGCTTCGCGATCAATGCCAGCTCCTTGCGCAGCAGCTTCGCCACCTTCTCCGGCACCTTCCCGCCGTACCGCTCCCGTGCGCCGCGCCAGGACCAGTCCCCGAGC
>CAMASJ010000023.1 GCA_945860685.1 Akkermansia muciniphila
TAGCCAACCGCAACATTTTGCGATGTTACAAGGACTACTCCTGAAGCGACACTGACCCAAACCCATCGTATTGTATTTGAGGTTCCATAAATCATTGCGCACGAAACGTGAAAAACCTCAAGTAGTTGGCTTGTTAACAATATTATCAATGGACCTTTTTCCAATAGCGGTGTCCGAATCGCCAACATTTCGGCAACTTTTCCTCCTGCCAAGAGAATGAGGGTTTGAGAAAACACAAACGTCCACAAAGTTCTTTGAATTAAACTTATAGAACCATTTCTTAGTTTTTCGATATCACCGGAAACTCTTAAGCCGACAAGGGTAGGAATCTTTGAAGTGATAAATGTTAACGAAATTGTTCCAGAAACAAGTACAAGTTGGAGCGTCATGGCAAATGTCGCTGCCTCACTACGCCCTATACCAGAACCGATAACAATTGTGCTGCCCTGATAAATTAGGAATCCAGAAAACGCAACCAGTGCCTGCCGCCAACCGATTGGTACCAGTCTTCTTATTAGTTCAACCGAGACTTCACTACCCTTAGTAGCAATCTTTCCGAATCTATAGTTTCTCGCTAAAAGAATCCGAGCAGCAAGGTTCACAATCCCAAAGCCAGCAACAGGGGCTAGGATTGTGCTGTCGAAAGCCAGTATTAGCCAAGTTGCAAAGATTCCAAGCCCAGTCGAATAGAGAATTGCACGGCTGACTATCGCAATTTGGTTCAATCCATTTCCATAAGCAATCCAAAAATTTCCTACCACACTTACTGACCAAGCACCTGAATATAGTAGCCAGCATCCAGCCTCAAATGATGAAATCTTGAGACCGCGCCACAGGAACAATAGGCCCCCAAATCCAAGAAATATAAAAGTTATGCAACCTGCTAATAGAAAACACCGAAAGGCAGTGAAATAGAGTGATTCTTCTGAGATTCCATTGAGAATGTTATTGAACTCCGTGTCGCCTCTTCTATCTCCGGATGAATTGTGTGCTGCAAAGATCCTAGAAAACAGTATTGTAAGACCGAAATCTGACACTATTCCGAAAGAGCCGAGGGCCGCAAAGGTATACCACAGACCGAGTTTATCAGGAGACAGTCTGCTTGCCAGTAGCGGAACTACGAGAATGCCAAATCCGGCCTTCCCAATAACCTGAAGGAATCCCCATAATGTGCCATTTTCCCATAACATTTTTACGGATCTATTTCGCACACTAAACATTGACTTCATCGCTTCTTGTTGACATTGTTGGAACAGTACCACGGAGGAGGGAGCTTCCCTTCGCTGATCGGGGCGCTGGCACCACGGCGTTCGCATCAACTTCGTATTCTTTGTGGCCAAACATTCTTGGGTAATCTTCCCCAGTAAGCAGTTAAACTGACTCCTTAGCGGTTGGCATGCATTTGACCAAGTCTTGCTTTGACTACTAGATCCAGCGAAGCACCGCAGCCATTTGCGTTTGAGTCATTTCTGGTAGCTGCTTCGAATTTTTGTAGTAACAACGATTTGATTGAGGCTGAGGGTACGGGGGTGACTTATATTGTTTTATATAGATTATATACTAATACAGCGCAACATGCTTTATGTGTAAGCGGATCAAATAGGTGACACTTGACTGGTATGACTGTGGAACGACTAGCAGCAATTTGTTGATGAAATCAGTTGGGAGAGTTTGTGTTGAACTTCCGCAATCTTCTATAGTTCAGCCCCACCCTCTCCAGTATAACATTTCCCGGAAAGGTATTCCTCGAGGTCTCTCGGTGTTCCAAAACAATAGTACTTTTTAACAGGGATTCCAACGATTCTATGACCTCTCTGTATTAATGTATTGTAAAGTGGAGCTATGTAGCGTTCGCCATTTGTGCGATATGTCATTTTTTCGCAGTTTAAAAAGGTTTCTGCGCGCCTAAAATAGTATAATCCACTAGAGGCACAGTTGGATATAGGATTCTTTTCAGCTGTTTCGGTCACGTTTCTATAACTATCGAGTCTGATAAAACTCCAGCGGGGATCAGAGTCATAGAAGTACTGAACGGCTCCATCGACATCAGGGTCCAACACCTTTAACGTAGCCTCGACGTTATCCTCGAAGGCGCTGTCTGCATTGAATACTAGCAACGGCAGACTCACGTCTTCTCCATTTAGGGCAATAGACACGGTTTCGGACTGCCCCGAAGTTACTTTGTCTACAACTACAATCTTTATAGGTAGCTTGCCAAATCGAGTTTGAATCATTTTGTCGATGCAATATTCATTTACATGACTACGCAGTACGACGAATATAAGCTTGCTCGCCATTCTAAGCGGCAGCGATTCTGTCGCCCGGGTATACATCTCTTCACCTTTGACCTTGATCAAGGGTTTCGGCATCTTGACTCCTGCTTCAGTGAATCGAGAGCCTTGTCCAGCCATCGGCATAACAATAATCATACGATATTGGACGATTTCTTTGTTTCAGATGAGAGCGGCAGGTTTGACCCGTCATCAGATATTGCGTTCATTTCGGAAAATCGGTAGCCATTGTCATCGATGTATATATCACAATGCGGTTTGCCAAACCATATCTCATCATATTCAAACCCGTGTTTGTCTAACCATTGTAGTGTAGTTAACCCTTGCCGGGCCATGACCTTACCAACGCTGTGATTGCAGCTTTTCATGTGCCGTGCAGTTGCGATTACAATTTCATGCCCAGCAGCTTTTAGAGCACGAAGCTTTTCTACTGCTCCTGGAACTGGCGAGAGTTCACCATAGGACTGACCAGTTTCCCTAAGTTGGCATAGTACTCCATCAAGATCAAAACATATTCTCATTGTAGCGCCCAGTTCAGAAGTTGTAGACCGCGTAGGGCTAGTGCCTTTTGACGCTTAACCGAATCCGAGTGAAGTGGAAGCATCGAAAGGAAAAGCCACGCAGAAATCATTTCGATTTCACAACGGTTAAATTTGCAAAGGTACTCGCGCTGAAAGGTTTTCTGGATCTTGGCCGTTTCCTGGCTTGTTGGAAAATGTATTGTATAGTTTCCATCGGTGCCTGAGATATCCACCAAGTCGTTTACTATATAGTCGTAAAGACCAATTGCTGAATGGTGAAGTTTTGCAACATCATAGCGAAAGTCTCCAAGGACACCGCTCTTTCCGAAGCTTCCTCTAGGATCGATAAATTTTATCAAGCATCTCGCAGGTTCACATAGAATATTTGAGAAGCATAAGTCCCCGTGAATTGGGGTAAGCTTTGTACTTTCAGCAAGCTTCTTTAAAGCAGATTCACTTCTTTCAAACGCCTCCTTTAAAGGGATTGCTTTTTCCCCGTTGATAAACAATTCTCTATCATTTGCAAGTATTTCTAGTCCTTCTGGGATCGATTTCTGAAATCGTTCTAACCGTTCGACGTTTTTCCTGACGTAAATTTCGTTTCCACACTCTATGCCCGACCCATATTCCATCGAAATGAATTCTTCAGATATCGTGAAAAGTCGAGCGAATATCCTTTCCCACATTACTGGTTTTGCTTTTTGAAACAAGAAAATGTCCGATAAGGTTGGGTATGCATAGTATTCCATCTCGATTGAGAGGTTTCCCGGCGACAAAGAGTAGTCTACTACCCTAGGAAAGTATACGCTGAGCTCTCTTGGAATTAGAAGAAAGTAGTTGATTTCATCGTAGAATTTTGAGACGTATGTAGACGTTTTAGTTATAGTTCCCCTCTTATGATTGATATTTAGCCTGTTGAATGATCTTGATTGAACCATAGTTGAGTGGGCCAAGTGCACATGATCAGGGTTGCCGACATCTAACCAATGGTCGTCGCGAATCCACTTAAGCTGACGGGCGACTACAAGATGCTGTAGTAGATCGGACATTTCGATTGGGCTCGTCAATCTTCGCTTATGGAGAACTGCATCTGCGCTATCACCCAAACCCTTTGCGAAATAGTATATTCCGGTTAAGGCTAATCTTCCTGGCATCTCAGCGATAGGTCTATCTTGAAGACATGTTATATATTCTCCATTTGTATCCGCCATGCACCAGCGTTCATGCTCTTTTACTTCGGCTAGAGTTGCAAAGCTTGTATCACCAAACGTCAACGACTCGCGGCGATAGAGAACCGTATCGCCTAGTACTACAATCACGGGAACTTTGTCGCTGAATTGTACCGCCCCTTGTAACACGGAGTCACCGACTCCATTGGACACAGTCGAAGTTGTAAAGATCAAATCGACAAGTCCGTTAAAGATCGTCGAAACGAACCTTTCGAGTAAGTTGCCACGCTTGGACACCACTATGGAAATCGATCGAATGCCATTATCGATCAAGAACGATATCGTCCAAAAAATTGCAGGCTTTCCGGCGATTGGGGTCATCGCATCACTAGACTCGTCGTCGACCGATTCTCCCCAACCACCACGCGGCGGGCCTGCCGCTGGGATGATTGCACAGACTGGACTTGAATTTATCGTGCCGGTATTTTGAATTCCCATTTGCTGCTTTGTTTTGCGTCGGAGCTGATGCATGAGTCCTCAGAAAGTCAATTTGTCAGCTCGAACGGAAAGAATTGTTTCACATTTTTTTTTCAAGGTACCTGAGGTCTGCATCGGTCATCAATTCAATCAAACCCTGAAAAGTCGTCCTCGGTTCCCATCCGAGCTTCTGCTTGGCCTTGGAATAGTCACCGATCAGAAGGTCCACCTCGGCCGGTCGGTAATAGCGCGGGTCGATCTCGACGTACTTCTTCCAGTCCAAGTCAAGACGCGCAAAGGCAACGTCCAAGCATTCGCGGATCGTGTGGGTCTCATTGGTGGCCACCACATAGTCGTCGCCTTCTGGCTGCTGCAGCATCAGCCACATGGCCTCGACGTACTCCTTGGCGTAGCCCCAGTCCCGCTTGGCTTCAAGGTTTCCAAGGAACAGCTTCTCCTGGAGTCCCAACTTGATGTGTGCAGCGGCCCTGGTGATTTTCCGGGTGACGAAGGTCTCGCCACGACGCGGGCTTTCATGATTGAACAAGATGCCGTTGCTGGCGTGCATTCCGTAGCTTTCCCGATAGTTCACCGTGACCCAGTAGGAATAGACCTTGGCACATCCGTAGGGACTGCGAGGGTAAAACGGGGTGGTCTCCTTCTGCGGAACTTCCTGAACCAGACCATACATCTCGCTCGAGCTTGCCTGATAGAAGCGAGGTTTGATGCCGATTTCCCGGATGGCCTCCAACAGTCGGACGGTGCCGGTTCCCGTGATGTCCGCGGTGTACTCCGGGGCGTCGAAACTGACACGGACATGGCTCTGGGCCGCGAGATTGTAGACCTCGTCGGGCTGAATGGAGCCCAACAACCGGGCTAGGTTCGAGCCGTCGCTGAGATCGCCGTAGTGGAGGAACAGCTTGTTCTTGGCAAAGTGAGGATCGCTGTAGATGTGATCCAAGCGGGAGGTGTTGAAGGTGGAAGCACGGCGAATGATCCCATGGACCTCATAGCCCTTCTCGAGCAACAGCTCCGCGAGATAGGAGCCATCTTGTCCAGTGATGCCGGTAACGAGTGCTTTTTTGCTCATGATTTCTGTGGGTATCAGGCGTCCGGCGTCGGCCGTTTGACAAGACGTGCCGTTTTCCGGGTGCCGAAATGGTTTTGGTGACGAGTTTCGGGCGAAAGAAGAGGGAAGCTCATGGCAGCGTGCCTCGAGCAGGGATTGGTTCGGCGTGATCGGGCTCTTTGCTCCGAGCCCTACGCTCCCTGCTCTCCGTTGAGGAAGGTCACGTAATCGGAGACGGCCTCCGCCAGCGGGGTCGGGGTGTAGGGGATGCCGGCGGCGAGGGTGCGAGCCATGGTCGCCTCCGTGAAGTACTGGTACTTCCCTCGCAGGTCCTCGGGCATCGGGACGTAGTCGATCTTCGGCACGAGTCCCATCGTGTCGAAGGTGGCCTCCAACAGTTCCCGAAAGGAGCGGGCCTTGGCTGTACCCAGGTTGAAGAGTCCGGAGACCTCAGGTCGCGCAGTGAAGGCCAGGATCACCTGGACGACGTCCTTCACGTAGATGAAATCCCTGAGCTGACCACCGTCGGCAAAGCCCTCGCGATGGGATTGGAAGAGGTTCACACGCCCGTTGACGCGAATCTGTCGATAGCCATGGAACACCATCGAAGCCATGCGTCCCTTGTGGGCCTCACCAGGCCCGAAGACGTTGAAGAACTTGAAGCCGACGCACTGTCGGGGTCCGGGGACCCCGGCTGCGTTCTGAGCCTGAACCCACAGGTCGAAGTCGTGCTTGGATTTCCCGTAGAGATTGAGGGGACGAAGGCGTTCCAAGGGAACCGCGTCGTCGAATCCGTTTTCGCCGCCGCCGTAGGTGGCGGCACTGGAAGCGTAGAGGAAACGGGCGTTGTTTCGGGCACACCAGTTCCAGAGGCGCTGGGAGTAGCGAAGATTGTTGTCGGTGAGGTAGTCCCAGTTGGTCTCGGTTGTGGAGCTGCAGGCACCCAGATGGAATATCAACGAGGGCCGGAGTATGCCGGATTCCAGGGCTGCCAAAAACTGGTGGTGATCGAGGAAGGGTACGCCGGGAGCGACCTCTAGGTTTCTTGAGCGGGAATCGTGCAGCGGGTGATCGACAGCCAACAGATCGGAGACGGCATGTTGTGCCACGAGTGCCCTGAGCAATTGACTCCCGATGAAGCCGACTGCGCCGGTCACAACCACTCGGGCGTCAGGCGTCGGGCGTCGGGCGTCGAGGTAAGGCATGGGAACAACTTGGCGTCAGGTTTCGGACGTCAGGTGATTTCGAAAGATCGGAAACCTTTGCCGGACGGTTGACTTCAAATTCTAGCTCTCGAGGAACGACCGATGGATCTTGATCACGACCTTTCGGACGGAGGCGGAGTGGGGATCGCGGACCTTGGGACGGTGGGCGTCGGACGGCAGGAAGACGGCGAACCGACCCGGCAGCTGGTGAAGCGACGCGAACGAGGCCGAATCCGAAGGCGCCTTCCAGAACTGGACATCGTTGGCGAAGGTTCCGTCCGCCTCCAGTTGGCCCCGATCCATCCAGTCGATGATCTCGCTGCCTTGGATCGTGTACTGGATGTCGATGTACTCCTCGTGACTCTCAAAGCGGGCAGCGGCACGGTCGACCGTCTGGTAGGTCTGGACCGAAGCGTACCACTTGGGGCCGTCGATATGGTAGTTGCCGAGCGGGGTCTCAGGAGTGAGGCCCTTGAGCCACTCCATGGAGCGATTCCAGACACGGTGATGCCCCAGCAATGGCATCCAGGTGCCGGGATCGGAGAGGGAAGCGTGGAGCATGATTCAGGTGTCGGGCGTCGAGCGGCAGGTGTCGGAGGTTGGGAGCGTTGGATTGATGGAATCCGAACTTTGCGTTGGCTGGAACGGCCGTCGGAAGCCTGAAGCGTTTGACCAGGACCCATCAGGCCCTTGCCAAAAAATCCAGATAGGCGCCGGCAATTCCCTCTTCGAACGGGACCTGAGGCGCCCAGCCCAGGGCACGGAGCCGCGAGCTGTCCATGCGTTTGCGCGGGGTGCCGTCGGGTTTGGTCGGATCCCAAAGGATCTCCCCCCGGTAGCCGATCACCCGAGACACGGTCTCGGCGAGTTCCCGGATCGGGAACTCCTGGCCGGAGCCTGCATTGATGATCTCCTCGCCAGAATAGTTCGACATGAGGAAGACCGATGCACGCCCCAGATCGTCCGAGTGCATCAGTTCCCGCAGTGGCCTGCCGGTTCCCCAGCAGGTGACGGAGGGAGCCTGCGAAATCCTGGCCTCATGGAAGCGCCGGATCAGACCCGGAACCACATGGGACGCAAGCGGGTCGTAATTGTCGCCGGGTCCAAACAGGTTTGTCGGCATCACCGAGATGAAGTCGCAACCATGTTGGCGACGGTATGCCTGGCACAGCTTGATTCCGGCGATCTTGGCGACGGCGTACCACTCGTTGGTCGGTTCAAGCGGACCGGTCAACAGATATTCCTCCTTCAACGGCTGGGGAGCCAGCTTGGGGTAGATGCAGGAACTGCCGAGAAAGAGCAGCTTGCGCACACCAAAACGGCGGGAGGCATCAATGACGTTGTTCTGGATGGCAAGGTTCCGGAAAAGGAAATCTCCCGGATAGTCATTGTTGGCCTTGATACCGCCGACCTTGGCGGCAGCCAGAAACACGTATTCGGGACGCTCGGAATCGAAGAAGCGGTCCACTGCAGCGGCATCCGCAAGATCCAATTCCGCGGACCGGCGACCAATCAGGTTGGAATGACCTAGCCGCAGGAGTTCGCGCCAGATGGCGCTACCAGCGAGGCCGTTGTGTCCGGCGACGTAGATCTTGGAGTCTTGGAACATTCGATTCAGGCAAGGATCTCAGCCACCGCCTGCCGGGCGCGAACGCTGGACCTCGAGGTCGAGCCATTGCCCTGCAAACTGCTCCAGCCGCTGATAGGCGATCTTCCAGTCTCCGGAAACCGGCGTGGAGAAACGGACGAACTGCTTGGTCCCGTCTCCGGGTTGCCGCTGAACCATGGCCTTGACCAGGGAGTTCATGCCGCGGGTTCGGGCATTGCTGGCCTGATCCAATTGGTTCCTAGAGGACTGATCCCGTTTCGGCTGGAATCGAAACCCCTCCTCGAGCGGCTGTCCGCTGACCAGCGAACACCAGACAACCATCTCGATCGAACGTTGGTCCGGGGTGCGAAAAACCCGGCACTCGAGAGCCAATTTTTCCGGGCCGAAGGGCACCTCCATGAAGGGAGGTTCACCGAGGGAGGTGAGTTGGAAACCGGCGCCGACCCAACAGATCTCCGGGGTGTGGCCGAGCACGCTCATCTGCTTGGAACCCTTGGCTTCCCAATCCGCGGCGAACACAGTAAATCGTTGGTGATCAGCGGCTTCAAACTGGCCGTTCACGAGGTTCGTGGTCGCCAGAGTCTCAATTGCCTGCTCGCCGATGGGTACGGCGGTAAACCGGTATCCTGGGAGGGTCTCCCGGGTCTTCAAGACGAAGGTTTTCTCCGGCGGCGTCACGCCCACGTAAAACCAGGCCCAAGCCGCCACAATCGCGGCCGCGAACAACGCGGTCATGGACCATATGGAGAGCGAGGTGCGCATGGGTTTTTGGAGCAGGGAGGTCGGATCGGAGGGCTTCGGGTAGCCTCACCTGCCTAGGTGAGGATCGGCGATCCAAAATGGGGTTCGGGCTTCGGAAATTCTTTATCGGAGACCCACGCCTAGGCAGGCGTGGCCACCCCGAATCACAGGAACTTCTCCGCCAAGGGGAGAACCTTTTCAACTTTGCCCTGGAGATTGGACATCTGAAGCAAACGATCGCGGCAGAATCGGTATTCCTCGTCGTCAATGGCACCAGACTTCCGATCCCCGTCCAGCGTCTCCAGCAGGAGATCGATCCGGCCGCGGGTCTTGGTGAGTTTCGGGGCGAAGAAGAGCTGATAGACTCCCCGGACAACTTCGCGCAACTCGGGCTCAGCCTCGAGAAAGTCCTTGCGGTCGCCGGGTTTCCAGACCTGCCGGATCGCTTGAAGGGCCAACAACTGACGGGTTCCAGTGCTGGCGCTGGCCTTCGAAATCTCCAAAAGCTCGGCGATTTCGTCCAAGGTCAATGCCCGGGGAGAGAGGTAAAGAAGACCGAAGATCTGCCCAATGGTGCGGGGACGACCCACCAATTGGCTCAAGCGTCCCGCCGCCTCAATCAATTCCAAACGGGTCTTGGAGAGGGGTTTGGACACAGAATGGGGAGCTGCTTCCAAGGGGCGAAGACACTTCGTGCCGGTCAGTTCGCAGATGCGTCCATCCAACAGCCCAGATTGGGAACCAAACGGAACGTTCAGTTCGGATTGAACGAATACTTCGTCCAGCCGCAGCCGGGCAACAGCAAAGCGCTCGCCAGTCTCATTTTGTACCGAAAAAGGGTACAGGAAGGTGGAAAGGCGTCGGGCGTTGGGCAGCCGGCGTCAGGCATGCAAAATCCGCTACTCCCTCCCCCCTTTCTCCGCGCCTAGGTGCCTATGGCTCGGGGTCCCGACGCCGGACGCGGGACGACCGACACCCTCCCCTTGACGTGTTCCCCGACGCCGGACGCCAGAAGCCTGACACCCTCCCCTTCACTGTCTACGAAGTCGGTAGGAGCGGGCGGTGTCGGCCGCGGGCAGCAGCCATTCCGTCTCGCGGTTCCGCCCGGTGATCGCCGGGCCTTCGGGGGACCAGGTCTCGAGGTCGACGCTCGACTCAAGCTGGTACCGGCGGGTGCCCAAGGTCAACGCGACCAACCGCACGAACGGCTGGATCTGCAATCGCCCATCCGGCGCCTCGGTCGGCGTCCGCAGCGGGGTGCCAAAGACCAATTCCAGACCGTCGGCCAAGCCGTCCTGATCGGTGTCGGCGACCCCCGGATCGCTGCCAATCCGGATCTCCTCACGATCGTCGATGCCATCGCCATCGGTATCCAAAGGCTGCAACGCGACCACGGAGTGCGCGCCGCCGGCAGAGAAGGCAATGGGACCCGTGACGCCGGCCGGAAGGGCCAGTCGGTTGGCGGAAGCGCCTCCCCAGGTAACGAGCGAGCCATCGTTCAACCGAACAACGGTGTGATTGTAGCCGGCCCGGATGGCGACGACACCGGCAAGGCCGGAAGGAATGGCGGTTTGGCCTTCCTCAGAAGAACCCCAGACGCGGACCGTGCCATCGGCAAGGAGGGCCACGGTGTGGGAATCGCCGCCGGCGATCGCGGCGACCCTCGGAAGGCCTCCCGGCACAGTGCATTGGCCGCGGATGTTGTTGCCCCAGCAGACCACGGTGCCGTCGGCCTTCAAGGCAACGCCATGGCTCCAACCCGCAGCCACGGCGACGACGTCAGTGAGGCCGGTCGGAACCTGGGTTTGGCCGAGGAAATCCGCGCCCCAAGCCCGCACGCTTCCACCTTCCAGAAGAGCGATGCTGAAATCACCGCCGGCCGCGATCGCTCGGACCGGTGCGGCGAAGGACGGGGAGAAAGCCTGACCCGAGAGGTTGCGTCCCCAGCCCACGACTTGCCCGTTTTCCAAGAGGGCGAGGGAGTGGCTGCCACCGGCGGCGACGGAGACCACGGATCCGAGGTTGGCCGGCACGTTGGCCTGGCCTTCGACGTTGTTGCCCCAGGCGCGGACGGTGCCATCCGCCAAGCGCGCAAGGGTGTGCCAGGTGCCGGCGGACAGATCCGCCACACCGGAAAGCCCCATCGGGACTTCGATCTGACCAAAGGTGTTCTCACCCCAGGCGCGGACCGTTCCCAGAACCGGCTCGCCGTCCAATCCCGGAACCGGACGCACCGGGGTCACAACGCGGAACTGCTCGCCGGCACGCGTCAACGGCAGGTCGGCGGTCCAGGTGCCCGGCGAAGCGGGCGTGCGCTCCACCCGGTTGGTCCACTCGAGGCCGTCGGTGGAGCTTTCGATGCGATACGGGGCCCCTCCGAGGGAGAACACCGACAAGCGGACGGAAAGCCCCAGTTCAAGGCGACCATCGGGACGCTGGCTGGGATCCAAGGGCGGAAGTCCGTTGAGGATCTCCTCGAAGTCGGCGAGCCCGTCGCCATCGGTGTCGGCCATCAGGGGATCGATACCCAATCGGGCTTCGATGCCGTCTTCGATGCCGTCGGCATCGGAATCCAAGGTCGAGAGGCCGGAACCGAGTTGGTTTTCCTGGGCCACGTCGAGGCCATCGTCGTCGGAATCGGGATTGGCCACGACCGCCAGCATGTGCCGACCGCCGGCGGCGAAGGTGGCGATCGAGCGGGCCTGGGAGGGAACGTTGGTGACGGTCAGGCCATCGCCCCCGCCGACACGCACCGAACCATCGGCTCGGAGGGCGGCCCAGAAGCGTTCGCCCGCCGCGACGGCGAGTACGGGTCCGATGTCGGCCGGCACGTTCGCGGCGCCGCTGGACCGCAGTCCGCCGTTGCGGAACAGGGTCACATGGAAATCGGTCCCGGAGGCCACGGCGGCGGCATTCTGCACGTCCGGTTGGGACGGGCTTCCGCTGACGACGAGCCGGCCCGAGGCGCGCAGGAGCGCGGACGACCTGTGTCCGGCGAAGACCTGGACGCCCGACTGACCGGCGACCGATCCCTGTCCGCCGGTGGTGTCGCCCCAGAACCACGCCACGCCGGTGTCATCCAGCGCCACCGTGTGCAGGGCACCCGCGGCGACGGCGACCAACCGCTTTCCGGTCATGCCTGCGGGCGGGGTGCATTGCCCCTGCGAATTGTCGCCCCAACAAAAGACCTGTCCGTCCGCCGTGAGGGCCACGGAGTGCAGGGCGCCCGCGGCGATCGAGACCACGCCGGTGAGGTTCGTCGGGACCGTGACCTGGCCCTCCACGTTGGAGCCCCAGGCGATCACTTCGCCGGAGCGCCGCAGGGCGAGGGAATGTCCGAGTCCGGCGGCCACCTGGACCACGTCGTTCAGGCCCGGAGGCGGCGAACTCTGACGGAGGGTGTCATCGCCCCAGGCGACCACCGTGCCCGAGCGACGGAACGCCGGCGGACGGTTGCTGGCGGCCAGCACCAGGACATCGAGGGTGGCGCTTTCCTGGCGGTGCGTGCCGGAAGAGGCCGTCAGGCGGTAGGCGCCCGAGTCGGCGGTGGTGACCCGGTGGACCACCAGCGTGGGATTGGTCTGACCTCCGAGGGAGGTGGTTCCGCGGAACCACTGGAAGGCGGAGGCGGGCACGGCCGGCGAATTCGTCGAAATCACCACGGTCGGGGCGTTGGTGGTGGTTTCACCGGTGTCGGGATCGGTGACGACCTCCCCGGGAATGACATTGGTGACGATCACCTGAGGCGCGGCCGGATGCAGGTCCACGGCGCGGAGCACCAGCGAGTCTCCGCTGAGCAATTGGCGACCCCTCGACTCGAGGCGGAACAGCGGGAAGCTGGCGGGATTGCGCGGATCGGTGCCGGCGGCCACCTCGTCTCCGTCGATCGCGCGGTCGCCGTCCGTGTCGGCGTTGAACGGATCGAGGCGGCGCCGGATTTCGTCCGCATCCGCCAGTCCGTCGCCATCGGAATCGGCGCTCTGCTCGACCTCGGCGAGATCGGGGATGCCGTCCTCGTCCGAATCGGGTTGAACCGGATTCAAGCCCAGGCGGACCTCGATGCCGTCCTCCAGTCCGTCGGAATCGGAGTCGAAGCGGGCTGGGTCGGAACCGACGGAGCGTTCGAAGCTCTCGTCAAGACCGTCGGCATCGGGGTCTGGGCGGGAACCGATGGCGTAGGCGGCCTGGAAGCCGGCGGAGACCGCGACGACGTTGGTAGCGGAAGCGGGAGGGGTGACGGCGTTGGCGGGCTGGCCCCAGGCGACGACGCGGCCTGCGGCGGTGACGGCAAAGGACGAAGAAGCGCCGGCACCGATGGCGATGGCGGGAGGCAGGGTGGCCGGCACCCGAGTCTGGCGTTGGGAGGCATCGCCCCAGGCGACGACGCGACCGGTTCGGGTCAAGGCGAGGGTGTGGTTGCCACCGGCGGCGATGCGTGCGACGTCGGACAACCCGGCGGGAACGGTGGATTGACCGGCGGCATTGCCACCCCAGCAGACGACGCGTCCATCGGAGGTGAGGGCAACGGAATGGGAACTGCCGGCGGCGATGGCGAGGACCCGGGTCAACGACGGGGGCACCTCGCATTGTCCGGCGGAGTTGTCACCCCAGGCCACCACGGTGCCGTCGGCCAACAGGGCAAGGGAATGGAAATTGCCGGCGGCGACGGCCAAAACGCGTTGCAGGGCGAGGAACGGAGGCACGTTGGTCTGTCCGTACTGGTTGTTGCCCCAGGCGACGACCTGGCCGTTGGTGCGCACCGCGAGAGTGTGGACGGCGCCGGAGCCGACGGAGAGGATCGGACCGAGGTCCGACGGCGTGCTCAGCTGGCCCGCGGTGTTGGTGCCCCAGCCCTGGAGTCGGCCATCGCTCAGGATGGCATAGGCGTGGACGAATCCGGCGGAAACCTGGAAGGCGTCGGAAATCGGTCCGCTGGGCGCGCCGAGCTCCCGGCCCCAGCCGACCACCGAGCCGGCCGGCTGACGCAGGGCGCGGATCTCGCGAACACCGAGCACATCCCAACGCATGCCGCGGCCATTTTGGGTGCTGTCTTCCAACCGGGCCTCCAGCCGATACCGGCCACCTTGGGACCGGTCCATGCCGAAACGGACCAAGGTCGAATTGGTCTCGCCGGCCAGGGGCAAACCGTCGCGGAACCACTGGAAGGTGGTGAAATTGGTCGAGATCTCGGTGTTGGTGACGATGGTGGGTTCACCGCCCGCCTCGGTGGCGTCGTTGGTCTCGAAGGTGATGTTCGTGAGGAGGTTGAAAGGCCTCAGGATCAGCGGGTTCAATCGAAGGAGATCGCCGGTGAGGATCTGTCGGTCGCGCTCACCCTCGGCAAACAACGGGTAGGAATTATTGTCCCTCGGATTGGTTCCCGCCTGGAACTCCGCAAGGTCGTTGGCCCCGTCGGTATCGGTATCGACGACGAACGGATTGCTACCGAACCGGATCTCGTCGATGTCCGGGAGTCCGTCCGCATCGGAATCCAACGCCGGCAACAATTTCGCCGCCGGTGCCGGTGTGGGATTCACGCCATACAGTGCGGTTGCGGTCAAAAGCCACGCCCAGAAGCCGAGGAGTCGAACGGGGGAAATTCGACGCCGGTTGACGGAATTCATCGTGTTTAACGTTATTTTTTGAACCGATTCATCCCTGCAGGAAGCGCAGGAAGCCCGGAGATGGGGTCAAATAGCAGATTCATTGCCGCAAGGCCATAGCGCCTGTGACATCCGTGAAATGGAAGTCCTGGCATGACTGGCGCCAAAACCGACGAAGGGGATGCGAACAAGTTGTCGGCAGGGCGCGTTGACGGTGAGGAAGTCGGTTTCCATAGTGGACGTCCCATGAATTACGACCTTTCCGAGCTCCTGCAGGAGTGGGAATACAAGCCCGGCCAGGTGATTGCGCGGCGCTTCACGGCCAAGGACGGGGACAAGGTCCAATTGCGGGTGGATCTTGGTATCCTCCAGATGAATGTGGACGGGCGTCCCGATGGGAAGCGGCCGTTGGGCAAGGAATCGTGGTTCCACGTGTTCAAAAAGCGGGCGGCCGCCACGGTTGAGGAAGGCGCAAAGCCGTTCCACCTGGGCGCCGAGGACTGCGCTCGGCTGCAACAGGAGGCCATCCAGTATCACCACCGCTACATCTGCTTCTTCCAGTTGCAGGACTTCGAGGGCGTGGAGCGGGACTGCATGCGGAACCTCGAAGTCTTCGAGTTCGTGGATTCCCATGCCGAAAGCGACGACTTGGCATGGGGGCTCACGCAGTTCACCTCGCAGCTGCTGATGATGCGCACAAGGGCCCGCTGCGAGGCGCATCTGGTCGGGAAACGCCATGGAGCGGCCATCGCGGCGATCGAGGAAGGCTTGGCGGCGATTGAGGCCTTCTACCGGGAGCAGGAACGCGAGGACCTGTTGGAGCAGTCTGGCGAGGTCCAATCATTGCGGCATCGACTGGAAGAGCTGCGGAGACAGCCGCCGGAAGACCCCTTGGAACGCCTGCGGTTGGATCTGGCCGAGGCGATCCGTCGGGAGGACTATGAACGGGCCGCAGAGGTCCGTGACCAGCTGCGCAAACTTTCCCCCGAAACATGAGCCTCCAACAGAAGATCACCGACGCCCTCAGATCCGCCATGCTGGCGAAGCAGGCGGAACGCACCACGGCGCTCCGGGCCCTGAAATCGGCCCTCGGCTACACGCAGATCGAGAAGAAGGTGGATTCCCTGGATGACGCGGCGGTGATGGCCGTGATCCAGAAGGAGGCCAAGAAGCGGAAGGACTCGATCGAGGAGTTCGAGAAGGGCGGCCGTGCGGACCTGGCGGCGACGGAACGGACCGAATTGGCCGTGCTTTCGGAGTTCCTGCCCACGGCCCTGTCGGCCGAGGAAGTCGAGGCCTTGGTGCGCGAGGCCATCGCGGAGTCCGGCGCCACCTCGAAGAAGGACATGGGCGCCGTCATGAAGCTGGCCACGGCCAAGGCGGCCGGACGTGCCGATGGCAAGGCGTTGAGCGGGCTGGTCTCGCGACTCCTTCCGTGACCGGAACGGAATCGCCACGCCGGGATCCGTCCCTGCATGGCGTCCCAACCGCATGATCGCCACCGCGGAGGAATTCATCCGGCGCCTCCGAAACGGGGCCGAAGCCGCGCGGTCGGATGGCGAAAGCGTCGGCCGCTTCCTTGAGCGCTTGGGTGAAGGCAACGCCTGGCTCATGTGCCTGATCCTCACCCTGCCCTTCATCCAGCCCCTGCCGACCGGGCCGATCGCCACCTTGGGTGGGCTGGCTTTCGCCGGAATCGGGATCCGGCTGCGCCGCGGCGAGGAGGCGCTATGGCTGCCGGGGAAGCTGCGGGCGCTGCGTCCGGGTCCAAGGACCTGGAACGCATTCTCCGGATTCGGCTGCTGGCTGCTGGGGACGCTCTCCCATGTGAGCCGGCCCGGCCGGCTGGTCGGACTCGTGGACCGGCTCGGTCATCGCGGCGCCGCCACCCTCGTCCTGGTCGGCGGACTGTTGGTCGCCGTGCCGTTCCTCGTCGTGCCGCTCCAGAACTCCCTGCCCGCCTTGGTCATCTTCTTCACCTGCCTTGGACGCCTGCAGCGGGACGGCGCGATGTACCTGCTCGCCCTGCTGAGCCTCGTGGTGACCCTGGTCTACTTCGCGTTGATCCTTTGGGGCCTCACCTCCGCGGCAGGCCGCGGCTGGGAATGGTTGGGAGGATAGGTCAGGCGTCAGGCGACGGATTGCGTAACCGCGCCATGGCTGTCGCGGCCACCCGGCACCCGAGGCCCGACTCCATTCGGAGGTATCAGCCCACGGTCACGACGACGTAGTTGCGCTTGCCCTTCCGCAGGAGCAGATGCTTTCCGAAGAGCAGGTCGGCGGACGACACCATCCGCTGCACTTCGCCGATCTTGATGTTGTTCAGGTAGGCGCCTCCGCCTTGGACATCGGTGCGGGCCTGGCCCTTGCTGCCGCTAAGGCCGGCGTGCACGAGCAGTTCGGTGATGGAAATGCCAGTTCCTTCGAGGCGTGCCATTTCGAGAGGGCGAGTGGGAACCTCGCCGAGCAGCTCGCTGAAGGTGGCCTCGCCGATGCCGGCCAGGTCGCCGCCGAAGAGGATCTCGCTGGCGCGGATCGCCTCCTGGGTGGCGTGTTCGCCGTGGACGAGGTCTGTCACCGCCTTGGCCAAGGCCTTGTGGGCGGAGCGGGCACCCGGATTCGCGGCCAGATCCTGTTCCAGGGCGGCGATCTCTTCCTGCGAGAGGAAGGTCAGCACCTTCAACAACTTCACCACGTCCCGGTCATCGCTCTGCACGAAGAACTGGTAGAAGCGGTACGGACTGGTGCGCTTGGGATCCAGCCAGACGGCACCGGAGGCGCTCTTGCCGTACTTGGTGCCGTCGGCCTTGGTCAACAGCGGCAGGGTCAGGCCCCAGACCGTCGCCCCGAGCTTGCGTCGGCACAGCTCGGAACCGGCGGTGATGTTGCCCCACTGGTCGGTGGCCCCGATCTGCAGCTCGCAGGAGAGCTCCTTCCGCAGGTGGTAGAAGTCGTAGGCCTGGAGCAGCATGTAGCTGAACTCGGTGTAGCTGATGCCGTTGTCGCGGTCCTCCATGCGGGCCCGGACCGACTCCTTGGCCACCATCCAGTTCACGGTGAAGTGCTTGCCGACATCGCGCAGGAACTCGAGGTAGGAGATGGGCGAGAACCAGTCGAAGTTGTCGACGAGCCGGGCCGGGTTCCCGGGCGCCTCGAAGTCGAGGAACCTCGCGAGTTGGCCCTTGATGGACGCGATGTTGTGCTGGAGGACTTCCGGAGTGAGCAGGTTGCGCTCGGCGGATCGCCCGCTCGGATCGCCGATCATCCCGGTGGCCCCGCCGGCGAGGGCGATGGGGATGTGGCCGGCGAGCTGGAAGCGTCGCAGGCAGAACAGCGGGACGAGATTGCCGACATGCAGGGTGTCCGCGGTGGGGTCGAAGCCGCAGTAGAGCGTGGTCGGACCCGTGGCCAGTCGGGCGGCAAGGGCTTCGGTGTCGGTGCAGTCGGCGAAAAGTCCCCGCCAGCGCAGTTCGTCCAGGATGTTCATCGGCGCGCCGAGTAGATCGGAGACGCGCCAAGGCGCCAAGGCGCCATGGGGTGCCACAACAACCGTGGGCGCTCCGGACGGACCCAAAAGCAGAAGCGCCTTGTTCGCATGCCCGGCCAGAAGCAGCGTTTCCGGATGCGACTCCCGAAATGGTTGTGCCTGGCGACCTTTGCCCTCGCCCTCAACGGCGACGACTCCCTCCGCCTCCGCGATGGCGGCACCGCCGCGGACTTCGTCATCGCCACCGACGAGGTCCATCTCACCGGCAAAGGCCTCGACCGCGTCCTGAAGCTGGACGCCCGTCGGCGTGCTTCCTACGCCATCCCCCAAGACGCGAAACTGCAGGTGGTGCTGTATCCCTCGACGGGACCGCGGACCCCGGATCGCCGCAGGATCCTCACACGACGCGTCTCCGCGGAACTCCGGGAAGGGTCCGATGCCGCCGCGTTGTCGGAGGCCGTGGGAGCCGCCCGTTTCGAACGGCTGTCCTTCGCCCCGCGCATGGTGGTCTTCCATGCGAAGGAATCGTCGGGACTGGCCTTGGCGGATCGTCTCCGCGGCCAGGATGCCGTCGTGCGCGCGGACGTCATCCTCGACCGGCTTCTCCATCGCAGGGCCGTGCCCAACGACCCGTTGTTCCCCCAGCAGTGGACGCTGCGCAACACGGGCCAGTCCGGCGGTACGGCCGGCGCGGACGCCAACCTCCTTCCGGCCTGAGATTCCGGCCGCGACGGAACGGGTGTGACCCTCTCCGTGGTGGACGACGGCGTGGAGACGACCCACCCCGACCTCGCCGACCGGATCGTGCCGAACTCCGGGTTCGACTACCGGGACAACGACGCGTCGCCGGAACCGGAGGGGGATGCTGGACCCAACGACGAGGGCAACCCGAAGGCGGACTCGCACGGCACCGCCGTGGCCGGTGTCGCCGCGGCGACGGGCAACAACGGCGTCGGTGTGGCCGGCGCCGCCTACCGCGCCCGCCTGGTGCCGATCCGGCTGATCGGCGGGAACGCCGGCGACGACCAGGAGGCTCAGGCGCTGGGCCACCGCCTGGACATCGTCCACGTGAGCAACAACTCGTGGGGCGCGGCGGACGACGGCAAGACCGTCAACGCCCCGGGGCCGCTGGCCGAGGCGGCGATCGACGCCGGGCTGAGGCAGGGCCGCGGTGGGCGCGGAACCATCTACGTGTGGTCGGCGGGCAATGGCGGCAACGCCTCCGACAACGCCAACAACGACGGCTATGCGAACGCCCCGGGCACGATCGCGGTCGGCGCGCTCAACGACCTGGGTCGCCGGGCCGACTACAGCGAGCCGGGCGCCTGCCTGGTGGTCTCGGCCCCTTCCGGCAACGACGGTGCCCGGAGTCCCGGTTCCCTCACCACCGACCTGCTCGGCGACCGCGGCTACAATCGCGCCGACGTCGCGACCGACCTGCCCGACGTCGACTACACCTCGACCTTCAACGGCACCTCATCCGCCGCCCCGCTGGTTTCGGGCGTGATCGCGCTGATGCTGCAGGCCAACCCGGAACTCGGTTGGCGCGACGTGCAGGAGATCTTGGTCCGTTCCGCGGCCAAGACCGACACCGCCAACCCGGGCTGGTTCACCAACGCGGCCGGTCTCCGCTTCAACCACGAGTTCGGCGCCGGCCGCATCGACGCCGGCGAGGCGGTCCGGATGTCGGTCGGCTGGACCCGGCTCGGCGCCCGGATCTCCGCTTCGGCCGCGAAGCTCACCGAAGACCTGGTTCCGATTCCCTCCGGCGGTGTGCTGGAACAGACCCTTCCGATCACGCAGGACCTGCGGGTCGAACATGCGACCCTGCAGGTCGAACTCTCCCATCCCAGCCGCGGCGAGCTGGCCATCGAGCTCGTGTCGCCCTCGGGAACGGTCAGCCGGCTGTTCGAGCCGCACGCCGATCCCACGGCCGACCTCTCCCACCGCTTCGGCTCCACCTTCCAATGGGGTGAGAACGCCCGCGGCGTCTGGCGTCTGCGCATCCGGGGCACCGGCGCGGCGGCCGGCACGTTGCGCACCTGCCGGCTGGAGACCTTCGGCACCGCCATCGCGAGCCAGCCGACCACCGTGCGCATCGCCGCCCTCGGCCAGGCCGCGGAAGGCTTCCGGATCCGAGTCGAAGGGGCCGCCGGCCAAAGGGCGAAGCTGCAGCGTTCGTCGGACCTGGTCACCTGGACCGACGTCGTCACCCAGGTCCTTTCGACCGGATCGACGGAACTGCTCGATACCGCTCCCGTCTCCGGGGCGCGCTTCTACCGCGTGGTCCCCGGCACGCCCTGAGCCATCCGGAGCCGGATCGGCATCCGGCCGGACCTCGCATGGAAAACAGGAGTCTCCCGACGGGCTGGACGGTGCCCAACGGGAGACGTTGCCCCATCGTGTGAATCCTACTGGCGACGGCGGCGCCAGAGCGCGAATCCGGCCATGCCGAGCGCGCCGAGCGCCGCGTACTCGCCGGGTTCCGGGACCGCGGTGAAGGTGCCGGTGGTGGCGAAGAGTCCCTGTTGGTTGACCGGAAAGAATCCGCTCAACACCAGGTCCAGCTGACCGGTGTTGCCGGTCAGCGCCATGATCTCGTTGAAGAAGGTCGGATCCGCACCAGGCGCCGTCAGGATCACCTGTCCCGTTCCCACCGCGGTGATGTCGTTCGAGTTCTCGACCTCGCCGTAGAGATAGACCGACGTCCCGGTCGCGACGGTGGTGCCCGCATAGCGGAGGGTGAAGGGCACCGAGCTGCCGTCGATGTCCGTGTAGCGCTCGAATCCCGGGGTGCCGGGACCCGGGCTGGCGAAGCTGCTCAACTCGAGGTCGCCGAAGGTGAAAGTGAGCTGCTGGATGTTGCGGGTTTCGAAGAACGAGAATCCGGACTGGGAGGTTCCCGTGCCGCTGCCGGTCTCGATGCTTCCCCACATTCCGGACTCCAACACCCAAGGAATGCCGGTGAGGTTTCCAGCCTGGAGACCCCCGGAGAAGTCGAATGAGGCGGCTTGGCCCGTTCCCTTGAGGAGCAGGGCGGCGGTGGCGGCGGTGGCGATCCGGCGCAGGGCCGGGAAGGATTCGGTGAAACGTGCGTTCATGGCGGGATCGTTCTGAGCCAACCTTCGGCCATTCTTATCGGTATCCGCCTCCGTACATCTACGGGGTCTTGCCAACTCCGATCGAAAACCTCCAAGGCTGACATCGGAGCATCGGCATCGGACCTCATTGTTTGAACCCGATCCACAACCGTATGTTGTCCCGAAGAGGGAGCAGGGAGCGGCGCCGGGGCCAAGAACGAACAACGAACAAAGATCAACCAACTTCCCCCTCTGCGCCCTCCGCGTCTCCGTGGCCAATCACCTCGGCAGCCGCTCCGGCATGTCGGCCACCGCGTAGACCATCGCCGCGAGGGCCGCGGAACAGCGGGCCAGGTCGTCGGGATCCACAGCGTCGACGGTGTCGGCCTCGGTGTGGTGGTAGCGGAAGTAGCGTCCATCCGGCACATGGATCGCCATGATCGGAACGCCCTTCTGCAGCAGGTGCGAGGTGTCGGCCTCGATGCCGGCGTTGTCAGCCCTTCCCGCGTCCAGGGCCGAGCCGAGGAATTCATGCACCGGCCGCAGGAGGCCGCGGGCGGCATCGCTGCCGACGAAGCCGAAGCCCACCGGACGGAACGTGCCGTTGTCGCTCTCGATCGCGAGGACGTGGCGGTCCAGTTCGTCGAGGTGCGCATCACGGTAGGCGCGGCCGCCGCCGCCGGAGTTCTCCTCGCCGGTCCACAGCACGCAGCGGACGGTCCGGCGCGGGCGCAGCCCGAGCTTCTTCATCAGCCGCAGCGCCTCCCAGGCGGCGACACAACCGCCGCCGTCGTCCTGCGCGCCCTGGCCCACGTCCCACGAATCGATGTGCCCGCCGACGACCACGATCTCCTCCGGATGCTCCCGGCCACGGATCTCGGCCACGACGTTCCGGCCGTCGGCCTCGGGCAGCGTCCGGGCGCCCAGGCTCAGGCGCAGGGTCACCTTCTGTCCCCGGGCAACGAAGCGTCCGATGCGGGAGGCGTCCTCGGACGCCAAGGCGGCGTGGGGAATCCTGGCCACGTTGGTGTCGTAGCCCATGGCACCGGTGTGGGGCGTGCGGAGGGAATAGTCGCCCACGCTGCGGACGAGGCTGGCGACGGCGCCCGCCTTCGCGGCTTCCGTGGCCCCGGCCCAGCGGTACCGGACCGTCTCGCCATAGCGGGTGAACGGGGCGTTGAAGAGGACGATGCGGCCGCGGGCCGCGGCGGCACGGTTGGTGAGTTCGGTGAAGTTCGTCACCACGAGGACCTCGGCGGTGACGCCCCCGGTCGGCGTGGCGATGGTTCCCCCGAGGCCCAACACCGGCAGTCGTTCCAGCCGGGGCGTGAGCATCTCGGCGGATTCCTCCCCGCGCACCCAGTGCGGGACCTTCACGGGCTCCCCGCGCACGTTCTCCAGGCCGTCGTCCTTCATGCGGGCCATGATCCAGTCGAGCGCGGATTCGAGGTTGGTCGAACCGGTCGGACGCGGACCGAAGGTGTCGCACAGCTCGGCCAGGCGGTCCCAGGCGGCGTGGGAATTCGTCGCGGCGCGGACCAGCGATTCCATCGCCGCCCGCGTGTCGGCCGGAAGCGCGGCACCAGACCGGGTGGTCGCGGCGGCGGCCTCGGCAAGGGGTCGCCAACGGAAGTTCCTGAGCGCCCCGGAGGTGCTCCAGGTGGCCACGCCGAGGGGCTTGTTCAGCTCGATCTCGCCGACGCGCAGGGCGAGCTTGCGACCGCGCGGATCGAAATCGACCACCTTCTCCCGGTCGAGCCACACGGAGATGTTGGTGGAGGCGACCCGGAGCCGGACCCCGTACCAGCGTCCGCTCTCGAACCGGTGCAGGCTGGTCGTCTCGTTCTGGTTCGCCGACTCGCCGTCGATGTTGGACAAGCCGACCACGGAACCGCCCCAACCACCCAGCACCAGGGTCAGGTGGGTGTCGTTCACCGGGAAGGTGAGACCGCAGAAGAAGTCGATGCCCAGCACCCGCTGCGCTTCGAGTTCGATCTCGTATTCGTTCGTCGGGAACGAGTTGGTCCAGGTGATGCCGGTGAGGATGCCCTGGCTCAGCACCAGATGGCCGTCCTTCACCTCGACCTCGCCCGCGCCGCCGAAGGGAGTCGGGGTCCAGCCCTTCAACGAACTGCCGTCGAAGAGCGGCTTCCACTCCGCGCACATACGGGTCGGCAGCAGGGCGGCCAGGAGGAATCCGAAGACGAGCAGGCGCGTCATGGCTGGCATCCTGACAGGGCTGGCGTCCCGGGACCAAGGGGGAAGCCGCGGATGCGTTCCGGATCCGGGTTGTCCCGGCACCGACCGCCCCCTCTACTAGAGCCATGCACGTCGCCCGCCTCCTGCTCACGCTGGTCCTAGCCGCGGCCTCCCTGCCCCGGGTCTTGTCCGCGGACAATGACTACCAGCTCGGCCCCGACTCGCAGTACCGACCGGAGGTGCCTCACGGAACCGTCGCGCGCCACGCCTTCGTCGCCGGTTCGGACAGCGTCTTCCCCGGCACGGTCCGCGACTACTGGGTCTATGTGCCGA
>CAMASJ010000024.1 GCA_945860685.1 Akkermansia muciniphila
CTGGCGTCATGGGAGACGCTTCCGGGAGCGCGGCGCGGTCGACGCTGACCAGATGGATCAGTTGGCCGTCCTCGCCGGAGCTGAAACAGATGAGGAAGGCTTCGTGGCCGCGCCATTGGAAGACCTTGCACCCGAAGGTGGGGAGCGGGCGCAGGCCTTGCGGGGCCTCGAGGCGTGCCGCGGCGGTCCGGGTCGCCGCCCATTCCTGAAGCGCAGGAAATCCGCGATCCCGCCGGTCGAAATCGTGCGCCCACTCGTCGGTCAGGAATCGGGCGGCGGCCGTGCGGAATCCCCGCGCGCCGCCGGAATCCCCGACGGACCGCCATGGGAAGAACACGGCGACCATCCCGGCCAGCAGCGCCGCGATCGCCCAGGGAAGGATCGTCCGCGTCCAGCTGCGTGCCGGGGCCGCCACCGGACGACGGCCCGCAAGGATCGCATCCTTCAGGTCGGCGGGCGGGGCGATCTTCTCCAGCTTGCCGCAGACGACCGCATCGAAGCCGCGGATCTCCCGCAGCCATTCGCGCAGCACTGGGTCCGATTCCGCATAGGCGAGCGCCTCCTCGTAGCGGGGATCCTTGGGCTCGGCCCCGCCGGGCGGGTGCGCCCCGAGGATGAACTGGGCTTGGGTGCGATTCATGATCATGGCTTCAGCTCGGCTCCGTCCCGGTGCGACGCAATGCGATGACCTTCCGGTCCTCGGCCGTCATGCGGTTCGCCAAGAGGGACCGCAACTGGCCCCTTCCTCGCGAGATCCGGGACATCACCGTCCCGATGGGGGTCTCCAGGGTTTCGGCGATCTCCGAATAGGTCATCCGCTCCAGGTAGAAAAGGGAGAGGGAAGGCCTGTACCGCTCGTCGACCTCTTGGAGCGCCTGCATCACGAGGTCGGAGTCCATCCTTTCGACCTCCGCGGGCTGGATCCGGGGAAGGTCCCCTTCCGCTTCGGAGATCTCGAGTTCCGGGAAGCGAGCGGACCTCCGCCGCGTCTTCAGGAACTCCCGATAGAGGGTGGTGAACAGCCAACTCTTCGTCTTGGACTCGTCCCGGATCCCCTCGCGGTGGCGGATCCACAGGTAGAAGGTCTCCTGGGTCAGGTCGCACGCCGCGCTTTGGCTGCCGGACAGGGCGAGCGCATAGCGGTAGAGAGCCCCATAATGAAGCTCGATCACCGCGTCCATGTCCGTTGCAGCCACGATGTGAAGAGATCGCCCGGGGCGGTTCTATTCCCGCGATTTCCGGGAATAGTTCGGCAGGGTGCGGACTCGCATGGAGGTTGTCCGAGGAATCGTCCCATGCAAACCACCCGCCTTCCGGCAGATTCCGGCGTTGTCCCCTCCCGCCTTCCCGACGGGGTCGTCGTCGTGATGCCCGCACTCGACGAGGCCGGCGCCGTCGCCGTTTCGGTGCGGCAATGGCTCGACGCCGGGGCGGCCCGGGTGCGTGTGGTGGACAACGGCAGCCGTGACGACACCTCGGAGAGGGCCCGTGCCGCCGGGGCGGAGGTGCTTCACGAGCCCAGGCGGGGCTACGGGGCCGCGGCGTGGCGTGGCCTCCAGGGCTGGCCCGACGACAGTCCATGGGTGCTCTTCGCCTCCGCCGACGGCAGCGACCGCCTTTCCCCCTCGGAGTGCGTGGACTGGCGGGCCGCCGCGGACTCCGGCGCCGACATGGTCCTGGGCGACAGGACCTCCAACAAATGTTCCCGTTCCCGGCTGCGGCCGGTTCAGCGGTTGGGCAACCGGCTTTCCTGCGCCGTGATCCGCTGGGGTTGGGGCCGCAGGTTCGCCGACATGGGTTCGCTCCGACTCGTGCGACGCGAAGCGATCGACGCCATGGACCTCCGGGACCGCGGATTCGGCTGGAACGTCGAGATGCAGACGCGCGCCATCGAACTTGGACTCAGCATCGTCGAGCTGCCCGTCGAGCACCGGGAACGCCTGTCGGGCGAGTCCAAGATTTCCGGCAACTTCCGTGGCTCGGTGCACGCCGGGTTCGCGATCCTCGTGTCGCTGGCATGGTTCCTCGCCCGACATCTCGCGAAGCGCCGGAATCCGATGCCGACTGTTCCCTTCCGCCGGGCGGATCCGCTTTTCCAACATCCCAGGTGAACGGGAGTCCCGGATCCATGGGAGCCACATCGACGGCAGGCGGCCACATCCGGATCCTGCATCTGTCGGGCTTCCTTTCGCTCGTCGCCTGGATCGCCGTCGCCTCCCTGTCGGCCGACGTCAGCCGGTGTTCGGCCCTGATCCTGTGGCTCGCAGCGCAGGCGCTGGGCTGGATCGCGCTGGGCGCGGTCGCCAGCCTGGGTCCCGACCGGCCAGGGCGGTGGGCGGTCCTCGCCTGGGCCGCGTCTTTCCGGCTCGTCGGGCTGTTCTCGGCGCCCGTCCTCGAGGACGACCCGTTTCGCTACCTTTGGGACGGACGCACCTTCGTGGTCTCGGGAAACCCGTTCCGCGATCCGCCATCGGCCGCCTACGGGGATCCCCGGCTGCCGGAGGCCTTCCAGTCCATCCTCGACCAGGTGAACCATCCCGAACTGCGCACCGTGTACGGACCGGTCGCGCAGCTCGGATTCGCCGCGTCCCATCTGGTGGCCCCCGGAAGGCTGTGGCCTTGGAAGCTGCTGCTGTTCGGGGCGGAGGCGCTGTCGTGGTTCGCCTGGCGCGGCCGCCTCGGAAGGCGAGGCCTTCTCCTGATGACCTGGTGTCCCTTGGCCGTCGCCGAGACCGCCTTCAACGCCCATCCGGAAGCCTTGGGCATCGCGCTGCTTTCCTGGGGGCTGAGCTGCCGTTCACCGGCCGTTTCCGGCGCGTGTCTCGCGATGTCCGGGGCCGCGAAAGCGCTGGGCTGGATCCTCGCGCCGGCGATCCTGGCAAGACGCGGAATCAAGGCCTGGGTCGCGTTCGTGGTCATGCTGTCCGTGCTCTATCTGCCTTTCCTTCCGGAGAGTCCTGGGATGGAGTTCGAGTCGCTTCGGATCATGGCTTCGCAATGGAGCTTCAACGCATCCCTGGTCCCGCTCCTTGGCAGCTTCCTGGGTGACCCGGTCGCACGGAAGATCTGCATGGGGCTGTTCCTCCTCATGGTCGCCGCCGCATTGGTTCGACACGCGCGGGGTGGCGGACCAGCCGCTGTGTCCACGGTCCTGCCGGATCGGCTGGCGCAGGGGATCTTCGGGGCCTTCTTCCTGCTCAGCGCGGCTGTGAACCCCTGGTATCTGCTCTGGTTGCTGCCGTTCGCGTCTTCGTCGCCGTCTCCCGTTGCCATCGCCGCGTTGGTTGCCATCCCGTTGTCCTACTGCACCGGGGAGAACCTGACCTTGTCCGACCTCGACCCCCACGGGCAGCCGCTCTGGGTGCCTGTCCTCGAATATGGAGCGGTGGCCGTCGCGGCGTGGCTGGGCCGGGATCCACGCAGTCGGGAAGTGAAAGGCCCGGAGTCCCCGAAAGGGTGACTCCGGGCCGACCGCAAACCGCACAACGCACCTACTTCAACCGCAGGGGAAAGGAGACCGAGAATCCGTAGACCGTCCGTTCACCGGTGTTCCTGCCGTCGATCTTCATGCCGACCGTGAACTGGTAGGTCCGGCCGCCGGCGTCGGTGTAGCCGATGCCGCCTTCGACCAACTGCAGCCGCTCGCGGACCTGCGGGAAGCCGTAGATCGTCCCGAAACCAGGTCCGCCGATGTCTCCGCCGCTCAGGCCTTGGGTGTGCCGGTAGGCGAGGCTGAGGGCGACGCCGCGCAGTCCGGCCTTGGAAAGATCCTGGAAGATCCCGAAGGAACCGAAGAGATCCTGGGGCACCTGTTCGGCACGGTGACGGAATCCGAAGTCCCCGAAGTACCCGAATCCGGTGGATGGAAACCGGGAGCCGAAGAGCAGGGAGGCCTCGCCGCCAGAGGCGCCGTCCCCAGGGTTCAGCGGCGCGGCATACGCCACGTCGTAGCTGCCCTCGATGATCCCGGCCACGCGGATCGCCAGGTTCGGGACCCAGGAGCCCGCCTCCGGATGGAGCAGCCGGTATCGCAAGCCGATCGAGGTGTCCGACAGTCCGTCGACGGAAGTCCTGCCGAAGCCGGCGAAGTCCCCGGTGCCCGCCCTCACGTAGCCGATGTTCAGGTCCGCCGCGAGGTCGGGAGTGATGCCGTACTCGGCCACCACGAAGCCGTTGTGCTGGTCGAAGGACGCGTTGTTGTCCCGCAACACGGTCACCTTCTGGTGTCCCACCCGGAAGGTGTCGAAGGTGCTGAAGACGTAGCCGGGCGTGAGCACCAGCTCGCCTTCCGATGGCAGCCAGACGCTCTGGGCCATGGCGGGAAATGCCGCCGAGATGGCCGCGATTCCGAGGGCGAGGATCGCGGAGTTGGAGAAGAAGATCTTCATGGAGGGGAGGAGATGGGGGCGCGGTTCCGGGTTCACTTGCGGGCATGGCGGCGGTTCACGTAGGCCTCCAAGGCCTCGAGTTGCTCCGGGGTCAATTTCCCCGCCAGTGCGGGGAGGTCCTTCTTCTTGGCAACCGACGCCGGCAAAATCGCCTGGAGAGCCTCCAACCGGGGCTTCTGCACCGACGCATCCTCCATCGCGTTCAGTCGAAGGCGTCCGTTGTACAACCGCTGCCCCAACGCCCGCTTCTCCTTGTCGGCCGATTTCGCGGCATCTTCCGCGGTCACCACCCTGGGAGGACGTTGGTAGGTGCTGCCGGAGGCGAGGATCCGATGGTCCGCGGACGCGATCAGGATCCAGGCGGCACCAAGCTGAAAGAGAAGTCGAAGACGTAGGTTCATTGGATGTGGAGTGATTCCTCCACATCCGAGTCCGAAACCGTGCGGACTATTCCCGCACCCGACGGCAACCCGTCCGGCTCGACTCTACGGCACGGGGATTCCCTTTAGCCCCTGGCGCCGCGACAGTCCGCAATCCCTTCCTGCGGAACCACGAAACCGCGGCGTCCTAGATCGCGAAGTCGTTGTACTCCGGCTTCAGTGCCTCGATGGGCGGGAACAGCATGCCGGCGGCGACGGTCGCGTTCGTCCCCTGTTCGATGAGGATGAACGATCCCGTGAGCCGGTTCGTGCCGTAGCCGTCGAACACGACGGGCTTCGCCGTGCGGATGCGGATCTCGCCGATGTCGTTCATCCCGAGTTCGCTCGGTTCCAGCTCCGGCTCGAAGGTCCGGATGTCGGTCCGGCTCTCGATGCTGGTGACCATCGCCTGGACGGTCTGCGTGGTGTGCTTGAGGAAGTACTTCCGGCCTTTCTGCAGGGGGCGGCTGTTCATCCAGCAGACCCGCGCGTGCAGGTCCGTCGACATCCCGGGCAACGAGTCGAGTCCCACGATCATGTCGCCCCGGCTGACGTCCAGGTCGTGTTCGAGCTGCAGCGTGACGCTCTGCGGGCAGAACGCCTCCTCCAGGGTTCCGTCGAGCGTCCAGATCTGCTTCACCGTGCTCTTCACGCCGCTCGGGAGGATCATCACGCGCTGTCCCACACGCACGATGCCGCTGGCGATCTGTCCGCTGAGCCCGCGGAAGTCGTGCAGCTCCGGGTTGGTCGGATCGTTCGGCCGGTTCACCCACTGCACCGGGAAACGCAGTCCTTGGAGGTTCCAGTCGCTCGCGATGTGGACTGTCTCAAGATGCCCCAGCAGCGTCGGACCCACGTACCATGGCGTGTGACGCGAGGGATCCACCACGTTGTCCCCGTTCAGGGCGCTCAACGGGATGAACTTCACGTCCTTGATGTCGAGCCGCGGCAGGAAGCCTTCGAACTCGTCCCGGATCTCGGTGAACCGCGCCTCGCTCCAGTCCACGAGGTCCATCTTGTTCACCGCGATGACCAGGTGCGGGATCCGCAGCAGGGAGGCGATGTAGGTGTGCCGACGGGACTGCTCGATCACGCCCTGACGCGCGTCGACCAGCACGATCGACAGGTTCGCCGTCGAAGCGCCGGTCACCATGTTCCGCGTGTACTGCACGTGTCCCGGGGTGTCGGCCACGATGAACTTCCGGCGCGGCGTCGCGAAGTAGCGGTAGGCGACGTCGATCGTGATGCCCTGTTCCCGCTCCGCACGGAGGCCGTCGGTCAGGTTGGCCAGGTTGATCTGCCCGCCGCCGGTGATGTCGGCCGAACGCTCCAACGCCTCCATCTGGTCCTCCATGATGGACTTGGAGTCGTACAGCAGCCGGCCGATCAACGTGGACTTGCCGTCGTCCACCGACCCGCAGGTGTTGAATCGCAGAAGCTCGATCGGATGTGTCGTCGCGGACATGTACAGGGCCGGGGATTTAAACGGCCCCCGACCCACGACGCACCACCAAAACATCCACAAAAGCCGCAAAACCCCACTCGGGCTATCGGGTTTGGTTGCGGAGGATCAGGGTGGAAGGGCCCTTTTCCTTCCACAGGGACTTCAGCTTCTCCGGCACCTCCGTGGGCATCTCGATGAGGGAGCCGAGCACGAGGTCCTCGTCGCCGTCGCCGTCGAGGTCGCCGGCGTCCATGGAAATCCAACGTCCTGTGACCCCTTGGCGCAGCGTGCGGGCGCGGAACTCGAGGCGACCTTTGCCGCCGGTGTTCTCGAAATAGAGGAAGCCCTCCTGCGGCGTGACCGGGTAGTCCGGGAAGAACGAGATGGCGGCGATGTCGAGGTCGCCGTCCCCGTCGAAGTCCCGGGCCAGCGCCCGATAGGCCCCGTTCATGGTGCCGAACCACGCCTCCTCCCAGCGCAGCCCGCCACGGTTCAGCAGGATCCGGACGCCGTGGTGCGGCTTCGGCGGCGAGGTGCCGAAGTCGGCGTTGTCGCCGTTGGTGACCAGGATGTCCGGGCGGCCGTCGCCGTCGAAGTCCGCCAGTTCGAACCCCGAGTGTCCCCAGCCCGGCCTCCGCTGGAACACGGTCCGATGCTCGAATGCCCCTCCGCCTTGGTTCCGATACAGGTGCAGCGTCTCCCGGGCCTGCGCCTGCAGCAGCAGCAGGTCCGGTTTGCCGTCGCCGTCCAGGTCGCGGATCTCGCACCGCAAGGCCCCGGGTTCGTTCAGCAGCACGCGTTCGGCGAAGGTCCCGTCCCGAAGCCCCTCCAACCACAGGAACCGTCCGAGGAAATTGCCGAAGCCGCACACGGTGAGGTCGTCGAGGCCGTCCCCGTTGAGGTCGCCCAGGTTCATGTGCGAAAGCCGCGGTTGACCGGAAAGGATCGGCACCGGAACGGGTTTCGCAGCGCGACGGTCCACCCGGAGGACCTGCCCGACGGGCTCCTCGCGCGGGAAGAAGTGCCCGATGGCCGCGAAGTACCAATGTCGGTCGTTCGACGCCATCGAGACCGGGATGTTGCCCAACGGCATCGAACCGATCGCGCGGCCGGCGGCATCCAGGACATCGATCCCCTGGGTCGTGATGTCCGCGGCGAGGTACGCGTGGTTCGGCACGTCGATGTGCACGTAGGGCGTCCTCTGCGGCGAACGCCGGAACGGAGCGGCCTCGGCGCGGAACAGCGGCAGGCCGACCTCGATCCGCGTGCCGTCCTGGACCGACGCCAGGCGCTCCGGCGCGGCGTTGGTGTAGTAGTCCGCGATGCGGTCGAACTGCTCCGCCGGGATGCGTGGAACCTTCGGGAAGTAGCCCGCCTCGACCAAACGCGGCAGGTCGCGGAAGTACCCGTTCGTCGGCGGCGGCTCCAGCCCGACCAGGTACCGCATCTTCGGCAGCAGTTCCTCATGCCACGTCCGGCGGTCGAGGTCCTCCGGCGACGGCTGCAGGTGGCATTGCGAGCAGTAGGCTGCGGCCGCCAATCGACCCGGATGGGATGCGGTCTTCGGCGCCGTCGCCGGCACCGCCGGGGCACCGGATTCCGACGCGCTACCCCGGGCTGCCAGCAGGAGCAGCAGCCACGGCAGGACGCATTGGACGGCACGGGGAATCAACGACCGGAGGCTACCGACCGCCCCGGCCTGCGCCCAATGAGAATCTCTCGAGCCGACGACTCACTCCGCCCCGGCCCTCGCCGCTTGGCAGTGGCCCGCGACGTCTGTCATAAACCGTCGCATGCCCCCGCTCCGCCTCCTTCTCCTCGGCCTTCTCGCCGCGCTGCCGGCGGTGGCCGCGTCGCTCGACTTCAACGCCCGGTCCCGCCGTTCCGCCGGAGACCCGCTCGACACCAACCGCGTCGTGGTCTCGAACGGACGGGTCTCCTGGGATCCCGCCAAGACCGCCGTCGTCGTCTGCGACATGTGGGACCGCCACCACTGTCCCGACGCCACCGCCCGTGTCGGCGAGATGGTCTCGCGCATGAACGCCGTCCTCAAGGAAGCCCGGTCCCGCGGCGCGCTCATCATCCACTGCCCGAGCGACACGATGGACTTCTACAAGGACCACCCCGGACGGAAGCTCGCCCAGTCCGCGCCCAAGGTGGCCACGCTGATCCCGCTCGAGGGCTGGTGCTCGCTCAAGCCCGACCGCGAGGCGGCCTTGCCCATCGACGACTCCGACGGCGGCTGCGACGGCTGCCCGGACTGCCCTTCGTTCAAGGCCTGGAAATCCCAGCATCCCGGCCTGGAGATCGCCGACGGCGACGCCGTCACCGATTCCGCCGAGGCCTTCTACCTCATGAAACAACGGGGCATCACCAACGTCCTGGTCATGGGCGTGCACATCAACATGTGCGTTCTCGGACGTCCCTTCTCCATCCGCCAGATGGTCCGTCAGGGACAGAACGTCCTCCTGATGCGCGACCTCACCGACTCGATGTACAACCATAGGAAACGGCCGTTCGTGAACCATTTCCGCGGAACCGAACTGGTCGTCGAACACATCGAGCAGTACTGGTGCCCGAGCGTCACCAGCGCCGACCTGCTCGGCGGCGAGCCGCACCGCTTCACGGCCGACAAGCCCAAGCATGTCGCGATTGTGGTCGGTGAGAACGAGTACCACACCTGGGAGACGCTGCCCGAGTTCGCCCGCCGCGAGTTGGAATGGCGCGGGATCCGGACCAGTTGGGTGATGTCCTCCACCAATCAGCAGGACCACGAATTCCGGAACTGGGAGGCGTTGAAGGACGCCGACGCGGTCGTGCTCTCGGTCCGTCGCCGCGGCACGCCGGAGGGCATGATGCGCCTGCTGCGGGAACACGTCGCCCAAGGCAAACCGCTCGTCAGCCTCCGCACCTCGCTCCACGCGTTCGAGCTCCGCGAAGGCGTGCTCCCGCCGGGACGGGGATGGAAGAACATGGACGAGGAGGTCCTCGGCGTGGACTACCAGGACCACTACGGAGCGGGCCCGGCTGCGACGATCACCACCCCAGCGGCCATGGAATCCCACCTCATCCTACGTGGAGTCCCACGGAACTTCGTTTCGAAGCACCACCTCTACCGGATTCGCAACCCCGCCGGGAGCACGACGGTTCTACTTCAGGGCCGTCTCTCCGACGGGTCGTCGCAGACCGAGCCCGTCGCCTGGATCAACACCGCCGGTGGACGCCGGATCTTCGGGACGTCGCTCGGCGGGCCCGAGGACTTCTCCGACCCGGCGTTCCGTCGCCTGCTTCGGAACGGCATCCTGTGGACCCTCGACGAGTTCATCGCCCCCGAGGTCGCCGGACGATAGGAACTCAGCCCGTAGCCGCGGCCTCCAGGCTGCGGACTTCCCTCCATTCCCACATCCCGGATTCGCAAGAGGCGACTTCCCCTTGGCGTCGGTTCCGGTCCCGGAAAACCACCGTTTCCTTCCCTCTCTCCGGCGGCTTTGCGCTTTAGCGTGAGGTCTGTTTTGAACCCCGCATTGCACGCCTTCACCCCTGCGGCACTGACGGCTGGATGGCCCAGGCCTTCACTTCCACCCGCCGCGCGAAGTGGCACAGTGGCGCGGTGTCCGGAATTCCCAGACCCAACGGAGCGAGCATCGTGTTCTTCGTCACCTCGGCCTCCGCCGGCTGCAGCGGCCACGGTTCATGCGCCACCGCGCCCCACCAGATCCGGCCCCCTTTGTCTGCGGAGTAGAGCCGGTATCGCTCGGTCAGCCAGTGCTCGAGGCTTCCCGGGACCGAACGCGCGGCCGGTCCGGTCGGACGGTATCGGGCTTCGAACTCCGCTTCGCTCCCGCCGTTCCGTCGCGAGCGATACCACACCTCGTCGGCCTCGCTCTTCACCTGCATCGTCGCGTGACGGTAAGGCAGGTGGAAGAAGGTCCGCGCGGTCCACACGGCCATCGCGCTCGCCGCGTCCAGGCTGAAAAACCAAACGCCCGGCCGACCGTGATGCCGGACGTAGGTGCGGACGTTCAGCTCCGGGAACGAGGACGAGAGCGGCATCGGCGGCAAAGCCCGCAGCCGGGTGCGGCACATCCGGAAGGGCACCACAGCAATCCAGGCGGATCCATCGAAGAGATCCAGCTCCAGTCCCGAAGGGATCCGTGCCGGAAGGAGCGAAGGCGCGATCGGCCAATGCAGGAAGAGCAGGTCCTCCCAGCCCATGGAGATCATCCATGGACGAGCCGGTGGGGCAGGTGAGTCGGACACGATGTCATCCTCGTGTCGAACGCCACGTCGGCAAGGCGAGTGTCCGGCGCTTCGCCGATCGGCATGGCGCGGCGACGGGTTCGCGCCATGATGCGTCCATGCTTCGATTCGACGTCGTGGTGGTGGGTGGCGGCAGCGCGGGTTATGCGGCGGCCCGGACCCTTGTCGCCGGCGGCCGGCGCACCGCGGTGGTGGACGGCGCCCCGGAACTCGGCGGCCTCTGCATCCTCCGCGGCTGCATGCCCACCAAGGCCCTGCTCCACGCCGCCGAACTCCGCCAAGCCATCCGCGAGGCGGAAAACTGGGGCATCCATGCCGGCGAGGTTCGGATCGACACCGCACGCCTCTTCGGAAGGAAGGACTTCCTGATCCGCGACTTCGCCGGCTTCCGCCAGGGCCAACTGACGGACGGACGTTGGGAACTGTTCCGGTCCACCGCGCGGTTCCTGGATCCACACCGCCTGGAATTGGCCGACGGACGGACGATCGAGGCCGACCACTTCATCCTCGCGACCGGCTCGGTGATCGCGCCGCCGCCGGTCCCCGGACTCGCCGAGGCCGCGCCGCTCACCTCCGACTCGGCCCTCCTGGATCGACCCATTCCGGGTTCGCTGATCGTCCTCGGCGGCGGTGCGGTGTCCCTGGAGTTCGCCCAGTTCTTCGCCCGCCTCGGCACCCGGGTCACCGTGATCCAACGCGGGCCCCATCTCCTGTCGGACTTCGATCCCGACGTCGCCGACGAGGTGGCGAAGGCCTTCCGACGCGAAGGCATCGAGGTCTGGACCGGCACCCGGCTGCTCGAGGTGCGTCGGGTAGGGGCACGGGTCGAAGTCCGCTTCGAACAGGGCGGCGAAGTCCGGAGCGTTTCTGCGGAGGAAGTCTTCCACGGATTGGGGCGCCGTCCGAACACGGCCGGCCTCGGTCTGGAGAACGCCGGCGTGGAACTCGACGGCCACCGGATCCGCACCGACGCATCCCAGCGGACCACCGCGCCGCACATCCTTGCGGCCGGGGACTGCTGCGGACCGCATGAGATCGTCCACCTCGCCATCCTGCAGGGAGAGGTCGCGGCGGCGAACGTCCTTGGGCGTCCGCGGACGATGGACTATCGGCTCCTGTTGTCGGTGGTCTTCACCGAACCCCAGGCCGCCCAGGTCGGGCTCGGCGAGCGGCAGGCGCTGGCCGCGGGACGACGCATCCGGACGGCGGCCTACCCGTTCAACGACCATGGCAAGTCGATGATCCTGGGAGCGCAGGAAGGGTTCGTGAAGCTGATCACCGACGCCGACACCGGTGAGATCCTGGGCGGCGCCTGTGTCGGGCCGCAGGGCGGGGAACTGATCCACGAGGTGGTCGTGGCGATGGCCGCCCGAATGACCGCCGCCCAATTTGCCGCGGTGCCGCACTACCATCCGACCTTGGCCGAGATCTGGACCTACCCTGCGGAGGAATTGGCGGGCGGGTGAGGGGGCCACGGAGACACGGAGGACACGGAGAATGTCGCCCAATCCTATCCTCCGGTATCATGCAAACCTCAAGCTTCGGCCATCAGCCGCTTCGCTTTCCACTTTGGTCGTCGAGCAACCATCGCGATCCTTGTGCTTCTCCATGAGCCTGATCCCAACTGCCGCAAAGGATAAGTTGCCCAAGGGCTTTACGTATCCTTTGGGTGCCGAGGCGATTTCGACCGCCTTGGAGGGCATCCCCGCACTGGAAGATTCCAGGATGTGGTTTTCTTGGCGGGATGAATATTGGGCTTCTGCGTGGCGGCAGAAGATCGCGAGCTTGGGCGAAGTGACCCTTTTGAAGATTGAACAGGCCCACTTCGGCGACGGACGAGAGATTCATGTCTATGCGTTGCCGTCGCAGTACTCCGAGGCGGCAAGAGCCCGCGTGCTTTCCGAGTTTCCACGCGTTCGCCAAGCGCTGATCAGCGGGGGTGGCTCCCCACGGGTTTCCGTCACTATGAATCTTGCCGAGTCAGCTCAAAACACCCGACTCAAGGACAGGTCCGGCGGCGATGGTTTCTGAAGATGATTCTCAACAAGCACTACCATGAAACCTCTTTTGGTTCTCACCTTCTTGATTGTACCTCTCCTTGTCGCTTTGGGTGTGGGTGATTCAGATGGGTTCAATCTGAGTTGTCCCGCCAAAAGGCACTGGTCGGTCCGGCAGCTGTATCAGGCGGACGGATCTTCGATAGCGAAACAAAAGATCATCGGCCAGTTCGTGCTGCTCGATGTGGTGGTCGTGATCGAGCGGGAGGTTCCGCTGGTGGACATCGTGGTTCCGAAGGAGTTGGCAGAGGGTTCCGCACGTCCATCCAGGGTCATCCAAGCCCACCTGATCAGTGCCACCACCGTGGCGTCGTCGCTCAAGAAGGGCGAAAGACACCGCATCGAAGGCATCATCGTTGATGAAGGATTTGGTGCCTACACGATCTACCTCCACCGCGCCCAACCGAGTCGGTGACTCCGCGACTGGAAGCCTCTGTGGACCGGGACTGGCCTTGGGCAGGTTTTGAGACTCTTGACCTCGTCGCCTACGGCCTGCACTTCGGCCTGACCGCGTCGGACAGATGGAGCAGGGCGGAGGTGTCGGCCCGACGGGACGAACAGCGTCCGGGGCAACGTCCGATCCCAGCAGGGACAGGGTCGCGGAACTTCGGAAAGGGGATGGGGTGACCGACGGGACTCGAACCCGCAACAACCAGAACCACAATCTGGGGCTCTACCATTGAACTACGGCCACCGACCGGCCGGCAATCTAGTGATGGAGAGGGGAGCGTCAAGCATCGGCACGGCATTTCCTCCCCACGAATCCACGCGGATCACCGGACGGATCTTCCGACAAACCGGGCCTTGGGAGAGCGGTTCAGCGCTTCCACACCAGCGCGAGCAAGGCCGCCATCGGCAGGGAGGGCAGGAGGTCGGCGAGGTGGGCTTTCCGGATGCCGGCCAAAGCCGGAACGGCGCAGACCAACAGGATGCCTGCTTCCATGGTCACGGCATCGGCGATGGCGGCCCGTTGCAGGAAGGGCGCGATTGCCAGGCTTCCTCCAGACCAGAATGCCTGCCAAATGAACTGAACCGCCAGAATCCACAGGCCGCCTGCCACCGGGAGCCGCCGTCCGAAGGAGGCCAGCGCCAGGAGGTCTAGGATCGTCTTCAGCACCAAACCGAGGATTCGCTGGTCCAATCCATCCAGGACGGAGGAGGGGATGGTGAGGGGATTCAAGGCGAGCAGGATTCCCAACGCGATCCAGGCGCGTGCCGCGGTTTCACCCGGAGCCGCTTGGGGGGCCGCGGAGTTTTCTCCGAGCCGGGGAAGCCGTGGAGTGAGGGTGGTACCCAAGATGGTCAGACGGCGTTGCAGTCCAAGACCTCGGCCGACGACGTTGCCTAGGATCAGTGAAATGAGGGTCAACGCCAGCAACCGCAACGCCTGCGGTCCAGTGCAGGACTCCAAGGTGCGCAGGAGGGTTTCGCCGCCGGCGAACAATGCCGCTCCGGCAAGCGGCCAGCGGAGTCGCAGGGCGACGTGGCCCGGCGGGTCGGACACTCCCAACCGGACCAACACGATGCCAGCCAGGAGCAGCGCTGCATTCAGGAAGGTGCCGGTCATCAGAGCAGGGATCGTGTGGATGCGAAGAGCGTGGTCCGGGAGCTGGATTGGACGGATTCGCGCAGTTCGCCACCAATCCCATCCTGTTCCGGCGATTGGACTTGCCCTGTGTTCACGGTTGGTTTTCTTAGCGCGCTTCGGCGACAGCCCAGCCTGCCGAGGCATACAACCCACAAGCGAGTACCAAGTCATCATGTCGTTCGCTCCGCGTCCCACCGGTGGTATCCGGTCCCAAGCCATCAAGGCGGCCATCCCTGTCAGTTTCATCTGCATCGCGCCCGCCGCTACCCGGGTCAGCGTGGTTGGCGATTTCAACGGGTGGAATCCCGACGCCCATCTGATGGAGAAGGCGTTCGACGGTTCCTGGAAGGGCTCGATCGCGATCCGGCATGGCCACCACCAGTACGCCTTCCTCGTGGACGGGGTGCTGACCGTGGATCCCCGCGGCCAAGGAGTGAGCCGCAACGCCCAGAGACAGCGCGTCTCCCTGCTGGCGGTGAGCTGATTCACGGCGGAGCAATGGAGGTCGGCGGCCGGAATCCCCCGGTGCCGCTGGAACTTTCGGGCCATCCCGGTTATTCCAAGCCGACGGACATGGCCCAATTCACCTACAGAGCTCGTCGGCGGACGGGGGAGGCGGTCGACGGAACCGTGGATGCCGCGGACCGTGGCGCCGCGGTGCTGCAGATCGAACGGCTCGGACTGCTGCCGGTTTCGGTCTCAGCGCCCAAGGCGGGTCCGAAGGCAATCAAGCCCGCCCCAAAAGCCTCGCGTCCGGTCCCCGGCGCGGCGTCCGAGGCCGGCGAGTCGGCGTCCTCGGGCGGGGGATTGCGGCAACTGTTCGCACGGGGACCTCGGCGTCCAAAGCTGGAAGAGTTGGCGATGTACACGCAGCAGTTGGCCAACCTGCTGCGAGCGGGCATGCCGCTGACGATGGCGTTGCGGAGCATGGAGAGCCTCTCGACCAGAGGCATCCCGTCCGAGGTCAGCCGCCAGCTCAAGCAGGACGTTACCGAGGGCCGGAGTCTTTCCGACGCGATGATGCGGCAGGGGCAGGTGTTCCCGGACCTGGTGATCAACATGGTCCGGGCTGGGGAGCAGTCGGGCGCGTTGGAGGAGGTGCTCCGGCGGCAGGCGACGCACTTCGAGCGGTTCGCGGAGGTCCAGACGAAATTCAAGGCCGCGATGATCTACCCCGCTGTGGTGTGCGTGGTGGGTGGGGCCCTGGTGATCTTCTTCATGACAGTCATGCTCCCGAAGTTCATGACCCTGTTCGACAACACCCGGATCGAGCTGCCGGCGTTGACCCGGATGTTGATCGCGATCAGCAATTTCCTGAGCGGTTACTGGTGGGCCCTGATCCTGGCGCTTGGCGCGGGCTTCGTGAGCTTCCGCCGATATCGCGCCACCCCGGCGGGGCGTGCCACGCTCGACCGGATCGTGATGCGCCTTCCGGTGGTCGGCGGAGTCGTCCGGCTGAACCTGTTCGGCCAGTTCGCGAGGACCTTGTCGACGCTGCTGCAGAACGGCGTGCCCGTGCTGCAGGCGCTCCGGATCACCGAGCAGGTCATCCCCAACGTGGTGTTGAAGGAGGCGATCAGCGCCACCCGGGAGGCGGTGACCGACGGCAAGACCCTGGCGCAGCCTCTGGCCCGCAGCCGGCTTTTCCCCCAGTTGATGATCGACCTGATCAAGATTGGCGAGGAGACCGGCGACGTGCCCGCGGCGCTTTCGAATGTCGCGGACACCTACGAGAACGACCTCAAGGTGGCCTTGGCCGCGATGACCAACCTGATCCAGCCGGTCATCATCGTGGCCATCGCCGTGGTCGTCGGCTTCATGCTGCTGGGCGTGATGTCGGCGATGTTCAAGATCACCGAGAGCATCGCCACCCGCTGAGCCGGGGACCCACCCATGAAGTTCCGCTCCGGAAACCCGATGCAAACGTCCCATAGGACGTCCGGGTTCACCATGGTGGAGCTGCTGGTGGCGGTGATGCTGATCGCGGTGCTGATGTTCGTGGCGGTGCCGCGGATGATGGGGCACCGGAAGAGCCCAATGGCGGAGACCCTCGAGGCGTTGGAGAATGCCTGCAACGAGGCCCGGGCTAGGGCGATCCTGGGGAACCGTCCGATGCAGGTCGTCCTGTACGGCGCAGCCGGGGAGATCCTCGTGGAACCCGCGCCGGAAGGCGTCAGCGGCGCGACCAACGGCGTCTCGATGGCCTCGTTCGAGGCGTTCCATGGCCCCGATGTGGAAGCCGCGCAGAAGCGGATGCCGTTTCATGCGAAGCTGAACGAAGACGTGGCCTTCCGGAGCCTGACGGTGAACTCGCAGGACATGATGGCCGCGGATCTCGCCGCGATCCGCTTCTTCCCCAACGGCACCTCGGACGCGTTCGTGGGAGAACTCAGCCAACTCCGCAGCGGCCTCGAGCTGAAGCGCGTGTCGCTCGAGGTGATCACCGGCCGCCTGGGAATCGAGGACCTGTGATGAGATGTGACCTTCGCCATCCGGGCCGACGTCGCGGGTTCACCCTCATCGAGGTGGCCGTGGCCGGGGCGATCCTGGCATTGGCGCTCTTCGGCTTCATCACCGTGTGTTCCACCGGACTCCGATCGGCGAAGCTGTTGAACCGGGTGGAGGTGGACGCCAGCAGCCTCGCCGCGGAGCTTTCGCTTTCGAACCGTCTGGAGGAACTCGAGGAGAGCGGCGACTTCGGGAACCTCTATCCCGGCTACCGCTGGACGCGGAGCGTGCGGGAAGTCGGGACCAACGGGCTGTATCAGGCCGACATCGTCGTCGCCGGTGCCGGACCCGGCAGCGAGCGCCGCCTCAGCATCCTGCTGTTCCCCCGGGAATACGTGCGTGGGGGAGGACGTCGGTGAGGACCGGATTTCGCGCATCACACGGCCGTGTGTGCCCAAGGCGTGGCTTCACCGTGCTGGAGGTCATGGTCGCGGTGCTGCTCTTCGCCATCATCCTGACCTCGATCTACTCCACCTGGCGCCTGATCATCCAGAGCACGCGTTCCGCGATCCGTTCGACGACGGACACCCAGCGTTCGCGCATGGCGATGCGGACGTTGGAGGACGCCTTGGCCTCGGCGACGCTGTTCGCGGGCAATCCGCGGCTCTATTTCTTCCAGGCGGACACCTCGGGTTCCTACGCGGCTATCAGCTTCGCAGCGGACCTTTCCGACTCGTTTCCCGGCAGCGGAGCGTTCGGCGGGGAAAAGGTGCGGCGGGTGAGCTTCTACGTGCCGCCCGGCGGTTCCGACCTGGTGCTGGAGCAGTCTTCCATCCTCGCCAACTTCGAGGTCGGCGGCGCGCCGAACAGCATGCTGCTGGCGAAGGAGGTCAGCCTGTTCCAGCTGGAATTCTGGGATCCGCAGCAGCGCGATTTCGCCACGGAATGGCTTTCGACCAACCAGCTGCCTTCGGTGGTCCGGGTGACCCTTGGCTTCGGCCGTGGGCCCCGCCTCAACGAACCGGCACAGATGGTGACCCGTGTGGTACGACTGCCCACCGTGGCCGTTCCCCGCGAGGCCCAGGGTGTGATCGGGGTGCCTTGACATGAATCTCCCCCGCAATCGCCAGGACCGACCCCAGCGCCGCGGCGTGGCCTTGCTGGTGGTGATGCTCATGGTCTTTGCGATGGCCGTGATCGTGGGCGCCTTCGCCTACACCATGCGCGTCGAGGGGCGTTTGGCGATACGTACCCAGAGCGAATCCGACCTCGAGTGGATGGGGCGATCCGGAGTGGAAATGGCCAAGTGGGTCCTGTCGTTGTCCCGGCAGATTCCCGGCGAGCAGACCTACGATGGCCTCAACCAGTTCTGGGCCGGCGGGCCTGGACCCACGAACGTCGTGGAAAACGTCTTCGAGGGCGTCTCCCTCACCGACGTGCCATTGGGCGACGGGAAGATCAGCATCGAGATCGTCGACCTCGACCGGCGCCTGAACATCAACACCCTCGCCCAGCGCAATCCGCAACTCCTGGAGCTGATCCTCCAACTGTGTGGAGCTGGAACGACCGACGCCGTGGACATCGCCGCGGCCATCCGGGACTGGATCGACCCGGATGACCAGCCCGGGATGGGTGCTGCCGCGGAGAGCGACTTCTACCTCGGGATGGATCCGCCCTACGTGGCGAAGAACGGACCGATCGACGATCTCTCCGAGCTTCTGAAAGTCCGAGGAATGACGGCGGCCTTGTATTGGGGTCCGAAGGGGGCAGGTCTGGGCGCCAACGCGCCGTCGGACGGCGCCGTGGACTCCGCGGGGCTTCGGACCTCGTCGACCTATCTGGGCCAGACCGTCGCGGGAACGGTGGGGCTAGCGGATGTATTCTGCTCGTTGTCGGGAGGGCAGGTGAACATCAACACCGCACCATACCCGGTTTTGGTCATGGCCTGCGGCGGGGACGAGAACATCGCGCGGAACATCGTCGAGCAGCGATCGGGGCCGGATGGAGTCGAAGGAACCTTCGATGACACGCCGGCGCGTGGTCCCGGCGAGATCCCGCGGTTGCAGGGGGTGCCGGTCATGCCGAACGCGGGCACCCCGCTGGCCACATTCGTGACCACCAGCACGACCTTCGAGGTCCGCGTCCTGGCGGAACTTGGGCCGATCCGCCGTCGCTACACAGCCGTGGTGCGACGGACCAACCTGAGGGACATGCCGGTGTTGACCTTCCGTCGCGAATGAGCCCGATGAAAACGGCTGCCGGCTCGCGGTTGCTTTGGAGATCGGTCGGAGGGAATTCCGAAGTTTTCCGAAAAACCTATTGCACCACGGGGTGCGGTTGGTAAGTTCCGCGCTCCCGTTTCCGTCGCGCAGGCGGTTCGGTTAACTTTCCCGGCATCAATGCCCACGATTAATCAGTTGGTCCGCAAGGGCCGCACTAAGATCCAGTACAAGTCGAAGTCTCCGGCCTTGGAGAACGCGCCGTTTCGTCGCGGCGTTTGCCTCCAGGTCATGACCCGTACGCCGAAGAAGCCGAACTCCGCCATGCGGAAGGTTGCAAAGGTGCGCCTGACCAACGGCTTCGAGGTGATCGCCTACATCCCGGATGAAGGCCACAACCTCCAGGAGCACTCGATCGTCCTCGTCCGTGGCGGTCGTGTGAAGGATCTTCCCGGTGTCCGCTACCACATCGTCCGTGGTACACTTGATGCCGCTGGGGTCGAGAAGCGTCGTGTCAGCCGTTCCAAGTACGGCGTCAAGCGCCCGAAGAAGGCCGCCGCCGCTGCCAAGAAGTGATTTTTCCGTCCACCACCAGACTGCTCTTTTAGACCGTTCTTTGTATGTCGCGCCGTCGCCAAGCCGTTAAGCGTTCGATCATCGCGGACGCCAAGTTCAACAGTGTCCTCGTCGGACGCCTGGTGAACACCGTCATGTTCAGCGGTAAGAAGAATACCGCCCGCCGTATCGTCTACGGGGCCATCGAGGCCCTGGCTGAGAAGTCCCCCGGCGTCGATCCGATCGAGGTCGTGCAGCGGGCTGTCGACAACGCGAAGCCCCGCATCGAGACCAAGGCGCGCCGCGTTGGTGGCGCCACCTATCAGGTTCCGATGGAGGTTTCCGCCGACCGCCAGACCTCGCTCGCGATGCGCTGGATCGTCGGTTATGCCGACGACCGCAAAGGCATCCCGATGAAGGAAGCCCTCGCCGCCGAACTGCTCGAAGCCTATCAGGGCCAAGGCAGCGCGATCCGGAAGCGCGATGACGTGCATAAGATGGCCCAGGCCAACAAGGCCTTTGCCCACTTCCGCTGGTAGTCTATTGCCACGAACCGAGCCCCGATGGCCAATCGGGGCCTTTTTCATCTCCAAACCTTTCGAATTTCCAGCCCATCATGAGTGACGTCTCTGCGATCAATACGACGCTGAATTCGCCGAACCGGCAGTATTCCCTTGAGCGGACCCGCAACATCGGCATTGCTGCGCACATTGATGCCGGCAAGACGACGACGACCGAGCGTATCCTCTTTTACACGGGTCTGATCCACAAGATCGGTGACGTGGATGACGGCAACACCGTCACGGACTGGATGGAGCAGGAGAAGGAGCGTGGCATCACGATCACCTCCGCTGCCGTGACCTGCTTCTGGACCCAGAAGAGGGACGAGGGTCTCTACAAGAGCCGTGAAGGAATCGGTCACCGGATCAACATCATCGACACCCCGGGACACGTCGACTTCACCGCCGAGGTGGAGCGCTCGATGCGGGTACTGGATGGTGCTGTGGCTGTGTTCTGCGGCGTTGCCGGCGTTCAGCCGCAATCCGAGACCGTTTGGCGTCAGGCGACCAAGTACAAAGTCCCGCGCATCGCGTTCGTCAACAAGATGGACCGTACCGGCGCCAACTTCGACAATGCGCTCAATGACATGCGCAAAAAGCTCGGGGCCTACGCGTTTCCGATCTACCTGCCCATCGGCGCCGAGGACAAGTTCGCCGGCGTGATCGACATCGTGAACCAGAAGGCCGTGGTCTGGGGCGAAGGCGACATCGCCAACGAAGGTCTCAAGTACGAGGTCCGTGAGATTCCTGCCGAGCATAAGGATCGCGCCGAGGCGGCATTGGCCGAGCTGATCGATGCCGTTTCCAACAAGGACGACGTGATCGCCGAGCTGGTTCTCGAAGAGAAGCCCATTACCCCGGAGATCCTCAAGGCCGCCATCCGACGCCTGACCTGCAAGATCGAGTTGATCCCGGTGCTCTGCGGCTCCGCATTCAAGAAGAAGGCTGTTCAGGTGCTGATCGACTCCGTGGTCGACTACCTGCCTTCGCCGCTCGAAATTCCCGCCGCCACCGGCCACGTGCCCGGCGCCGAGGAGAAGATCGAGGTCGCTCCGAACGACAACTCCAAGTTCTGCTCCTTGGCGTTCAAGCTTTGGACGGATCCGTTCGCCGGAAAGCTCGTCTTCTTCCGCGTCTACTCGGGTCAGCTCAAGAAGGGCGACACCATCTACAATCCCCGTACCCGCAAGCGCGAACGCGTCAGCCGCCTCATGGTTATTCAGGGCAGCGAGCGCAAGGACGTGGACGGCGTCTGCTCTGGTGACATCGCGGCGCTCGTCGGTCTGCGCAACATCACCACGGGCGACACCCTCTGTGACGAGACGTTCGACGTGATGCTGGAGCCGCCGACCTTCCCGGAGCCTGTCATCAGCATGGCGATCGAGCCGAGGTCCAAGGCCGACCGCGACAAGATGTCCGAGGGTCTCCAACGCCTCGCCGAAGAGGATCCGACCTTCCGCTGCTTCACCAACGAGGAAACCGGCCAGCTGATCATCGCGGGCATGGGCGAGCTCCACCTGGAGATCATCCGCGACCGTCTGAAGCGCGAGTTCCGCGTCGAGGCCGACGCCGGTGCCCCGCAGATCGCCTACCGCGAGACCATCACCAAGGCGGCCGAAGGCGAGGGTAAGTTCATCCGCCAGTCCGGTGGTCGCGGTCAGTACGGCCATGCGGTTGTCGATGTGATGCCCAATGAAAAGGGCAAGGGAGTCGAAGTGGAGAACAACGTCGTCGGCGGCACCATTCCCCGCGAGTACATCCCGGCCGTCCGCAACGGCATCGAGGAGGCCATCAAGTCCGGCGTTTACGCTGGATACCAGGTCATCGACATCAAGGTGTCCATCAAGGACGGCTCCTTCCATGAGGTCGATTCCAACGAGTTGGCGTTCAAGATGGCGGGAATCTTCGCCCTGAAGAACGCCTTCGAGAAGGCCGGCCCGATTCTCTTGGAGCCGATCATGAAGGTCGAAGTCACCACTCCTGACGAGTATCAGGGTGACATCCTCGGCGACATCAACCGCCGCCGCGGCGTTATCCAGGGCGTGGATGCGAAGAACGGTCAGACCGTCCTCGCCGCCCAGGTCCCGCTCGCCGAGATGTTCGGCTACGCAACCGCGATCCGATCCCTCTCGAAGGGTCGTGCGTCCTACAGCATGGAGCCCGCCGTGTTCGAGCAGGTTCCCAACAGCGTCCTCACCACGGTGCTCGAGGTCGCCAAGAAGAAGCCCGCTGCGCGCAGCTGATCCCGCAACCCCTCTCCGTCAACAAAATCTAACCTGTTCTTTGCATGGCTGGACAACGTATCCGTATCCGTCTCAAGGCGTATGACCATCGGGTCATCGACGCCTCGGCGAGTGAAATCGTCGAAACCGTCAAACGCTCCGGCGCCCGCGTCGCGGGTCCGATCCCCCTCCCGACCAAGATCGAGAAGGTCACCGTCCTGCGTTCGCCGCACGCGGACAAGAAGTCGCAGGAGTCCTTCGAACAGCGCACGCACAAGCGCCTCCTCGACATCCTCGATCCGACTGCCAAGACGGTGGACGAGCTGAAGAAGCTCAACCTCCCCGCCGGCGTGGACATCACCATTAAGATCTAACTCTTTTTTCCCATGCCTCTTGGAATCATCGGTCTCAAGGTGGGTCATACCCGGGTGTATGACTCCAACGGCGTCCTGACTCCGGTCACCGTCGTTCACGTCGGCCCGAATCGCGTCCTCCAGGTCAAGTCGAAGGACGGCAAGGACGGCTACAACTCTGTCCAGCTCGGCTACGGCGACCAGAAGGTCGGCCGTCTGACCAAGGCGGTTGTCGGCCACCTCGGCAAGCACGGCGTCAAGGTTGACGCCGGCGGCCAGAACGGCGAGCAGCCTGTGCTCACCGGCGTCAAGCGCATCCGCGAGTTCCGTGACTTCTCGAAGGAAGTGAAGACCGGCGACTTCGTCGGAGCGGACCTCTTCGCCATCGGCCAGTTCGTGGACGCCATCGGCGTCACCAAGGGCCGCGGATTCGAGGGTGTCGTCGGTCGTTGGTCGTTCCGTGGTGGCGACGCCACGCACGGCGCCAAGGGCTGGCACCGCCGTTCCGGCGCGATCGGTCAGCGCCTCTTCCCGGGTACCGTCCGCCGCGGTCTCAAGATGCCCGGTCACATGGGTGTCGTCCGCCGGACCTCCCAGAACCTGGAGGTCATCCAGGTCCGCACCGAAGACAACGTTCTTCTGATCAAGGGCAATTTCCCCGGCAGCGAGGGCGACTATTGCATCATCCGCGAGGCCAAGAAGATCTCCAACGACTCCGCCCGCCTGAAGCAGATCACCGACGCCCGCAAGAAGGCGAAGGACGCCGCTTCCGGCAAGAAGGAGGAGAAGAAGGCCGCCGCCGCCGCCAAGAAGAAGTAAGGAAATCCAGCGATGAAACTTTCCATCAAAGACACCAAAGGCCAAGCGGCCGGCGAGCTCGACGTCAAGTTCGAGGTCATTGCCAACGGCAAGGGCACGCAGGCCGTCCACGACACCGTCGTGGCCTATGCCGCGGCCCAGCGCAGCGGCACCGCCTGCACCAAGACCGTCGGCGACGTGGCCGGCACCAACAAGAAGCCGTGGCGCCAGAAGGGTACCGGTCGCGCCCGCGCCGGTTCCTTCCGCAGCCCGCTGTGGCGTGGCGGCGGCGTGGTCTTCGGACCCAAGCCCCGCGACTTCTCGAAGAAGGTCAACAAGAAGGTCCGCGACCTCGCCCTCCGCAAGGCCCTCTCCGAGCGCCTGAAGTCCGGGGACGTTGTCGTCGTTGATTCCTTCAACATGACCTCCGCCAAGACCAAGGAGTTCGCCGGAG
>CAMASJ010000025.1 GCA_945860685.1 Akkermansia muciniphila
ATGAACTCGAGGGTCCCTGGTCGGTCTCCATAGTCCGGATCGAGCGGACAAACACCTTGCTGCGGCTGCGTCCGATGCTGGCCTTCGGCGACCGCATCGGCCTCAACACCCTCAGCGAGCAGGTGGACCTCGTCCCCCGCGAAGCCGGCCGGGTGCTGGCCGCCATCAACGGGGATTTCTACGCGACGGAGAACGAGGTCCTGCCCGGCGACCCGCGCGGTCTTTTGATCCAGGAGGGCGTCCTGGTCAGCGGACCCGTCGCGCGGGACTGCTTCTGGATCGCTCCGGACGGCGCGCACCGCATCGGAACCGTCCGCAGCCAATTCACGGTCCAGGCAGGCGATTCGACTCCGGAGTCCTTCCTGCTGAACACCGATTACGACGGTGGCGAGTCGGTGGTGTACACCTCGGCGGCCCGGGATGCGATTGGCGAGGATGCCCGCCGTGGTTGGATCGTGCGTCCGGCCAACGGAAGCGTCTGGCCGGAGTTCGGACCCGGACGTCGTTTCGAAGGCGTCGTCCAAGGTCGCATGGAGTCCGGCAAGCCGGGGCCCGGTCCCGCCGAACTGCTGATCGCCCCGTCGCAGGAACTCCGGTCTCTCCTCAAGCCCGGAGTCCGCGTCGTGATCTCGACCGCCACCGAGCCGCAGTTGGCGGGCGTCCGGACCGCGATCGGTGGCGGTCCGGCGTTGGTCCTTCGGGGAGAGGTGCTGGACATCCGCGTCAACAAAGCCCGGGAACGGCATCCACGTTCGGCCCTCGGCTGGAATGAAACCCACCTGTTCCTGGTGGCGGTCGACGGTCGCCAACCCGGACACTCTGTCGGCATGACCCTTCCGGAACTGGCTGCCTACCTGCAGCGCATCGGCTGCACCGAGGCGGTGAACCTCGATGGCGGTGGTTCGACCGAACTCATCCTCCGCGGTCGGATCCTCAACAGCCCTTGCTACGGACACGAGCGCCGCACCGCATCGGGTCTCGCCGTGCTTCTGTCCGAACCCAAGGGATCGGGGGCCAAATCCCCATGATGTCCGGCTTCCAGACACCTGTGCACGGGCCCGTGGTCGGCTCCCTCCGAACCGGACCCTTCGGTCTTCGTCTACCGGGAGTCCTTCTCGCAATCGGCCTGCTCCTATCCTTTGCGACCCGTGGTGGGGCGGAGACCACGAACAACCCGCCGCGGGTGCGGTTGAGCGAGGCCTTTGGCTACAACCAGGAGAACCGGAGCGAAGGTCCATGGGCCGTCCGACGCGTCCGGATCCGCCGTTCCAGGACGGACCTGTCGTTCCATGTCCGGCTGGGTGGCGGAGCGCAGCTGGGACTGGCCACGCTTTCGGCCCAGGCGACGGGTGTTCCGAAATCCCAGGGGCGCCCCTTGGCCGCGGTCAACGGCGACTACTTCGTCCGCGACGGCGCCTTCGCCGGCGATCCGGAGGGACTGTGCATCACCGAAGGCGTGCTCGTCTCCCTGCCATCGGAGAAGTCCTGCTTCTGGATCGCGCCGGACGGCTCGCCCCAGTGCACCAACGTCATCTCCCTCATGGCGGTCGTCTGGCCCGACGGGACACGGATCCCCTCCGGCCTGAACGAGGCTCCCGGCGACCGGCCTGTGGTCTACACCCCGGAGTTTGGGGATGCGACCCGCACGATGCCGGGCCGGGATCTGGTGCTCGTCCCGGAGCAGGGCACCGCCTCGCTCGCGGTGGGCGAAGTCCGTGGTTTCCGGTTGGTCGCGGTACGGGAAGGGGGCGGAACGCCGCTCTTGTCCACCAACCTCGTGGTTCATTTGCCTGAATCCCTCGCGTCCCGTTCGATTCCGCCCGTCGGCGGCAGCGTCCGGATCGACACCGCCACGCTGCCCGACCTGCGTGGCGTGAAGACCGCCCTGGGCGGCGGACCCGCGCTCCTGCGGGGCGGGGTGCCGACCCAGCTCCAGGCCGGCGAGGTCCGGCATCCGCGCACGGCCATCGGATGGAACCAGGACGACTTCTTCCTGCTCCAGGTGGATGGCCGCCAACCTTCGGTTTCCGTGGGAATGAGCTTCGCCGAAATGGCCCGGACCTTTCAGGAACTGGGCTGCACCGAGGCGCTTAACCTCGACGGCGGCGGTTCCTCGACGCTTTGGGTCCAGGGCCAGGTCGCCAACAACCCCAGCGAGGGCGGCGAACGGCCGATGGCCAACTCGCTGGTCGTGGTGCTCGGGAGCCGCGGCGACCCGAACTGACCCCGCTTCCGCCGACGCCGATGCGGGAGGGCCCGGCATCGGCGTCGGAACGGGGTTCCGAGCCCGGGGGACTACTTCGCGGCGGCCGCGGCAACCGCGGCGGCGCGCTTGGCGAGGCTGGCCTCCTGGATCTTCCGCGCCAGCTCCGGCTTCTCCAGCAGCGTCTTCCTGGCTGCCTCCTTGCCTTGTCCGATCAACTCGCCGTTGAACTGCAGCCAGGCGCCCTTCTTCTCCAGCGCTCCAGTGTCGAGGGCGACGTCGATGAGCGATCCCTCCTTGTCGATGCCGTGGTTGAACAGGATGTCGAACTCGGCCTCGGTGAACGGCGGCGCCACCTTGTTCTTCACGATCTTCACCTTCACGTGGTTGCCGATCGTCGCGCCGGTGCCGTCCTTGATCGCGTCCTTGCGCCGGATGTCGATGCGAACCGAGGCGTAGAACTTCAGCGCCTTGCCGCCCGGCGTGGTCTCGGGGTTGCCGAACATGACTCCGACCTTCTCGCGCATCTGGTTGGTGAAGAGGCAGGTGGTTTTGGCCTTGCTCAGGATCGCGGTCAGCTTCCGCAACGCCTGGCTCATCAGCCGCGCCTGCATGCCCATCGTGGCCATGCCCATCTCACCTTCGAGTTCCGCCTTCGGCACCAGCGCCGCCACGGAGTCGATCACGATGATGTCCAGGGCCCCGGACCGCGCCAGGGTCTCGCAGATCGTCAAGGCTTCCTCGCCGGAGTCCGGCTGGGAGACCAGCAGCTCGTCGACGTTCACGCCCAGCTTCTTCGCGTAGGCGGGATCCAACGCGTGCTCGGCGTCGATGAACGCCGCTAGGCCCCCCGCCTTCTGGGCGTTGGCGATGAGGTGCAGCATCAGCGTGGTCTTGCCCGACGACTCCGGGCCGTAGATCTCGACCACGCGTCCGCGCGGCACGCCACCCACGCCCAGGGCGAGGTCGATCGCCAACGCGCCGGTGGGGATCACCTCGATGGGACGCATCACCTGCGAGCCCAGACGCATGATCGCGCCTTCCCCGTAGGCCTTGGTGATGCTGGAGATGGCGGTCTCCAGTTCGCGGAGCTTGGCCGCGCTGGGCTTAGGTGACTCGACGACCGCGGTGGTGGCGGTCGTCGCGGGAACGGCGGCCTTGGTCTCGGTCTTGGTGGGGGCAGCGGGTTTCTCGGCCATAACTCTGGATATGTGCGGTGTCGGGATGCTGTGTGTTCTGGAAGATCGGGATTCCTTCGCGGACGACTCGGCAAGGTTCAATGGGTCTGGGCCAGGTCGACCTCTGGCCGGATGCGCCAGCGTCCGGCGACCGCGCCGAGTTCGGCGTCGAGGCTCCATTGGTCGGGCAGGGGATCTCCCACATGAACCTTGTTGGCGCCCTTCAGGGCCATGCAGCCGGTGTTGTCGCCGACGGCCCGGATCGTCTCCAGTTCCTCCGCGGAGAACGCCACCGTCCGCACCGCCGCCAGTTCGTCCACCTTGGACTCGATCGTGCGGGTGCCTTCCCCGACCTCCTGGATCAGGGTCGGGATGACGGACCGCACCGCCGGCTGCGCGAGGCACCAGGCCGTGGCGAACTGGAGCAACGTCAGGCCGTGCCGTTGCGCGATCGGGCGCAGCGGCTCCAGCTTCCCGACGGCCGCCTCCACCCATCCGGGCGGACGGAACGACCGGTGGTCACCCTGGCCGAAACGGTGACCCGGAAGGATGTCGCCATGGAAGATCCCGCCGTAGTCCACCACCCGCGTCAGCACCCGGACGTCGTGGGCCTGCGCCGCCGGCAACACCAGCGATCCGGGCCAAGGCTCGAACGGTCCGAGGATGACCATCGCCCAGTCGATCAACGCGCCGTAGCGCTCGAGGCACCGGATCACGTCGAGGGTGAACCCGTTGGCCGGCCCCGGCGCGATCCCGAGGCGCTCCGTCAGGCCGACATCCACCAGCCGTTGCAGCTCCTTCCAGACCGTCTCGTCGGTGTAGCCGATCAGGTCGGGATTGTGCAGCAACACCACGTCGAAGCGGTCCGTCCCGCAGCGTTCCAGGGACTTCTCGGTCGCCATGCGCAGGTACGAGCCGTACTCCGACCGGATACGGAGACGCGGATCCGTGAAGCGAGGGAAGCCCTTCGCCCCGTCCCGACGCGCCGAATAGAAGTCATGTCCGATGCAGGCCACGAGGCAGTAACTGTCGCGCGGCACCCCGGACAACGCCTGTCCGAGGAGGGAATCCGCCTCGCCACCGCCGTAGACGTCGGCGGTGAGGAAGGTGCGCACGCCCCGTTCCCAGGCCTGACGGACCAGGGCGATCCAGCGGTCCGGGTCGAGCGGTTGGCCGTAGTTCATGAACCGGCCGCCATTCCAGGTGCCGAAGGCGGTCTGCGTGATGTCCATGGGTGTCAGTTTCAAGGCTGGGACCGTCGTCGGCCACTGGATTCTATGTCCGATCACGGGACGCGCATCCCGGGGCAACCGGCGCCGGAGACGGAAAACGCGGCGGTTCAGGGGGTCCAGACCAGGGTACCCGTCGCGGAGGCCCCGGCGCCTGATGCGGGACGATGGGGAATCCGGCGCACCGAGCCGTCCACGAAGAGCACGTTGGCACCGTCGCCATGGACCGACGGATGGAGATTGGAACGCGTCGCCGCCGCGGCCCGGCCGCCGTTGTCGAACATCCACACCGTCCGCGAAGGCTCGGGCACAGAACCGATGCGGGTTGGCTCCGTCCGGTCGCCTTGGCCGTTGAGCCCGCGGTTGACGCAGTAGTGGAAGAGCAGGTGTCCGTTGCTGCGTCGGGGATTCGACGGGCAGAACCACAGCGGGTTTCCCAGCGGCGCGGCGGCGTTGGTCCTCCAGGCGCCTTCCTCGTGATAGGGACGCATCCCCATCAGCGGCGGTAGGTCCGCGTACCAGGCCCGCGAGGTGGAGATGCCGTTGGGCGCGCCGTCCCACGGCAGCGCATCCCCGGCGTCGGAAGCGTACAGGGCCGTCGCGAGGCCCCATTGACGGAGGTTGCCGACGCAGGTGACGGACTCGGCGCGGTCCACGGCGCGACCGAGCACGGGCAGCGCCAGGGACATGAGGATGACGAGGACGGCGATCGAGACCAGCAGCTCGACGAGCGTGAAGGCGCCTGGGTGGGAACGGGAGGTCGGATTCGGATTCATGCGGAGACTACGCGGCCTTTGGTCCGGAGTTTTCAGGAGAAGTTCGGAGACCGTCGGCGCGAACGGGTCCCGTGGCCGCACCCGCCGTTGACATTTTCCGGATCCGGGGGGTTCCTCGGGAAGATCACCCCTCGGAAGAAAGGAAACCCATGAGCGGACACACCTCAGGCATCTCCACTCCACACCGGTTCGCCGGTTGGCTCCGCCGCGGCGGAGCCCTCCTCGCGGCACTCCTCAGCCTCAGCACCCAGGCCACGGTGCTGGACAACTTCAACGACAACACAAAGACCGGTTGGACCGACTTCACCTTCATTCCCGGCTTCGGCCTCCCGTCCGAGACCGGCGGCCAGTTCCGCTTCGCGCAGCCGCCGGCGAACCAGGCGATCTTCAGCGCCAGCCAGAAGACCTCCGAGCGCTTCGAATTGAAGGAGGGTCGGAGCATCGAGTTCCGCACCGACGTCATCCAAGGCGGTGCCAAGGACTCCTTCGCGGTCCTCGCCTTCATCCCGACATCCGGTTCTCCTGGCACCTTGGGCGGATATGGCTTGGCCAAGTCCACCACCGACGTCCTGATCACCAAGGGCATCCGGAAGTACTTCGTCGACGATGATGGCGCCACCGCCAACCTGAAGCAGAACAACATCACCCTGGTCCTGGGTCTCTCCGTCCGCGGCGGCAGCGTCTTCATCAACGCCAAGGTCCTCGACAAGGACGCCAACAACGCCGTGATCTGGGAACGCACGGTGGTGGACACTCCGGCGGCAGACGTGCTCTCCGACGGCACTGACGATCCGGCGGCCCCCTACGTCACCAGCGGCTACTTCACCCTCTACCTGTATCAGGACTTCGACGCCGGCGCGCCGGAGTCCCCTTACCTCGCCGTCTTCGACAACGCCGAGGTCTTCGTCACCGACACCGCGGTCCTGGACGACTTCAACGACAACACCAAGACCAGCTGGGGTGACTTCACCTTCATCCCGGGCTTCGGCTTACCCACCGAGGTCGGCGGACAGTTCCGGTTCGAGCAGCCGCCGGCGAACCAGGCGATCTTCAGCGCCAGCCAGAAGACCTCGAAGGTCTTCACGCTGGCCGAAGGTGAACGCGTCTCCTTCAGCGTCGACGTGGTCGAAGGCGGAGCGAAGGACTCCTTCGCGGTCCTTGCCTTCATCCCGACTTCCGGTTCCCCCGGCACCCTGGGCGGATATGGCTTGGCCAAGTCCACCACCGACGTGCTGATCACCAAGGGCATCCGGAAGTACTTCGTCGACGATGATGGCGCCCCCCGCCAACCTGAAGCAGAACAACATCACCTTGAACCTCACCATGACCGTGAGGAACGGCAGCGTGTACATCGACGCCAGCATCCTGGACAAGGACGCCAACAATGCGGTGATCTGGAGTCGATCCGTGGTCGACACTCCGGCCGCGGATGTGCTCTCCGACGGGACCGATGATCCTCCCGCGCCCTACCTGACCGCGGGGTATTTCACCCTCTATCTCTACCAGGACTTCGACGCCGGCGCGCCGGAGAGTCCTTACAGGGCCTACTTCGACAACGCCATCGTCGCCGCCCTGCCCGTCGCGGCCAACGTCGCCCCGATCCTCTCCGAGATCAGCCCGGCGAAATTCGGCAACTTCCTGCCGGCCAGCACCACGATTTCGTTCAAAGTGAACGACGACGCCGCCTTGGATCCGGCCGGTCTGGCCGTGGTCCTGAACGGCACGCGTCGTACCACGACCAACGGCCTCAACGTCACCGGCACGGGAAGCACCCGCACCGTCTCCCTCGGTGGACTGGAGGCGAACCGCAACTACAACGCCGTGCTCGAGGCCACCGACGCCGGCGGCCTCACCTCCCGCGAGCGGCTCGACTTCGACACCTTCGCGTCGAACGTGGTGGTGGTCGAATCCGAGGACTACAACTTCGGCGGCCAGTTCATCGACAACCCGGTGCCGATCACCGAGGGCGCCGGACCCCAGGGCGATTCCTACGCCAACCAGACCGGCTTCCAAGGCATCGACTTCAACGACACCCGCACAACGCCGAACGGTTCCGAGACGCAGTGGCGCCAGTCGGATCCGGTCCGCATGGAACGCACCCTCGATCCGGCCCGCTCCAAGTACACCACCGCCGGCGGCACCGCGGCTTCGGTCTATGACTACGCCTTGGGCGACTTCGTGGACGGCGAGTGGTACAACTACACCCGCACCTTCTCGCCGGGCAGCTACGAGGTCTATCTCCGTCAGGCCCTGATCAACTTGGAGGCCGGCGAAAGCGTGCTCGAGGAGGTCACCTCCGACCGTTCGCTGCCCGACCAGACCACCCGTATCCTCGGCTCGTTCCTCGCCACGCTGAGTGGATTCGAGTTCCGCAACGCGCCGCTTACGGACGGCACCGGCCAGAAGACCATCCTCCGGCTCAACGGCGTCACCACCCTCCGCCTCCGTGTGGTGGGCTCCGACACTTCCAGCCTGCAGCGTCGCCAGAACTACCTGGTGTTCGTCCCGGTCGCGGACACCGGCACCCAGCGCGCCGCGGTCTCCTCGCTCTCGCCCGCCAACAACGGCACGGTCACCACCACCACGCCTCTGCTCACCGCGGTCATCCAAAACCGCGACACCGCCGTGGACACCAACTCCGTCCGCCTGATGGTCAACGGCGCGGCGGTGACGGCGACGGTGACGCCTTCGGCCACTGGCCCGACGGTTACCTATCTCCTGCCGACGCTTCCCGCGGTCGGCGCCTTCCAACAGGCGCGCTTGGTCTTCAGCGACAGCCAAGGGGTCTCGCAGACCAACGACTGGAGCTTCGCGTTCCGCTACCTCGAGCTGGATCCGGCCACCCGTATGGCGGCAGCCGGTTCCGTCCGCGGCTTCAACGTCCGCGTGGTCCAACCGCCGGCCGACAGCGCGGCCCTCGAGAACAGCCTGGCCCGCGCCGAGGCGCAGCTCGCCCCGGGTTCCACCATCCTGCGCGCCTATGAGACCAACCTCGTGGACGCCGTGATCAACTACTCCCAGGACGCCTTCGCCGGCGGCAACGCAGGCCTGATCGAGGGCGACCTTCCGATCCCGGGCCAGACCGACGAGGGCGGCACCGAGAACTGGGCCATGGAGGCCTCCGCTTTCCTCGACCTCCCGGCCGGCATCGTCCGGTTCGGCGTGGTCAGCGACGACGGGTACAAGATCTCCACCGCCGTCGCCCCCAACTCCTCCACGCCGGCGCTCGCCTTCCGCAACGGCGGTACCGCCAACGAGACGTTCGACGTCGTGGTCCGGACCGCCGGCGTCTACGGATTCCGGCTCGTCTGGTACGAACGGACCGGCGGCGCCAACATCGAGTGGTTCACCGTCGACACCACGACGGGTGACCGCACTCTCGTGAACGCCACCGGCGGTATCCGCGCCTTCACCACGGCCACGCCGCCGGTGCAGGTCGTGCTCCAGGGCGCTTCCACGCTCAACGGATCCTTCACCGCCGTCGCCGGCGCCCAGGTCGACACCGGTGCCAAGACCGTCACCGTGCCCGTCCCGACCGGGACCGCCTTCTACCGCCTGTCAGGCGCGACCTCACTGACGCTCACCGGCATCCGTGTCGAGGGCGCAAACCTTGTGATCAGCTACCGCTGATCTCACTGCGCCTCGCGCCGCACCGGGCCGGATCCGATCTGTCGGATCCGGCCCTTTCCGTTCCCGTGGCGATTGCGGATCCCCCGCCGGTAGCCGCGGCCGCCCGGCCGCGGACTTGTCTTCATCCCCCGCTCCCGCCCGCCTTCCGTGTCGCTGTCTCCGGTGCCAACGCTATCCTCGCCTCCATGATGGCCCATGCCACGCGCCTCGACGCGCCGCCGTTCCGCACCCGGTTCTATTTCGGATGGATCCAGGTGGTCGTCGCCGCCCTCGCCATGGTGGCCACGTTTCCCGGCCGCACCCAGGGGCTCGGACTCGTCACCGAACCGCTGCTGGCGGACCTGCACCTGGACGCTGTCACCTACGCCTCGATCCATCTCTGGGCCACACTCGCCGGCGCCCTCTTCGCGCCGGCAGTCGGTCTCGCGCTGGACCGATTCGGTTCCCGGTCGGTCCTGACCTTCCTTTGCCTCTCCCTCGGCGCCGTGGTCGCCGCCATGAGCTCGGCGCGTTCCGTCCCGGTGCTCGCGGCCCTGGTGCTGCTGACGCGCGGCCTCGGTCAAAGCGCCCTGTCCGCGGCCAGCATCACGCTGGTGGGACAATGGTTCCGCCGGCGGCTTCCCTCGGCCATGGCCGCCTACTCCCTGCTGCTGAGCATCGGGTTCATGGCGACCTTCCCCGCCGTGGAGTTCCTGGTCCGACGCGACGGCTGGCGCGCGGCCTGGTTCAGCGTCGGCGTCGGCGTCGCCCTCCTCGCTCCCGTGGCCTTCGCACTGGTCCGCCGTTCCGCCGATTCCGTCGGCCTCGACGAGGGCGGCGTCCTGGAACCGGCCGGAAACCACGACGACCTCACCCTGCGCCAGGCCCTCGGCACACCCGCCTTCTGGATCGTCGGCATCGCCAGTTCCCTCTACCTGCTCGTCGCCTCCGGCATCGGGCTCTTCAACGAGCGCATCCTCGGGGAACTCGGCTTCGGACGGGAGGTGTTCGTCCAATGCCTGATCCTCTCCGCCATGACCGGTCTCGCCGGCAACTTCCTCGGCGGCTGGCTCGCCGGCCGGTGTCCCGCCCGACACCTCCTCGCCGGATCCATGGCCCTGCTCGCCGCCGGTCTCGCCGCGCTGCCCCATCTCCACTCCCGTCCCGCGGTCTACGCCCAGGCCGTGGTGATGGGTGTCGCCGGCGGCCTGCTCACCGTCGTGTTCTTCGCCTTCTGGGGACGCGAGTACGGCCGGCTCCATCTCGGCCGCATCCAAGGCGCCGCTCAGGCGATGACCGTGGTCGGCTCCGCCCTTGGCCCGCTGGCTCTCGCCCAATGCCACGCGATGCTCGGTTCCCACGCGCCGCTGTTCCGGCTCCTCGCCCTCGTGGTCGCGGTGGCCGCGGTCCTCGCCTGGCGGATGCCACCGGTTCGCGGGACCCCCTTCGCGTCCACGTCATCCTCCGCTTGCCCCTGAATCCCGGGACGCGTCTTCTCGTCCCAGAACACGATGAATCCGGAACCTCTTCTCCGCCGCTCCCTCCTCGCCGCGCTGCTGGCCGCCGGAGTGATGACCGCCGTCGCCGCCGACAAGGCCAAGGCCCCTGACAAGGACGACGAGGACGACGAGAAGGCCTACAAGGACGGCAAGTGGGAGGTGCTCTTCGACGGCAAGGACACGTCGAAGTGGCGCGGGTTCAAGGCGGAGAAGTTCCCGGAGAAGGGCTGGGTCGTCGAGTCGGGCACCCTGCGCCATGAGGCGGGCAAGGGCGGCGGCGACCTCGTCTCCAAGGAGAGCTACGGCGACTTCGAGCTGCGCTTCGACTGGAAGGTGGCCCCCGGCGCCAACAGCGGCGTGATGTATCGCGTCACAGAGGACCACGCCGCCTCCTACGAGACCGGCCCGGAGTACCAGGTGCTCGACGACGCCAAGCACGGCGACGGCAAGAATCCCAAGACCAGTTCCGCAGCGCTCTACGCGCTCATCGCCTGCAACGGTGAGAAGGCCCTCCGGCCCGTCGGCGAATGGAACAAGGCCCGCATCGTCGTGAAGGGCGGCCGCGTCGAGCACTGGCTCAACAAGAAGAAGGTCGTGGAGTACGCGTGGGGAGGTCCCGAGACGAAGGCGCTCATCGCCGCCTCGAAGTTCAAGGACATGCCCGGATTCGCCAAGAACGGCAGCGGACACATCGTCCTCCAGGACCACGGCGACGACGTCTGGTTCCGCAAGATCAAGATCCGCCGGTACTGATCCGCTTCGCGTCCGCGTCGTACCGACCGCGGAAATCCGGAATGTGAAGCAGTATTCCGGCTCCGTATCCGGCTGAAGTGGAAGGTGATGCCGGGAGATTGCGGAACCCGGCTCAAGAGGCCTTTGTGGGCTGCCGATGCTCGTGCGGATCCCCTAAGGGAACCGCCGAATGCAACCCCCGAACCGCCTCTCCCTCCCTGCGACTTCCATCCTGGCCCTCGGCTGCCTTCTCGGCGTCCGGGCCGAAGACCCGACACTCCGGGTCGACAAGTCCGGATACCACCTCTTCAACCCCGTGCCCCGCGAAGCGATGCGGGAGTTCAGCACCGACCGGCCCGACCAGACGGAGAGCGCCTACACGGTCGACGCCGGCCATTTCCAGATCGAGTCCGACGTCTTCGCCTTCAGCCGTGACCGCGACAACTCGGTTCCCGGCGGGGTGGTGAACGAGACCGGCACCTTCGCCTCCGTCAACCTCAAGGCCGGCCTGGTCAACCACGTTGACCTCCAGGTGGTGTTGGATCCCTACGTCCGCTCCCGCACCACCGACCGTGGCGCCGGCACCGTGGATCGCGTCGGCGGATTCGGCGACATCACCACCCGCCTCAAGGTCAACCTCTGGGGTGACGACGGCGGACCCACCGCGTTCGCGGTGATGCCCTATCTCAAGTTCCCGACCGCCAAGCGCGGTCTCGGAAACAATTCGCTCGAGGGTGGCGTCATCGCGCCGTTCGCCATGGAACTGCCCGCCGGATTCGGCCTCGGACTCCAGACCCAGGCTGACATCCTCCGCAACGACGGCCGCTCCGGACACCACCTCGAATGGGTCAACTCCGTGACCTTGGGCCATGACATCGTCGGCGCGCTCGCGGGCTACGTGGAGTTCTTCACCGTGACCTCCTTCGAACGCGGCGCCCCGTGGGTCGGCTTCTTCGACGTGGGCCTCACCTACGGCCTCACCGAGAACATCCAGCTCGACGCCGGATGCAACTTCGGAGTCACGGACTCCGCGCCGGACTACAACCCCTTCCTCGGCATCAGCCTCCGATTCTGAACCACCCCATGAATCCGACCCACATCCGCCCTTCCGCCATGAACCGTCTCCGTCCCTTGGCCGCCGTCATCGGGGCCCTGATCCTCGGCTTCACCCTGCAGGCCGCGGCCCCACCCGAGACCGACGCCCGCGTCCGCGAGTACAGCACCCTCGGCCGCTCCGTCCTCGAAATGGCGCAGGCGAAGAAGGTCGACGCCGCGGAGGTGCGGAAGAAGGTCGATCGGATGCTCGAGCTCGGCGTGCTGCTCGCGAAGGACTACGCGGTGCGATTCCCCGCGGGAAAGAAGCTGGTCGACACCGTCGTGGCCGCGATCCCGGAGATGCGGAAGCTGTCCTTCGCCGAGATCGAGTCCGAATGGCATGACCTGAAGCACTTCGACAAGCCGGGCAACGCGGTGGGCATCGACCTCAAGGCCGAGGAGAACGAGCACTTCACCGACCCGGTCCACACCATCGTGCATCCGCTGTTGGTGCTGAAGGCGGCCGAGGACCAGGCCGCCAAGCCCTCCGCCGAGAACCTCCAGAACATCAAGGAGGAGATGGAGGAGGGCATCGAGCAGGCCGAGAAGATGCGCACGGCCCTCGCCCGCTGAAACACCCCTCTACCGACCCGCCATGCTCCGACGCCTGCTTCTTCTCGCCTTCCTCATCGTCGCCGGCTTCGTCGTCGCCGGCGTGTGGGTCGGCTTCCGCCTCCGCACCGTCTCGGCTTCCTTGGGCGACCAGCAGCAGGTCGGACTGCCCTTCTACCGCCGTGCGTCCCTCGCCTCGGCCGAGGCCGACCGCGTCGAGAAGGGCGTGGCTGCGGCGTTCCTGGCCCGTACCGTCACCGAGCAGGAAGAGGCGGAGCAGGCCACACTCTCCGCGCTCGGCGATCTCCAGAACAGCATCACCGCCCTGAACGACGCGGAGTATCGCCCGCTGCACCCCCGCCATGTTGCGGCGTCCGACGACGACGGCACGACCCGCCTGGTCGGCGAGGTCCTGCAGGGTCTCGCTTCCCGGTTGGTCGAATTCTCGACCCTGACCACGAACGTGTTGGGCCAGGCCCGGCAGATCGGGAGTGCCACCGTCCGCCTCGCGACCGGCCGTGAGGAGCTCTCCCGGGCCTTCCGCAAGCACCAGACGAACCTCTTCGCCGTGGATGCCAAGGCGGCGGGTCTCCTGTCGCGGGGTGTGTTCACGGTGATGCACTCGACCTCGGTCCGGGACCTGAACTTCGTCGGTCGCGCCCGTTTCCATGAAGGCTTCGACGCCTTGGCGAAATCCACCGCACCCGCGGTCGCCCCGGCCCTGGAGGAAGTGCGCAAGGCCTTCGAGCCGGTGCTCGCGGATGCCATGGCCGCCGGCGCCAGCCGTTCGGACCACATCCAGTTCGTGAAGCACGCCTCCGCGATGCGTGCCGACGTCGACCATCTCCGCGAGTTCTCCGACGCCGACTTCTCCGGCAGCCAGGCCATCTCGATCGAGATGCTCCGCCTCGCGCTGCGGGACAGCCTTTGGATGTCTGTCGCCGTGGCCTTTGTCGGCGTCGGCATCGCCTACCTCTTTGGACGCCGCATCACGCGGACCCTCAAGGAGGTGGTCGAGCGCATCCACCGGGGTGCCGACGGCCTGGGCGACACCGCCAACCGCATCCGACAGGGGAGCGAGGACACCGCCGAGGGCACCGGGAAGCAGGCCGCGTCGGTGGAGGAGACCGGTGCGACGCTCACTGAGCTCGCGGCGCAGCTCCGGGTCAACGCCGAGGCGACCCGCAAGGCGGAGCACCTGACCTCCGAGACGCGGTCCGCCGCGACCTCAGGCGCCGGGGAACTCAAGGAACTCGCCGTCGCCCTCGACGAGATCCGATCCTCCGGCCAGGAGGTCGCGAAGATCATCCGCACCATCGACGAGATCGCGTTCCAGACGAACATCCTCGCCCTCAACGCCGCCGTGGAGGCCGCCCGCGCCGGGGAGGCGGGGCTTGGGTTCGCGGTGGTGGCCGAGGAGGTGCGCAACCTCGCCCAACGCAGCGCCGCGGCCGCCCGCGAGACTTCCCGTTCGATCGCCGGCAGCCTCGAACGCGGCGACCGGGGGATGGCAATCGGCAACCAGGTCCGCTCCCGTCTCGACCTGATCCTGAGCCGCATCTCCGAGGTCGACGACGTCGTCCGCAGCATCGCGGCCGCCTCCCAGCAGCAAAGCGCTGGACTGGCCACCATCGACTCCGCGGTCAACCGGATCCAGGGCGTCACCGCGACCAACGCTGCCAACGCGAAGGACGCCGCGGATGTCGCCGCACGGCTCTCCGACGAGACCGAGTCTCTCCGCAGTTCCACCATCGAGCTCAGCCGGCTGGTCTGAGCCGCGAGGGCATTCGTGATTCCCGATTCGGGATTACCGATTTCCCGTGGCCGCGGCCGCCAGGCTGCGGTCTTCCCTCGATTCCCCGATCGTTCGATCCGCGGACCGATCTCCCACCGAACCGCCCAGGCGCCAGATCTTCATGATTCTCCCCAGGTAGCCGCGGCCGCCCGGCCGCGGTCCCCTCTCCCTTCACGGATCGCCGATCCGTAGGACGGCCCTACTTCGGGTTCCCGACCCGATGCGGACGATCAGGTTGCGGGGACGAACCGTTGTCCGAGCAGCGCCAACGCGAACAAGGCGAGAAACACCAGCGCGAGTCCCGGATCCGGGACCAGCGCTAGCAGGTCGGTGAGGCAGATGGCCGCCAACAGGCCTGACACTGTCCGTCCGATTTTCCTGGGTCCTTCGCCGAAGGTGTGCCGCAGACACCAGGCCGTCCAAAGGCCGAGGAGCACCGACCAGGCAAGACTCCGCGGCAGCCACGGTCCGTCGTTGACAAGGGCGGCCAGCACCCAAGGCAGGGCGAGTGCGACGAGCGGCCACCAGGCGACCGGTCCGCGACGGCTTTCCCGCCGGGCCACGTAGCTCAATCCCACGATCCAGCCGGAGAGCGCGATGGCGGTCCACAGCACCGTGCCACCGACCCCGTCCGGTCCACCCGCCGCCACGGCGAGGAACAGGAAGAAGCGGCAGGCCGCCATCAGGACCGGCGAGAAGGTGACCTGCTTATGGATCCAATCGTACAGCACCACCGAGACCGCCAGACCCACGGAGAGCACAGCGGAAAGCCATCCGCCCGTTGCCAGGATCAGGGTTCCCGCGGCCAGCATCGCACCGCCGGCCCGCCAGACCAGTTGCTCGGAAACCGCGCCGGACGGGATCGGGCGCTCCCGCCGGAACTCGCGGTCGAACTCCGCGTCGAAGGCGTCGTTCAGGTACATCCCACCGATGTAGGCCAGCGTGGCGCCCAGCATCGCCAACCACAGACGCGGACCCACGGTGCCTCCGGCGAGCAGCCAGGCCGCCAGCACGTTCGACCACACCGTCGGCAGGTTCGAGGCGCGGCCGAGCACCAGGAGCGTCCGGAGTTGGAGGGGACGTGCGGTCACGACGTGGAGGAGAGTGCCCGGGCCGCCGACTGCTTGACCAGCGGACAGGCGGATTGGGCTTCAGGCGCCCGAAACCTCGCCGGCCTTGACCGTGGCGAGTCCCTCGCGTGTCAACGCCCGCTCCAGCAGGGTCCGGGGTGACGGTGTCCCGCGGGTCCCGGTGAACTCGCCCACCGCCTGGAGGGCCTTCCGCAGGGGACGCAGGTACGGTGCGATCGTGAAGAGGTGGCGCAGGGGCGTGTGTCCCTTCAGCACACGGCGCACCTCCCCGGCGGCCGCCGGATCCTCGAAGGGTCCGGTGGAAGCCGTCTCGGAGCGCCGGAAGACGCCGGTGACATTGCCGCCGTCGGGCGAGGTGAAGATCCGTTCGACGCTGTAGCCGGCGCGTTTCCCGATGCCGGCCAAGGTGGACGGCGAGAAGCCGAAGAGGTGGGCCCGGTGGAACCGATGCGCTGGGGCGATGCAACGCGCTGCGATGTTGGGCACCTCGATCCAGAGCAACCCATCCTTCCGCAGCCAACCGCGCACCAGCGACAACGCCCCGACCGGGTCGTCCAGATGCTCCAACACATGGAAGAGCGTCACCGCATCTTCGGAGGCCGACGGCACCGGGGCCTGTTGCCAGAACCCCGACTCCACCGGAAGTCCCAGACGTTCACGCGCGAAGCGGGCATAGCCTTCGTTGGGTTCGATTCCCCGCGCCTCGAATCCGAGCCGGCGCAGGACATAGACCACCTCGCCACCGCCGGCGCCGAGGTCCAGGACCCGGGCCCCCGGTCCGAGATGCCGACCCACTTCGCGGCAGCGCGCTGCGGCCACCCGCGCCGCACGCAGGGTGTGCTTCGGGCGCGGCTCCACGGTCTGCTTGTAGTCGCGCCGGTATTCGTCCCGGTAGTACTCCGTCAACTCCAACGCACTCGGCCTTGGATCGTTCCAAACCAAGCCGCATCTCGGACATAGGACTACCCGCAGGGGGCGGCCTTCGCGGTCCTGCTCGCCAACGAGTTCCACCCGGTCGTTGGCGCACAGAGCGCAGGGAACGGTGGAGACGAGGTTACGATCCGATGTCACCGACGAAAAGATGCCTCCCGCTGGGACTGGGTCAATTCCCGTGCTGCCACCCCTCTCTTTTTAACGACCCCGTCCGGAGAGGAAACCCTTCGGCTTCACCTCGACCTTCCCGGGTCCATGGGGCAGGGCGATCGGAGTCACACGGACCGGGGTCGTCAGCTTCAGCGGCACCGGCGCCCCAAGGTCGTAGGTCAACTCCACCATGTAGGCGGTCCAGCCCTCCGAAGGCGTGGTCACCGTGCCGACGTACGTTCCCGATGCCTCGGGCTTGAGGTCGGTGGAGGTCCACACCGCGCCCAACGTCTCCAGGCGGAAGTCGCGTGCCTTCGGATTCGTGGCCTGCCAGAGCTTCACCGCCTTCGGCGCGTCCTGGGCCGTCAGCCGCAGCGTCGCCGGTCCCTCCTCCTTCCAGCCGAACCGCGGGAACGGGGTCCCGTTCAGGACCGCGTGCTGCCACGCCACGATCGTCTCGTAGGCGTCCGAGTTGCGCATCGAATGGTCCGTGTTCGGCACGTAGCGGAGGAACTTCGGTCCCTGCAGCTGGTCGAAGTAGAACTGCGACGAGTCCGGCAGGAAGAACTGGTCGCCGCACGCGTTGAGCATGAGCTTCGGCATCGTGAGACGGTCCCGGTACATGAATGGCTCCTCGATTTTCATCAGGGCGGCGTACTCCGGGGTGCCCTGCCAGTTCATGATGCCCTGCTCGACGTAGTTCCCCACCGCCGGCGCATAGAATCCGTAGGCCGAATGGTGGTGCACGAACGACGGCTCGATGTTCAGCAGGTCGATCACGATCGGACAGATGGCGACAACTCGCCGGTCCACTGCCGCGGTCGTCCAGGTCGTCCAGCCCCGCTTCGATCCCCCGGCCACCACGAACTTCTCCACCGGCGCCGAACCGCCCTCCGCACCCGAGGTGAAAGCGGTCACCGTGTCCATCGCGCGCACCGCGGACTTCGTCATCGGCAGCCGCGCTGGCCAACGCTCGTCGCCCGTGCGCAGGTACTTGTCCCACGTGTAGGCGATCAGGTCGTCCTCGACCCGCTCCTTGCCGTCGTTTCCGAAGATCAACGGCTGGTTCGGCACCATCTTCAGCTCCGCCACCACCGACCCCGAGGCGACCGCCACCTGCAACATCTCCGCGTTCGGCTTCGGCGGCTTCTCGTCCCGGTTCGCCCCGCCCGTGATGAAGAGCAGTCCCGTCCGGTTCGTCGCCCCCTTCGGCCGCACCACCGTCAGCCAGTGCCTCCAGGCCGTCCGGTTCACCTCGTTGGTCGTCAGCCAGGTCTGCGACGTCATGTCGATGACCGAGACGGTGGCCTTGCCCAGGTCCGTCGTGAGCACGGTCTTCCAGGCATAGGCCGGATCCGGCGTGGCGACGTACCGGTCCAGCGCCGTCGGCGCGCTGCGGTACGGCTTCGCGGTGGCGTTGGCGGTCCCGGCCGGGGTCGGGGTCCCGCAGCCGGCGACGACGATCCCGGCGGCCAGGATCCAGGACGGAAGACGGATGGACATGCCGGCGATCCTGCCGCGACGCCGGCCGCTGGCAAATCCTCCGTTCCTCCCGGGAATGCGGAGCCAGCCGGATGGGATCGGAACGCGAAGCCGTCATGGCACTGGGACCGGGAGGTGATGGGGCCGACGGAATCCCCTGGCGGAACCGGAGGCCGGAGACTGTTTGTGTTCTCGATCCCGGATCCGGTTCCCCGTTGGCGCCTTGGTGGATTTGCATGAGATCCGACTCCGGATCCGGAGTCGGCGAATGAAGACAAGTCCGTAGCCAGGCGGCCACGGCTACCCGCCGAAAATCGGGAATCGCGGATCCGGAACCACGAATGCCCGGCGTCTTGGCCGGCATTTCCCGATGCGGCCGCGTGAATCCGCGTCCAGACTCCTTCGTCCGCCAGCCAGCCTGCCCATCATGCCTTCCCGGTTCCTCCAGCTGATCCTTGTCGTCCTCGCCGCCACCGGCGCGGGTTGGTCCGACGACTTCTCGAAAGAGCTCCACCCACTGCTCCAGCAGTACTGCAACGACTGCCACAACGACCGGAAGTCGAAGGGCGGCGTGAACCTCGCGCGGTTCACCAACTCGGCCTCCCTCTACCGCGATCCCAAGCTCTGGGAAACCGCCCTCCGCCAGGTCGAGGAACGCCAGATGCCGCCCGACGGCAAGAACACCCGCCAGCCCACCCAGGAGGAACGCCTGCGGATCACCGAGTCCCTTTCCCGGCTGCTCGACAATCCCGATCCCGGAGCCTTTCCGCTCGACCCCGGACGCGCCGTCGTCCGACGCCTGAGTGCCACCGAGTACGACAACACCGTCCGTGACCTCCTCGGCGTGGACCTGCGTCCCGCGGCCCATTTCCCGGCCGACGGCGGCGGCGGCGGCGGCTTCGACAACAACGCCGACACCCTCTTCGTCCCGCCCATCCTCCTGGAGAAGTACCTCGAGGCCGCCGATGAGGTCCTCGCCGCCGCCGACGTGAAGCGGCTCGCCCCTGTTGTCCCGGGGTTGTTCCGTTCCGCGAAGTCCGCCACCCGCGCCAACCTCCAGGCCTTCGCCCGCCGCGCCTGGCGCCGTCCCCCGGCCCGCGAGGACGTCGACCGCCTCCTGGGCATCCATTCGAAGACCCTTGCGGCCGGCGCCTCCGAGGAAGTCGCCTTCAAGGCCGCCGCCAAGGCCGTCCTCGTCTCGCCCCGGTTCCTCTTCCGCATCGAGCCGGATCCCGAGGGTGCCGCGCCGGCACCGGTCGACGCCCATTCGCTGGCTTCCCGGCTCTCTTACTTCCTCTGGTCCTCGATGCCCGACGCCCGTCTCGACGCGCTCGCCGACTCCGGCCGCCTGCTGAAGACCGAGGTCCTGGAATCCGAGGTCCGACGCATGCTCGCGGATCCCAAGGCCAAGACCCTTTCGGAGCAGTTCGTCGGACAATGGCTCGGCATCCGCACGCTGGGCACCGTGGCCGCCCCGGATCCCGGTCTCTTCCCCGATTTCACCCCGAAGCTGCGCGACGCAATGGTCGCCGAACCCGTGGAGTTCTTCGCCGGACTGTTGGCCGCCGACGCCAGCCTGCTCGAGCTGCTCGACTCCCGTTATGTCTGGGTCAACGGCGAGCTGGCCAAGCACTACGGCCTGCCCGGTGTCACCGGGACCAACTTCGTCCGCGTCGCCCTCGCCGACTCCCATCGCGGCGGCATCACCGGCATGGCCGCGGTGCTCACCCAGACCAGCTATCCCCGGCGGACCAGTCCCGTGCTGCGCGGCAAGTGGCTGCTCGAGGAAGTGCTCGGCACGCCACCGCCACCGCCACCGCCGCTGGTGGCCACGCTGCCGCCCGACGACGCCAAGCGCGACGGCCTCAACTTCCGCCAACGTCTGGAACAGCACCGCAAGGACCCCAACTGCGCCGCCTGCCACAACCGCCTCGATCCGCTCGGGTTCGCCCTCGAGAACTACGATCCCGTCGGACGTTGGCGGACGAAGATCGGTGAGGAGGCGGTGGACGCCTCGGGCAAGCTGGTGACCGGCGAGGAGGTCAACGGACCGGTGGCGCTCCGCCAGGCGTTGCTCGCGAGGAAGCACCTGTTCGTCCGGCATCTCACCGAGAAGATGCTCGCCTACGCGCTGGGCCGCGGACTCGAGTACCACGACATCCCGGCCGTGAAGCAGGTCACCGAGACGTTGGCCAAGGAGGACTACCGGGCCAGCCGGTTGGTGATGGAAGTGGTCCGGAGCGTGCCGTTCCGCCTCCGTCGTGGTGCGGCCTTCGAGGACGGTGCCGTTGCCGCGAAGGAATGAGCCCTGGCGGATTCGGCGATTCGCGATTTCCCGCCGGTAGCCGCGGCCGCCAGGCTGCGGACCTCGCCCCGATTCCCCAATCCAGGATCCGGGAACGGGCCATGGAGAGGAGTCCGCGGCTTGGCAGCCGCGGCTACGTGAATTCGGAAATCACCGATCCGGAATCACGAATGCCTTGCCATCCCGGTGCCTTGAACGAAGCCGGCGGAGTTCGCCACCCTCTTCCCAGTGACACCCCCGAGCCGATCCCTCGTCCTCCGCGGAAGCCTGTCCGCGTTGGCGATCCTGGGCCTGGGGATCGCGTGGTGGCTGTATCCCGCCGCCAACCGCTACTCGGTCCTGACCTGCACCATCTCCTACCTCGGATCTCCCGATGCGGACCGCAATCCGTCCGGCTGGCGGTTCTACCAGGTGGGGATGACGGCCTTGATCGTCCTGATGCTGGATCGCCTCCGCGCGCGGCATCGCCGGTGTGTACGGGGAACCTGGAGCCTGTCCGGGATGGCGAGCCTGCCGTTGTTCGGGGCGATGGGGCTCCTGCTCCTGGCCGTGTGGATTCCCGACAGCCGGACCGGCAACGTGTTCGGGATGACGCACGGCGCCGTGCACACGCGGATGGCGATACTGGCCATCCCGATGATGGGTCTGGGCCTGCTGCTCGACACGACTGGGGCGTTCCGTGACGGCGTCCGTTTTGCAGCGCTCTGGCCGGCGCATCTCTTCGCCGCGTTGGCCGGCACCGCTTTCTGGAAGCTGACGGAATGGGAACGGATGTGCCGCGCGGACTCCGCGTTGAAGCATTGGCCGGGCGACGGCCTCCATTCCACGCCCCTCTGGGAATGGATCCTGTTCGTCTACCTCGTGGCCCACGTCGCCTGGACGGCCCGACGCCAAGTGGGGAATTCCCCATCACCCTGAGATTCCATGAGCCCGGACCGCGCCGCCGCCCACCGCCCGGCGTTGGAACGGCTCCGCGGTGTGGAACGGAACGCCGACTTGCTGAGCGGTTTTCTGATGGGAACGAAAGCACTTCTCCCTCGTGCTTGCCAGCGATGGTCCTCAATGCAAGTTACATGCATGGCGCACACCACCATCACCGTCTCCGTCGAGACTCATCAATTGCTCAAGAAGGCGCGTCTTGAGGGAGAAAGCTTCGATGCGGTGATCCGGCGCTACGTGAGGCCGCCGGCAAAAACGGCCGGCGAACTGCTCGAACGACTCAATCAGATGGAGCCGCTCGGTCCCATCGACGAAGTCGTCGAGGAGAAGGTACAACGGTGATCCTCGACACGACCTTCCTGAGCCAACTCTGGCGGGAACAGGCTGCCGGAAAGGTGGGCCCCGCCCGCCGGTTGCTCCGGGCGCGGCGGAATCAGCCGATCTTCACCACGGTGGTCAATTTGGCCGAGTTGGCTGTCCTGGTTCACAGCGAGTCGGACTTGGCCAGGTTCTTTGCCCAATTCCGTGTCCTGCCCCTTCACTTCGGTGCGGCGGTGGCAGCCGGCCAATTGGATCGTCGCCTCAGGAAGTCCGGGGACCGCCTTGGCGAGGCCGACACGCTGATCGCGGGTATTGCTCTCTACAACGGTCAGCCCTTGGTCAGTCGGGACGCCGCATTCGACCGTGTGCCGGGCCTCCGGCGCATCCCCCACGAAGTGGCCAGCCCGGACGAATCCTGAACGGCGACCGATCGGTTCCAAGAGCGGTCCAGGTCCGCCCCTTCACCGGGGTGACAACCAAGCCGGATGAAGCGGCTTCTCCCGGTCCGTTGGAATCCGTGCAATCCGTGTCGAACCCATCCGGTGGGCAGCCCGCGGTCTTCCCGCCCAACCCCGCGCTTGCGCCGTTCCGGGTTTCCGTTAGACAGCGCGCCCCCGCATCCATGCAAGAGCGCTTCATCGGCCGCATCGCCGCCGAACTCCAGGTTCCCGACTCCAAGGTCGCCGCCACCGCGCGGCTGCTCGCCGAGGGGGCCACGGTGCCCTTCATAGCCCGATACCGGAAGGAGGCCACCGGCAGCCTCGACGAGGTCGCCATCACCGCCGTCCGCGACCGCATGGCCCAACTCGTCGAACTCGAACAGCGGCGCGAGGCGATCCTGAAGTCCCTCGCCGAACGCAACCTGCTCTCCGACGCCCTCAAGGTGTCCATCGGAGGCGCGGAAACCCTGGCGTCCCTCGAGGACCTCTACGCCCCCTACCGCCCCAAGCGCCGCACCCGGGCCACCATCGCGAAGGAGGCCGGGCTCGAACCGCTGGCCGACCTGATCTTCGGCGGACAGGACTCCGTCGATCCGCTGGCGGTCGCCGTGCCGTTCGTCGATCCCGCCAGGCAGGTGGCCGACCTCAACGCCGCCCTGGCCGGCGCGCGCGACATCCTCGCCGAGCGCTTCAGCGACGACGCCACGGTGCGGGCCCGCCTTCGGGACCTGTACCGGGCCTCCGGCGTTGTCCGTTCGCGGGTGATCACCGGAAAGGAAACCGAGGGGGCGAAGTTCAAGGACTACTTCGACTGGTCCGAGCCCGTCTCGAAGGTCCCCAGCCATCGACTGCTCGCGATGCGCCGCGGCGAGGAGGAAGGGTTCCTGTTCCTCCGCATCCAGCCGCCCGAGGACGATGCGATCGCCATCCTCACCGGGACGTTCGTGAAGGCCCGCAACACCCCGGCCGCCGAGCAGGTGCGGTTGGCCGCGGTGGACGCCTACAAGCGTCTGGTCGGTTTCGCCATCGAGGCGGAGCTGCGCATGGAGACCAAGAAGCGCGCCGACGAGGAAGCCATCCGGGTCTTCGCCGCCAACCTCCGCGAGCTGCTGCTCGCCCCGGCCCTGGGCCAGCGCAACGTGCTCGCCCTCGATCCCGGCTTCCGCACCGGCTGCAAGACCGTGGTGCTCGACCGCCAGGGCAGGCTGCTCCACCACGACGTCCTCCACGCCACCGCCGCCGGCGCCGCCCAGGTCCGCGAGGCCGGCGAGACCGTCCGGGC
>CAMASJ010000026.1 GCA_945860685.1 Akkermansia muciniphila
ACCAAGCGCTTCGAAACGATCGGTGCGGACAAGATGAGCGGCCGCGAGGATGTCTATGCAAACGGACCGCGCATGGTGGCCGATTTCGCACCTTTCGGCAGCGGTGCGGAGTCCTTTCCGAAAATCTACAATCTCTATCGGGCCAATCCTCGCCAACGCTGGGAGGCCTATGCTCACGACGACTACCTTGAGACTCGGATCACTTTTGGTTGGATTGGTATGGCTTTGATCCTGGGCGCCCTGGCATTGGTGCCGATCTGCGGTCAGGTTTCCTCCGGCATCCCTTTTGATCGGACGTTTCACCGGCTATGGATGGCGTCCGCTGGCGGATTGTTGCTGCACGCGCGATTCGATCCCCCGTTCCAGATCTATTCCATCCACTTCATTTTCGTGATCCTGTGTGCTGTGTGGACTTGCCTCGCACCCGCGAAGGAATGAGGACGCTTCTGGTCACGGGTTCCTCGGGCTTGATCGGTTCCGAGGTGGTCGCGGGATTCTCGACGGATGGCTGGGCGGTCCATGGTGTGGACAACAACATGCGGGCCGATTTCTTCGGACCGCAGGGGGACACGCGCTGGAATCTCGAGCGACTGAAGGCGGCTCACCCCGCGTTTCGGCATCATGAGGTGGACATCCGCAACCGAGCCGCGGTGTTGGAGTTGTTGAAGACGGTTAGGCCCGACGCGGTGGTCCACACGGCCGCGCAGCCGAGCCACGACCTGGCGGCGAGCCGGCCGTTCGACGACTTCGACGTCAACGCTGTGGGCACGCTGAACCTGCTGGAGGCGACGCGGCTGGCGTGTCCTGAGGCGCCGTTCGTGCACATGAGCACGAACAAGGTCTATGGCGATGCGCCGAACGAGATTGCGTTGAAGGAGCTGGAAACCCGGTGGGACTACGCGGACTCGGCCTATGACGACGGGATCCGTGAATCCTTCCGGATCGACCAGAGCAAGCATTCGCTCTTCGGGGCCTCGAAGGTGGCGGCGGACGTGATGGTTCAGGAGTACGGGAGGTATTTCGGCATGGGGACGTGCTGTCTTCGCGGCGGCTGCCTGACGGGTCCCAACCACAGTGGCGTGGAACTGCACGGGTTCCTGAGCTTCCTGATCAAGTGCAACCTCGAAGGTCGGACCTACCGGGTGTTCGGCTACAAGGGCAAGCAGGTCCGGGACAACATCCACAGCCACGATGTGGTGGCGTTCATGAAGCGGTTCGTCGCGGCTCCGAGGAAAGGCGAGGTCTACAACCTCGGAGGCGGCCGGGCGAACTCCGTTTCGATCCTGGAGGCATTCCGGCTGATCTCGGAAATCTCCGGGAAGGAGATGAAGCACGAGTACGTGGACCAGAACCGTCAGGGCGACCACATCTGCTACATCTCCAACCTCGACAAGCTGAAGACCCATTATCCCGGATGGGACATCACGAAGAACCTGCGGCAGACCTTTTTGGAGATCCACGAGGCGTGGTGCCGGAGGAAAGGTTGAGGCTTCGGGATTCGGACTTCAGGAACGACCGATACCCGGCGCCTGACGCCCAAAAACCGGGGCGATCCAGCCCGGGATTGAGCTTCCGACCGGATTGACCGATATCGAATCCACATGAAGGGCATCATTCTGGCCGGAGGAGCGGGTTCGCGCCTGTATCCGCTGACACGGGTCGCGTCGAAGCAGCTGCAACCGGTGTACGACAAGCCGATGGTGTACTACCCGCTGACGACGCTGATCGACGGCGGAATCCGCGAGATCTGCCTGATTTCGACGCCTCAGGACCTGCCGCGGTTCCGGCAGCTGCTGGGAGACGGTTCGGAATGGGGACTGGAGATCGAGTACAAGGAGCAGTCGAAACCCGAAGGGATCGCGCAGGCGTTCCGGATCGCGGCGGACTTCGTGGGAACGGAAGCGGTGACGCTCATCCTCGGTGACAACATCTTCTATGGCGGGGACTCGTTCCAGAAGGCCTTCGACACGTTCACGACCGGGGCGACGATCTTCGGGTACCACGTGAACGATCCTGAACGCTACGGCGTGGTGGAGTTCGACGCGGCCGGCAAGGCGCTGTCGATCGAGGAGAAGCCGAAGGTGCCGAAAAGCAATTTCGCAGTGCCGGGTTTGTACCTCTACGACAATGAAGTGATCCGGATCGCCAGGGACCTGAAGCCGAGTGCTCGGGGAGAGTTGGAGATCACCGACGTCAACGTGGAGTACCTGCGGCGTGGAAGCCTTCGGGTGGAGAGGCTGGCGAGGGGGTTCGCCTGGCTGGATGCGGGGACGAGCACGAGTCTGCACGAAGCCAGCGCCTACGTGCAGACCATCGAAAAGCGTCAAGGAATCAAGGTGGGCTGCCCCGAGGAGGCCGCCTACCGGCGGGGATTCCTCGGTCTTGAGGCCTTGACCACGTTGGTGGATCGCCTGCCGAAGTGCGAGTACCGCGACTACCTCGCCGAAGTGGTGAAGGAGCAGGGAGCGGTTCAGGTGTCCGGCGAAGGGCGCCAGGTTTCGGGGAATTGAGCCGGCTTCGCGCTTCAGAATCCTGATGCCCGACGCCCGACGCCGTTTTATCGAATGATCCTTCTACTAGGTGGCACCGGATATGTCGGTGAGGCGTTCCAGCGGGAACTGCAGGGTCGCGGGCTTTCGTTCCGCAACCTGAGGCGCGCGGAAGCGGACTATGGGCAGTTCAGCGTTCTGCTGGGATGTTTGCGGCGGTTGAATCCGACATTTGTGGTCAACTGCGCCGGCTACACGGGCAAGCCGAACGTGGACGCCTGCGAACAGGCGAAGGCGGATACGTTGGTCGGCAACACCCTTTTGCCACAGACCATCGCCCATGCCTGTGCGGCGGCGGGAGTGCCTTGGGGACACGTGTCGTCAGGCTGCATCTATTCGGGGGCGAAGATCGTCGGTGCCGACGGTGTGGTTCGGGTCGAGAAGGACATGACCCGGCCGGAGATGCGGGCGTTGGCAGAGACGCATCCAGAGCGGATCGTGGGTTTCACGGAGGAAGACACGCCGAACTTCAGCTTCCGCGACGGCCCGTGCAGCTTCTATTCGGGGACCAAGGCCCTGGGCGAGGAGGCCGTCGCGGGGATTGGGACCTCCTATGTGTGGCGACTGCGGATCCCGTTCGACGAGATCGACGGCCCGCGCAACTACCTGAGCAAGGTGCAACGGTACGCGAAGGTCTATGACAACCTGAATTCGATCTCGCATCGTGCCGATTTCGCGAAGGCGTGCGTGGACCTTTGGCTGATGGATGCGCCGACGGGAATCTACAACGTCACGAACCCGGGCTGGGTGACGACGCGACGGGTGGTGGAGCGGATCGAAGGAATCCTGAAGCCGTCGAGGCGCTTCGAGTTCTGGGAAAGCGACGAGGAGTTCTACCGCGTCGCGGCAAAGACCCCTCGGTCGAATTGCGTCATGGACAGCTCGAAACTGCTCGCTGCCGGAGTGAAGATCCGGTCGGTGGACGAAGCCTTGGACGGCGCCTTGAGGAATTGGGTTGTCCAAGGTGCGTAGAGCGGGGAGCGCGGAGCAAAGAGCCAAAAGCATAGAGCGGGGACCAATAGAATCCCGGATCCCGAAGTGCTCGATGTTTGCCCGCTTCCGTTTCTCCGCTCCCTGCTTCCTGCTCTGAGCCCGAACTCCCTTCCGCGCCCTGGCGGGTGCGGCCACCCGAATTTCAAATGAACCTATTGGTCACCGGCGGTGCCGGATTCATCGGGTCGAACCTCGTCGCACAGGTCATCGACGACCCGGCCGTGGCAACGTTGGTCAATCTGGACTGCCTGACCTATGCCGGGCATCCGGCGAACCTGCGGACGGTCGAGGCGCATCCGAAGTACCGGTTCGAGAAGGTCGATTTGCGGAACAAGCCCGAGGTTCTTCGGGTGGTACGCGAACATGGGATCACCCATGTGATGCACCTGGCGGCGGAATCGCATGTCGACCGTTCGATCAGCGGCCCGGGCGACTTCATCCACACCAACATCGTCGGGACGTTCCACCTGTTGGAAGCCTGTCGGGAGGTTTGGCAGGGGTCGCGGGAGGAGCGGCGATTCCTCCATGTATCGACCGACGAAGTGTACGGTTCGCTGGGGGCGACGGGGTATTTCACGGAGACGACGCCCTATGCGCCGAACTCGCCCTACTCGGCGAGCAAGGCGTCGAGCGACCTCCTGGTCCGGGCCTACCACCACACCTACGGGTTGCCGGTGGTCACGACGAACTGTTCGAACAACTACGGCCCGAACCAGTTCCCGGAGAAGCTGATCCCGGTGGTCATCCAGAACCTCCTGAACCGGAAGCCGGTTCCCGTCTACGGGGACGGACTCAACGTCCGGGACTGGTTGTATGTCCGGGACCACGCGGTGGCCCTGTGGGAGGTGCTGCGGCGCGGTCGGCTGGGGGAGACCTACAACATCGGCGGCCACAACGAATGGGCGAACATCCGGATCGTGGAACTGATCTGCGACCTGATCGACGAGTTGAAGCCCGAGCTGGGGGGAGGATCGCGGTCGTTGATCTCCTTCGTGAAGGACCGTCCGGGGCATGACCGCCGATATGCGATCGACGCCTCGAAGATCCGCGAGGAATTGGGCTGGGTGCCGGACCACACCTTCGAGACCGGCATCCGGGAGACGGTGCGGTGGTATCTGGACCATCAGGATTGGGTGGAAGAAGTGCGGAAGAAGGTATAGAATTTTCTGCTCTTCCAGATCCTTCGAGCTCGCAACGAGGAGGGCGCAATCATCTTCTCCGACTTTGCGGGCACGACGCGCCAGTTGGCACTTTCCGGCGTCTCCTCCGTGCTTCCGTCCCCGCGCGAATTTGGCGGAATTTGGAAAGCTCTTTAAAGCCCTCGGATTCACCCTAGGGCATCATCCTGTAACCGCATGGAGCCGGAGTTCGTCTCGTCTGCGAGTCAATTCGTTGTAAACTACGAGGTATCGGGTTCAAATTAAAAATATCATCACACTCCCGATTCAATGCAGTGTGTAGATGGGTGGCTACAAGTCGAATATTATGTCGGTAAAAAGTGTTTCAGAGAAGAAAAGAATAGTTGTTTCGCAGGAATTGTCTACGAAGCTTGGCGTTATATCGTTTCTGTCAATTCTATTTGTTCTTTTCAACCATTCCAAGTTGGAATCGCAAGTCGATGTTAACTTTGACTCTCAATTTCCGGCCTTAAATTTCGTAAATTCAATGGTGTCGGCAATGACCCGATTGAACAGGGTCCTCTTCTTTGGTATTGCTGGATTCTTGTTTGGAAATGGGGCGCCATTCAGTGGTGATATCCTGTTAAGGAGGCTTCAGAATCGGTTTTGGACAATTCTGGTTCCATATCTTTTCTCATTCTTCTTTATTTGCATCGGTGTTTTCGTAGGGATCAAATTTCTTGGGCCTGATTTCTCTTCTAGATCACCCATGCTTTCCCCGGTTGTAGCCTTGTTTACGAACAAGTTGGAGTGCTTAATTCAAATTCGCATCAGCGCAGGTATTCATCTTTGGTTTATTGAGTCCTTGATGTTGAATGTTGTTGGGTTTGGGTTTTACTCGATGCTCACTGGTTGGAATTTTGTTGCACACATTATCTTGCTAATCGGCACTGCGTTTGGATTCATTTCTTCTGGGAACATTTATTTTGAGGGGGCGTTCTATTTTACTCTCGGTACACTAATGAGTCGATGGACAGGCGGTTTGGAATTTGTTGATCGAAGGATTTGGGTGCTGCTTTTAAAATTGGCCTCTTGGATCTTCTTTTTGGTTCTGTATATCCGCGAGGAGAATGTCGAGCGCGGGTTCGTATTCTCAATTCTTAGAATTGTGCAATCGATTCTTGGAGCATCGCTTGTTTGGCAGGCGGTGGATTTTTTTCCACAAGGCATCATTCGTTTGGTTCTGCCATTTGCAGCCTATACGTTTCCAGTCTATCTGATCCATGCGCCATTTACAATAGGGGTATTGCGCCATGCCTACATTAGGTTTCTGCCGGCTACTGAATTGATCTACTCTTGTGCCTGGTTTGTGGTGGCCATCTTAACATATCTGGCTTCTTATTCTATTGCTAAAGCGTTGGAGTTTGCTTCGCCGAAACTTGGGGCGCTTATTTTCGGTGGGCGCGGTGCGGCCCGGAAGACCAGTGCGTAGTTCTGTTTGATCTGTTATTTAATAAGCTGGTTGATGTTTGAATTTGCGGCGAAGTTCTGGTCGTTCATGGCCAGCTTCGCCGTTTTTTGATTTTTGGTGGGATTTGCCAATTCGTTCGTCAGCCGCGGTTTTCAAAGCTTTCTCCTGAAGTGGGGCGCTGGCAGCGTTGGGGCACTTCGATCATGGGCGTTTTCCTCCGGCAGTTGTGGCCGTTTGTCCGCACGCACCGCAGCCGTTTCCTGGCGGGTGTCGGTGCAGGGTTGCTCTATGCCCTCGGCAGCGGCTTGCTCATGTTGGCGGTCAAGCTGGTCTTTGATGCGGCTTTTCCCACCGCAGGCGCCCGTTCCCTTGAGGATTCCCTCGCCAAGATTCCCGGGGTTCTCCGTGAGCCCATCCTCCAGCTGTACGCCCGGGTGCGCATCGGGGCCGACTCGCCGGCGTTGGGCTGGATCATCGCCGCGGTCCCGATCGCCATGATGCTCCGGGGTACCGGGGCGTTCCTGTGCGTCTATTGCATGACTTGGGTCGGGTCCGCCACGGTGCACGATCTCAGGGTCCGGATCTTCGAACACCTGCAGCGTCTCTCACTGGACTACTTCGCATCCGCCCGGACGGGCGATCTGCAGTCGCGTCTGATGAATGAGACCTTGGCTATCCAGGGGTGCATCGGGCAGGGGTTCTCCACGGTGGCACGGGATCCGGCCACCATCGTGGGCATCGTCTTCCTGCTGGCGTTCATGCAGCCGCGTCTGACGGCAGTGGCGCTGGTGGTGTTCCCCCTGGTGGTGGTGCCGGTGGTGGTCTATGGGCGCAAGGTGCGTCGGTCTTGGAAGGCGGCCCAGCTGCACACGGCCGAGTTGACCGACCAGATGCAGGAGAACTTCACCGGCATCCGGGTGGTCAAGGCGTTCAACCTGGAGGCGATGATGGCCGGACGGTTCGCATCCACCTCGAAGCGCATCACCTCGCAGTACATGCGCTTCCTGCGAAACCTCGAGTTGCCGGGGCCGATGATCGAGACGGTCGGTTCGATCGGCGTGTGCCTGATGCTCTTCCATGTGGTGGGCCTTTCCGCCGACCAGAGGCCGTCGGCAGGCGACTTCACCTCGTTCGTGGGCTCGCTGTTCGCGCTGTACCAGCCGGTGAAGAACCTATCCCGGCTCTGGAGCCAGCTGGAGCAGGGGCGGGTTGCCGGAGAACGGCTTTTCCCGATCCTGGAGACCGCGCCCAGCATCCCGGAACCTGCGGTGCCCCAGCGGCTTTCGGCGCAGGGTGCCGAGATCGTCTTCGAGAACGTCTCCTTCGCCTACGGCGAGAAGACCGTGGTCCGCGATTTCAACCTGGTGATGAGGCCGGGTTCTTTGGTGGCGCTCGTGGGGGCCAGCGGCTCGGGGAAGACCACGGTGACCAATCTCCTGTTGCGGTTCCACGATCCGGCGACCGGTTCGATTCGCATCGGGGGCACGGACCTACGCGAGGTGGGGACGAAGGAACTGAGATCCCAAATGGCGATCGTCACCCAGGACACCCTGCTCTTCAACGACACCATCCGGGCGAACATCCGCATGGGGCGGCTGGAAGCGACCGATGCCGAAGTGGAGCAGGCGGCACGTCACGCGAACGCACACGAGTTCATCCTGGCCCGCCCCGGCGGATATGAAGCGGTGGTGGGTGAGCGTGGAGCGGGACTTTCCGGAGGACAACGCCAACGCATCGCCATCGCACGGGCCCTGCTGAGGAACGCTCCGATCCTGGTGCTCGACGAAGCCACCAGCGCATTGGACAGCGAGTCCGAGCGCCTGGTGCAGGCGGAGTTGGAGGTCCTGATGGAAGGCCGGACCACGCTGTGCATCGCGCACCGGCTTTCGACCATCCAGAAGGCGGACCTGATCGTGGTGATGGATGGCGGACGGATCGTCGAGCAGGGAACGCATGCCGGGCTGCTGGCCCGGGAAGGAGCCTATGCCCGGCTCCATGCGATCCAGTTTGGGGAAGGGTGAGCGGAAGCAGGGAGCGGAGAGCGTAAAGCAGGGACCGCAGCTTGGCAGCGGCGGCTACAGGCAACGGACGACGGTCAACGGGCGACGGACACCCCACATCTCCCTCTGTGCCCTCGGTGTCTCTGTGGCTAATCTTCACCCCATTGGGCGAGCGGGAAGAAAAGAGCGTCGTCGGGGCAGGGGCAAATCGGGAATCAGGAATCAGGATTCTCGAATTCTCGTCGGACGGCACCGGTTCGTGACGCCATCTCGTCCGAAAGACCTGAAAATGTGAGTTTCCGGGAGGATTTCTGGCTCGGAACGTCCCAGTAGCTGGAAATCGGAATTCCCGCGCGTGAAGACCCGCGGAACGAAGCCCTCCGGCATGTTCCACGGCGCCTTCCAAATCACTGGAGCCACCATCTCCGATCCGGAGGAAGTTGCTTGGAAAGCGCTTCCAATCAACGAGTTGTGAATCCGAAACATGGAGTTTCGCCGGACGGCGAGGCTGCGGAAGCCGTCCTTGGAAAAGGAAACGGCGGGCTTTGGGGTGACACACGGATTACACCGCCAAAGCCCGCCGGCCTTGCTCCCACTCAGGAGCAAAAGCGAAAAAATGGTGGATCAAGCCTTAGGGGCCTGACCTGTGGTATCGGGAGAACGTTCATTGGATAGACGAACCTTGCCCAGAGGGTCAAGCCCCGTCTTGTCCTTTGAACTTCGACCTGTCACAGAGTATGGCGGGTTGTCATCGGAGTCCACCGGTGCTGAGTGACTTCCATGTGACTGGTGGCACGGAACCGATGCCTGGGCCTCATTCGGTTACCAGCCGGACGCGGAAATAAGAGGCACTGCCGGAAGCGGTGACGACGAACCGGCGGTTGCCGTTGATTTCCGTCAGGATTCCGTTGGCAGGAAGCCATCCGGTGGGGGAGGTGAGGTCGTCGTTCCGTTCCACGACGACGTCCCCGGCGGTGGCGGGCCATTCGAAGCCGAGTTGTCCGCCGAGGGTGACCGGACGGAGGGGCGGAAGCGCGGCAAGCGTCCCCAGGTCGATCTTCCAAAGCGGCCGCGGGAAGGCCTCATTCAAGGCCCGGAAGCTGCCTCCGGCCCAGAGCTGGGATCCGTTCAACACGAGCTTCGCATGGGGCGACGGGTAGTCGACCAAGGCGATGGGGCTGTTGAAGCTGCGGTCGAGCCCGCCGTTGCGGTCGATGCGGATCAGGCCGTGGACCTCGTTGGTGCCGTAGTGGTCGAAGTTGCCGGCCACGTAGATGCGGTCGAGGGCGTCACGGGCGAGCGCGAGTACGGACGGGATCCCGAATGGTCGAAAGTTCCGGAAGCCCTGATGCTGGAAGCCGGCATAGACTTGGCCGTTGGTGGAAATCAACGCCAGTTGGCTGGGGCCTCCACCGGTGAGGGAGCTGAAGCTGCCGCCCACCAGAACCGAGCCGTCGGACAATTCCACGGCGGTTTCGAACTGGCCGCCGAAGCGGAGGACGCTGTAGGCCACAGAAGGCCCGATGGCCGGGTCGGAAAGGGTGTCGAAGGACTCGCTTCCGGTGTTGCCGGGGACCGACAGCGGCTGAAAATCCGGATGATCGGTGCCGTCCAGCCGGATCTTGGCCAAGGACGTCTCCCCATCGACCCCGCCGATCTCGACGTAGGCCGAGCCATCGGAGGCTTCGGCGAGGATGCGGACCGATCCGAGGCGGATCTGCACGCCATCGCGATCCAAATGGAACAAGGAGGAAGCCTCCTCGCGTCCGCGGATCTGGAATCCCGGCGCAATGGAGCCGTCCCGGCTGCGGCGGGTGAGCCAAAGGTGGGTGTCGAGCGGTGCGTTGAACCCGAAGGGCACTGCGTCGAGGCCGGCTTGGGCGTCGGTTCCGGCGTACCAGAGCGAGCCGTCCCGTGCTGGATAGATCTGGGCAATGAAGTGCTCCGGCGGGGTGAACGTGGTGTCGGGAAGGCCGTTCGTCGTGAACCGTCGCACGCCGTCGAAAACGGGGGAAGCAAGAGGATCGGCGCCGTGGAGACGTCCGGAAAAGTAGAGTCCGGTGGCCGGAGTGCCCGTGATCTCGAGTGCGTTTTCGAGGACCTCCGGGAGTGCGTCCGGAGCCACGGCATCGAGACCGGGCTGTTGGGCGGCCGGGGTTCCATCGGCCTCAAGGAGGAGCAATCCGTCCGCCGGCAGGGCTCCGACCCGGTTGAACTTGCCGGCGAGGGCCACACGGCCGCCGGGCAGGAGGGCGAAGGAGGTTTCGACGGAAGTCCCGAAGCCTTGGACGGCGAAGGAACGGTCCGGCACGCCATTGGAGTTCACGATCGTGACCCCCTGTTCGGGCAATCCTCCGGGCATGACGATCCGTCCGTCGGCCAAGGCCCCGACCCAGAACACCGGAGCGGAGCGGACCGCGGAGAAGGTCGGATCGGGGGTTCCGTTGGCGTTCAGGCGACGCAGTCCGTCCTGGGCGACCACGAGCCGGTCATCGGGCTGGATCAGCAGCATGCGCGGGTAGTCCGGCGCGGGGATGTCGGAGAGCTGGGTCCGGAGGGTGAGCTGGAAGGACGGATCGACCCGTCCGTCCGAGTCGAAGCGCAGGGCGACGAAGCGGTTGGTGGTGCGTTGGGTGGAAGGCACCGTCGGCGGGAGGGTCGCCGGCATGAGCATGTTGCCGACGACGACGAGTTTGCCGTCGGACTGGAAACCGATGCCACGGACGACACCGCCGAGGGTTGTGGACAGGGAGCGGCTTCCGGCGAAGGAAGTGTCGAGCACGCCGTTCGGCAGGTAGCGGGCGAGATTGTACCGGGGGTCGGCGCCGGCGGTGAGGAAGGTCCCTCCGAGGTAGAAGCGGCCCTGCGAGTCGACCAAGGGAGGGGCGAAGATGAAGCTCAGGCCGTTGGCGAGCAGGACGGGACGGTTGAAGAACGGATCGACCTGGCCGTTGGCGTAGAGCTTCACGACCGTGGCCGTCGGGGTTTCGATGGCGGAGGGATGGGGATTGCCGATCTGGTTGCCGGAAACCGCCACCAGGATGTCCCCGTTGGTCAGCGGGGTGAGGAAGCGGATGCCCTGGGTGAAGCCCTTCGCTTCGAAGCCGGTGTCCCGGGACCCGTCGGCGTTGAGGCGGATCACCACCTCGGCGCCGGTGGAGGAATAGGCGACGAGCCACTTGCCGTCCTGGGTCCGCGCCACCGCACCCACGCTGTAGGCCAGGGCTCCCGGGCGGAACTCCGGGTTCACCGAACCGTCCCCGCGCAGGAGGATCGGGGCCCCGGTCAACTGGCCGTTGGCCCGGTCCAATTGCTGGAACCAGAACATCATGCCACCGGAGCCATCCGGGACGAACCGACTGGGACCTTGGGAAAAGGACCGGCCGGTGAACCGCTGCCAGACGTCCGGAGCCCGGAACGGGGTCAGGCTTTGGCCTGAGACTGGGGAGATGGCGTTGAAGGCGAGGGCAACACCCAGCGCTCGGAACCAGCGGGGAAACTGGAGCATGGAGGGTGTTAGCAAGCCGCACACCCCATTGCCAAGCCGTCGATGGGCACGGGTTGCCTAACCTTGCTCAGCTTGAGGTAACGACGTCTGGAATGGAGCGCTCTGCTCGCGCCATGGCGATTGGATCGGTTCCTTGAAGCGGGGTCGGTTTCCCAGGGATGCTCCCGGAGGCGCATGAGCCCTTCGATTCGACGTCTGCGGAACCTGCTCCCTGTCCTCGGACTGGCTTCCCTCCCATTGACCGCGGGTCCATGGAGACTGGGGGAGACCTTGGGCTTGCCGGAGTGGTTGAGGGTGGCGGGGGAACAGCGGACCCGTTACGAAACCCTCGACGGACAGTTCCGGGCCGGACGCCAGGGTGGGGATCAGGCCTTGGCGTTGCGCACCAGCCTCACCGCCGAACTCAACACGCACCCGGTCGGGCTGTTCACCGAGATCCTCGATGCCCGGGAGTATCTCACCGACGTCGGCTCCCCGATCGACAACACCATGGTCAATCCCTTGGAGGTGCTCCAAGCGCACGTCCGATGGGAAGCCGGTGACCTCATCCCGGGTGGGACCAACGTCCTGAGGTTAGGACGCGAAACCTTGGACCTGGGGAATCGCCGGTTGGTGGCCCGCAACGCCTATCGCAACACCATCAACGCCTTCACCGGGGCGGACTGGCTCTGGTCCGGCAATCGCGGCGATTCCGTGCGGGCCTTCTGGTTCCTGCCGGTCCAGAGGTTGCCCGACGACGCGACCTCGCTGCTTGACAACGACATCGTCGCGGACTCCCAGGATTTCGGCCGGCAGTTCCTCGGGATGCATGCGACCTCGCGGAAGCTGGCTGCGGATCTCCGTGCCGAGGTCTACTGGTACACATTGCTGGAGGAGAACGATCCGGCGAGCCGTGGTCGGCGTCTGCACACCCCGGGTTTCCGGACATTCCGTCGGCCTGGCGTGGGGAAGTTCGACCTCGAGATCGAATCGGCGCTGCAGCGAGGCACCTCCAAGTCCGGGATCGGGAATCTTCCGGAACTTGACCACACCGCCTACTTCCTACACTGATCGGCCGGGTACACGATCGATGTGCCGTGGATACCGAGGTTCGAGGTCGCCTACGACCAGGCCTCGGGTGACGGATCCGCGTCGGACGGGCGCAACCAGCGTTTTGACACCCTCTTCGGGGCACGCCGTTGGGAGTACGGTCCGACCGGGATCTACGGGGCCATCGCACGGGCCAACCTGCGTTCGCCGGGGGTCTCGCTCGGCGTGCGTCCCCGGAAGGGCCTGGAGGCCTCGGGGGCCTTTCGGCAGGTCTGGTTGGACTCCGCCGTCGACGCCTTCACGGCCGCGGGTGTCCGGGACGCGTCGGGTGGAGCCGGGGTGGACGCGGGACGGCAACTTGAGCTTCGTCTGCGTTGGGAGGCCTTGCCCGGGAACCTCCGGTTCGACATCGGTGTCACGTGGTTCCTCCGCGGCGACTTCCTGCGTCTGGCACCGAATGCGGCCCGGAACGGCGACACCACCTACGCCTACTTCGAGGCCACGCTGACCTTCTAGTGGATGGATGCGAATCGGCGGAGATCGTCCGCAGCCTGGTGGCCGCGGCTACCTGCAGGAGATCGGGAATCAGGAATGCCTTGGCGGCTTGGAGCGTTTGCGAGGGATCGGTCTCCGCTCGGACGGAATCCGTGAAATCCGTGTCGAAGAATCGGCGTGAGGTGGGAATGGAGAGGAGACCGCAGCTTGGCAGTTGCGGCCACCTGCCGGAAATCGGGAATCGACAATATCCCGGGCGGCGAAGCGATCGATCGGAGAATCAGGCCTGAACTTCTAACGGGATGCGTGCATGATCCGGACGTTGAGCGCGACCGAGTCCAAGTCCGAATCCGTCCCCACGGCACCGACCGCCCCGATGGCGTTGCCGGAACTGCTGGCACCGGCCGGCGACTGGGAGTGTGCGCGCGCCGCGGTCGAGAACGGCGCCGATGCGATCTACTTCGGCCTCGACCGGTTCAACGCCCGGATGCGGGCCCGGAACTTCACCGAAGCCGACCTGCCTGCGTTGATGGAGTTCCTGCACCGGCGCGGAGTGCGTGGCTACGTCACCTTCAACACGCTCGTCTTCACCGACGAACTTCCCGCCGCGGCGGACTACCTCCGGTCCATCATCGCGGCCGGCGTGGACGCCGCGATCGTCCAGGACATCGGCATCTGCCGCCTGATCCGGAGATTGTCGCCGGACTTCCCGATCCACGGATCCACGCAGATGACGATCACGCATCCGACCGGCGTGGACTTCGCGCGGGAACTGGGCTGCGACCTCGTCGTGTTGGCCCGGGAGAATTCCATCAAGGAGATCCGGGCCATCCGGACGGCCCTGTCCGCTCCGGCCGCCGACGGTTCTGCCTCCGCCGACCGCAACCTCCCATTGGAAGTGTTCGTGCACGGGGCGCTGTGCGTCGCCTATTCGGGTCAGTGCCTGACCAGCGAGGCCCTCGGCGGACGCAGCGCCAACCGCGGCGAATGCGCACAGGCGTGTCGGATGCCGTATGAGCTGGTGTCGGACGGCAAGACCGTCGACCTCGGCGACCGCCGTTACCTCCTTTCGCCGCAGGACCTGGCCGGACTCGAGGTGATTCCGGAGCTGGTGGCGGCCGGTGTTTCCTCATTGAAGATCGAGGGACGGCTCAAGTCGCCGGAGTACGTGGCCAGCATCACGCGCGTGTATCGGAGGGCCTTGGACGCGCTCAAGTCGGCCTCCCCGGATCCAGAATCGCGCATCGGAAACCAGAAGTACGAGTTGGAGATGGCGTTCAGCCGAGGCCTCTACACGGGATGGTTCCGTGGGATCCAGAACCAGGAACTGGCACATGCCCGTTTCGGGAAGAAGCGGGGCGTGCTGGTGGGCGTCGTGGAGGCCGTGGGACGCGAGGCGGTGCGCGTGCGTCCCGAGGCGCCGGTGAAGCCGGGCGATGGCGTGGGCTTCGACGCCGGTCGGCCCGACCTGCCCGAGGAGGGCGGCCGGGTGTTCACCGTGCGCCCGACGCGGGAAGGGTTGGTCGAGCTGGAGTTCGGCCGGGGCGCGGTGGACTTCAGCCGCATCCGGCCGGGTGACCGCATTTGGAAGACGGATGATCCGGAGCTCAGCCGCGAGCTGCGGAAGACGTTCGAGGGCGATGCGATCCGGCATCAGCAGCCCGTGGACATGGAGGTGCATGGCCACGCGGGCGCTCCTTTGACGCTGGTCGCTCGCGACCTCCAAGGGCATGTGGTGGAGGTGGCTTCGGAACTGCCGTTGGCGGTGGCGCAGAAGCGTCCGCTTTCCACCGAGGGGTTGCGCGAACAGCTCGGTCGCCTGGGTGGAACGCCCTTCCGACTCGGCCGCCTCGACAACCGGCTCGAAGGGGAGGTCATCCTGCCGGTCAGCGAACTGAACCGCCTGCGCCGCGATCTGGCCGGACGTTTGGAGGCCCTTCGGGCGTCGCCCCGCCGTTGGACGCTGAACGAGGGCACGATCTCCACCGCGGTCGAGACCGCGCTTCCGGGGAATGCCTCCTCGGTCGCACCCGAGATGATCGTGCTGGTGCGCAACCCGGCGCAGCTGGAGGCCGCCCTGCGTTGCGGCATCACCTCGGTCTACTGCGACTTCGAGGATCCGAAGCGCTACCGCGAGGCGGTGGCCACCTTCCACAGTGCCCATGGATGCCAGGTCGGCGTGGATGGACGGCGTCCGGAGATCTTCGTGGCCCCGCCGCGCATCTCGAAGCCGGGCGAGGACTGGATCCTGCGCCAGGTGCTGGAGAGCGGCGCGGACGGCTACCTGGTCCGGAATGTCGAACACCTGCGGTTCTTCGGCGGACAGCGTCGTCGCGGGGACTTCTCCCTGAACGTGGCCAATCCGCTCACGGCGGAACATTTCGTCGTCCGCCACGGACTGGAGCGGGTGAACATCAGCTACGACCTGAACGTGGAGCAGGTCGCCAGCCTGTTGCGGGCGGCGCCGCCCGCGTGGTTCGATCTGACGCTGCACCAGCACATGCCGATGTTCCACATGGAGCACTGCGTGTTCTGCGCGTTCCTGTCCAAGGGGAAGGACTTCACCGACTGCGGCCGTCCCTGCGAGACGCACCGGGTGTCGTTGCGGGACCGGGTCGGCATGGAGCATCCGCTGAAGGCCGACAGCGGATGCCGCAACACCGTGTTCAACGCGCGCGCCCAGACCGGTGCGGAGTACCTGGGACGCTTCCTGGAACTGGGCGTCCGGGCCTTCCGGATCGAGTTCGTGAACGAGACGGCGTCCGAGGTGGAGGCGGTGCTGACGCGCTACCGGGCGTTGTTCCGCGGCGAGATCGCCGGTGACCAGCTCTGGCGGGAATTCCAGATCCAGAACCAGCTCGGCGTGACCCGCGGGCAGCTGGAGACAGTGGAGTCGAGGAAGGTCTTCCCGGAAAACCGAAGGGTCTGAAGCCCGCGCCGCTCTTCTCCCTCCGCTCCGTGCTCCCCCAATGGGGTAGAGATTGGCCACAGAGACACCGAGGACACAGAGGGGGATGTCCGTTGTCCGTAGCCGCGGCTGCCAAGCTGCGGTCCCCGTTCTCCGCTCCCTTCTCCCATTCATCACCCCCAGATCTGCCGGTCGAGGGTCCGGTATTGGATGGCTTCGAACACGTGTTCCTGGACGACGCCTTCCCGGCCCTCGAGGTCGGCGATGGTCCGCGCGACCTTGAGGATGCGGTCGTAGGCGCGGGCCGAGAGGTTCAGGTCGGTCATGGCGTGCTTGAGCAGCGTGTGGGTGGCCTCGTCGAGCTCGACGAACTCCTTGAGTTCACGGGGCCCCATGCGCGCGTTGGCCAGGAGCCGGCGTCCCCGGAATCGATGCAGTTGGATTTCCCGGGCGGCGATCACCCGTTCCCGCACGGTCCTGCTGGGCTCACCCGGCGCGGCGCGGCTCATGTCGGCGAACCTCACCGCGGGCACCTCGACATGCAGGTCGATGCGGTCGAGCAGCGGACCGGAAACGCGGCCGAGGTAGGCCTGGATCTCCCGGGGCGAAGACCGGGATTCGTGGGGCATCTTGCCATCCGGCGTCGGGTTCATGGCGGCGACGAGCATGAACTGGGAGGGGAACGTCATGGTGCCGGCGGCGCGGCTGATGGTGACGCGCCCTTCCTCCAGCGGCTGCCGCATGGTTTCCAGGACGCTGCGCTTGAACTCGGGCAGTTCGTCGAGGAACAGCACTCCGTGATGGGCGATGGAGATCTCCCCGGGAGTCGGATGGACGTTGCCGCCGAGCAGGCCGGCGTCGCTGGCGGTGTGGTGGGGTGAGCGGAAGGGCCGTCGTGTGACCAAGGCCTGGCCGGCGGCGAGGAGGCCGACGATGCTGTGGATTTGGGTGGTCTCCAGCGCTTCCGGGAGGGTGAGGGGTGGCAGGATGGAAGGAAGACGCTTGGCGAGCATCGACTTGCCGGTGCCGGGCGGGCCGATGAGCAGGAGGTTGTGGCCTCCGGCCGCCGCGATCTCGAGGGCGCGTTTGACGGATTCCTGGCCCTTGACGTCGGCCAAGTCGAGTTCCTCGTCGGGCGCCTGCCGAAACAGGGCGGCGGTGTCGACGCGGACCGGTTCAATGGCCTCGGTACCCTCGAGAAACATCGCGGCTTCGCGGAGGTTGCGCACAGGGATCACCTCGAGCCCCTCCACCACGGCGGCCTCGGCGGCGTTGTCGGCGGGGACGAGGACGCCCTTGCAGCCGCCGGCCTTGGCGCAGACGGCGATGGCGAGCACGCCCTTGACCGGCCGTACGGCCCCGGTGAGGGCGAGTTCGCCCACGATGAGATAGCGGCCGAGCAGGGCGGATTCCATCTGCTCGCTGGAGGCGAGGATCCCTAGGGCGATGGGGAGGTCGAAGCTGGGACCCTCCTTCCGCGTGTCGGCCGGCGCGAGGTTCACCGTGGTGCGTCCCAACGGACATCGGAAGCTGCTGTTGACGAGCGCGGTGAAGACCCGGTCCCGCGACTCCTTCACCGCGGCGTCGGGCAGTCCGACGATGACGATGTTCTGGTTGCCATAGCCCGAGTCGACTTCGACCTCGATGGGTGAGGCGTCGATGCCCTGGACGGTGGCGGAGAGGATCTGCGCGAGCATCCGGCCACCTTGGGGAACCCCGCACGACCCCGGCAACTGGGCACAGAACGCCCGCGAGCCGTTGAGAGGTGATTCCGGGGGCGAAGGGGGTGTCGTGACATGTCTGCCGCAATGGCGGCTTGTCGCAGCCGGGCCGAGCGGACAACGTCCGGTCCCAGATGCTCAATTTGGTCAGTTTCCTCGGAATCCTCGCCATCATCGGCGTCGCCTGGGTCCTCTCCGAGCACCGTCGACGGTTCCCTTGGCGTACCGTTGCCTGGGGGGTCGGTCTCCAGTTCTTCTTCGGTTGGTTCATCCTCCGCACCGGAGTCGGCGCACGGATCTTCAACTCCTGCCAAGCGGCGGTGAACCGCTTCATCGGCTTTGCCAACGAGGGCAACCAATTGGTGTTCGGTCCCCTCGCCAAAGAGGAAGTGCTGGTCAAAGGCTTCGGCGAGGGCAACGGCTTCCTGCTCGCGATCGTCGTGACCGGAACCATCGTGCTGATCAGCTCGGTTTCCTCGTTCTTCTACCACTACGGCATCCTTCAGCGGGTCGTCCAAGCCATGGCCTGGTGCATGCGCCGGCTCATGGGGACCAGCGGATCCGAGACCCTCGCCGCCGCCGCCAACATCTTCATGGGACAGACCGAGGCCCCGCTCGTCATCAAGCCCTACCTCGCCCGGATGACCCGTTCCGAGTTGATGTGCATGATGGTTGGCGGTTTTGCCACCATCGCCGGCGGTGTCATGGCGGTCTATTCGGGCGTCCTGAAGATCGACGCCGGCCACCTGCTCACCGCCAGCGTCATGAGCGCCCCGGCGGCGTTGATGATCTCGAAGGTGCTGATCCCGGAGACCGAGGTCAGCGAGACCGCCGGCGGCACCACGGCGAAGATCGAGCGCGAGACGATCAACGGCATCGACGCCCTCTGCGTCGGCGCCGGCGACGGCATGAAGCTGGCCATCAACGTCGCCGCGATGCTGCTCGCCTTCACCTCGTTCGTCGCCGCCGCCAACTGGCTCATCTCCTGGGGCGTCGGCCATGTCGGCTGGCAGACCGAGAAGCCGCTCCAGACGATCCTGGGCTACGCCAACGCCCCGTTCGCCTTCGCGATGGGGGTTCCGGTGAAGGACTGCCTCGCGGTCGGGCAGATCCTTGGGGAGCGCGTGGTCCTGACGGAGTTCATCGGCTACATCTCGTTGGCGAACCAGAAGGCCCAGCTTTCCGAACGCAGCTACGTCCTCGCCACCTACGCGCTCTGCGGCTTCGCCAACTTCGGCAGTGTCGCCATCCAGATCGGCGGCATCGGCGCGCTGGTGCCCTCCCGACGCAACGACCTCGCCCAGATCGGCCTCAAGGCCATGTTCGGCGGCCTCATGGCCTGCTACCTGACCGCCTGCGTCGTCGGCGTGCTGCTCTGACCGGTCCGTCCCGCTTCGTTGGCGATCCCGCGATGCCCCTCCACATCCATCCCACGGCCGTGGTCGCCGCCACGGCGGTCCTCGGCGACGGCTGCTCCGTCGGCCCCCATGCCGTCATCGACGCCGACGTCGTCCTCGGCCCCGGCTGCGTGGTCGGCCCTGGCGCCCATGTCACCGGCCACACCGTGCTCGGTGCGCGGAACCGGATCCACGCCGGGGCGGTGATCGGCGACGCGCCGCAGGACTTCAAGTACGCCGGCCAGCCGACGCGGCTGCGGATCGGCGACGACAACGTCTTCCGCGAGCATGTGACCGTCCACCGTTCGAACCGCCTGGACGAGGACACCGTGGTCGGCAACGGGAACTTCCTCATGGCCGGCTCGCATGTCGGCCACAACTGCCACATCGGGGATCACAACATCCTGGCCAACGGCGCCCTGCTCGCGGGCCATGTCACCCTCGCCGATCGCGCGTTCATCTCCGGCAACTGCCTGGTCCACCAGTTCTGCCGGATCGGCCGGCTGGCGATGATGCAGGGCGGCTCGGCGATCTCGAAGGACCTGCCTCCGTTCGCGGTCGCCCGTGGCGACAACGGGATGTGTGGGCTCAACGTCGTCGGGTTGCGGCGAGCCAGCTTCAGCTCCGCCGAACGCCTTGCGCTCCGACGGCTCTACCACCACCTGTTCCGATCCCCGGGCCGCCGGGGCGAACTCGTCGAGTCGGCGCGCGCCCTCTTCGACAGCCCGGCCTGCCTCGAGTTGATCGGGTTCGTCGCGGCATCGCGGCGAGGGATCTGCACCGACACCGGCCGTGTGGTGGGTGGCGCGGAGACGACGGAGGCGGACGGTCCGGCATGAGCGCCTCCTACCCCTCCGGCCCGGCCTACGAACTGGTCGGGCTCGCCAACGGCACCCGGAGCATCCGCTCGGTCGCGGAAGGAGAGACGTTCCATCCCGTCATCGGCCCGGTGGCCGAGGCCGAGGCGCTGTACATCCGCCAGTTGCGCCTCGTCGAACGGGTCAACGCGGCGGCCGCGGCGGGGCGTGGCTTCGTTCTTTGGGACGTCGGGCTGGGCAGCGCGGCCAACGTGGTCACTGCGTTGCGCCATCTCGCATCCGTCGGAGGCGAACTGCGCGTGGTGAGCTTCGACCACACCCTCGCCCCATTGCGTTTCGCGCGGGAACATGCCGTCGAACTGGGCTACCCGGTCGGATTCGAAGCCGAATACGAGGCGCTCGCCGAGCGGGGCTCCGTGCGGTTCCGGCACGGGGAACTCCAGGTCGTCTGGGAGGTGCACGTGTCGGACTTCCCGTCGTTCGTGACCGGGCCCGCGGTGCTGCCGGCGCCGGATGCGGTCTTCTACGACGCCTATTCCCCGGCGAGGAACGCGGCCATGTGGACGCTCCCGCTCTTCCGCGCGATCCATGCGCGTCTGGATCCGGCCCGGCCCTGCGCGCTGGCCACGTATTCCAGGGCGACGCTGCTCCGCGTGACGCTGCTGCGGGCCGGGTTCTGGGTCGGGGCCGGCGAGGCCACCGGGGAGAAGGAAGAGACGACCCTCGCGGCGAACGTCCCGGAGTTGGTGGGCCGGCCCCTGGACGCCGCCTGGCTGGGGCGCGCGTCGCGCTCGACCAGCGCGGAGCCGCTTCTGCTTCCCGCCTACCGTCAGGCGCCCCTCTCCCCGGAGTCGGCCGCCGGGCTGGCCGCGCATCCCCAGTTCGCCGGGGCCTGATTCCGGATTCCGGGTTTGCGTGGGTCCGCTTTCGACGGATCGTGTGTCGCGTCTCCTTTCTGGAATCTTCGCGGGAGACCGCCCATGCTGCGGGGAAACTCCATGAAGCCCGCCTATCGAATCGCGCTCGCGTTGGCCCTCGCCTGCCGCCTGGGAGCCGCGGACAACTCCGTTCCGCAGGACCTCTTCCACCTCTCCGATCCCGACCTGGAGGTCACCCTTTGGGCCTCGACCCCCCAGCTCAGGAACCCGACCAACCTCGATTTCGACCAAGACGGCCGGATCTGGGTCGCCGAGGGCGTCAACTACCGCGGCCACTACAACCGCCAACCCGCCGGCGACCGCATCGTGATCCTCGAGGACACCGACGCCGACGGCCGGGCGGACCGGACGGAGGTCTTCGTGCAGGAGCCCGGATTGCGGGCCCCGATGGGCATCGCGGTGATCGACAACCGCGTGGTGGTGTCGATGGCGCCGGACATCATCGTGTACACCGACGTGAACCGGGACCGGAAGTTCGACCCGGCGGTGGACAAGAAGGAGGTCCTGCTGACGGGCTTCAACGGCCGGGTGCACGACCACACCGTCCACAGCGTCTCGGTGGGACCCGACGGCCAGTGGTACTGGAACGCGGGCAACTGCGGGGCGTTGTTCACGGACCGGTCTGGAAAGACGTTCCGCGTGGGCAGCTCCTACGATCCGACCTACGGCGGCGGCAAGGGCGACCTGGGATGGCGTCCGACGGAGATCGCGGGCCAGTTGAGCGACGACGGCCATGGGTGGGTGGGTGGCTTCGCGGCGCGGATGAATCCCGACGGGACCCGGGTCCGGATCATCGGCCACAACTTCCGGAACAGCTACGAGCAGACGGTGAGTTCGTTCGGCGACGTGTTCCAGAACGACAACGACGATCCCCCGGCGTGTCGCACGGCGTTCCTGCTGGAGTACGGGAACGCGGGATTCTCCTCCTTCGACGGCAAGCGTTCCTGGAACGCGGACCGGCGTCCGGGCCAGTCGGTGCCGGTGGCGGAGTGGCGGCAGGAGGATCCGGGCACGATGCCTCCGGGCGACGTGTACGGCGGCGGATCGCCGACCGGCATCGCCTTCTACGAGGACGGCGCGCTCGGTGCGAAGTACCGCGGCCTGCTGCTGAGCTGTGAGCCGGGCCGGAACGTCGTGTTCGGCTACCTGCCGCAGCCGGAGGGCGCCGGGTTCCGGCTCGAGCGGTTCGACTTCCTCACCACCAATCCGGAAGGGCAGTTCGCCGGGACCGACTTCCAGGGTGGCAGCAACGAGAAGAAGGACATGAAGACGATGTTCCGGCCGAGCGACGTCTCGGTGGGACCGGACGGTGCGGTCTATGTGACCGACTGGTTCGACGCGCGGGTCGGTGGCCATGCGGACTGGGACGAAACCACCTCGGGTTCGATTTACCGGATCGCCCCGAAGGGCTTCAAGCCGAAGGTCCCGAAGGTCGACTACGCCGGCATCGACGGTGCCATCGCCGGCCTGCGGAGCCCGGCGGTCAACGTTCGAGGAGCCGCGCAGGCGGCGTTGGCGCAGCAGGGGGCCAAGGCGACGAAGTCCCTTGTGAAGCTGCTCAAGGACGAGAATCCGTATGTCCGGGCGCGTGCGGTGTGGCTGTTGGCTCGCGACGGCGGCAAGGGTGCGCGTGAGACGGCGGCGTTGTTGGATTCGCCGGACGCACAGACCCGCATCGTGGCGTTCCGGGCGCTGCGTCGCGTGGCGGAGCAGGGAACCATGGTCGGAGGCCGCCGGCCCGAGAAGCTGCCGGGCACGCCGGAGTTCCTGCGTGCGGCGGCCTTGAAGCTCGCTTCGGATCTTTCCCCGGGAGTGCGTCGCGAAGCCGTGTTGGCGATGCGCGACCTGCCCTTGGAACAGAGCCGTGAGGTGCTGCTCGCGGTGGCCCGGACCATCGACGGATTGGACCGCACCCTGCTCGAGGCCTGGGGTGCCGCGGCCGCGGGCAAGGAGTCCGCGGTGTACGACCTGGTGAAGCCGGTGCTCAACGACCCGGATCCGCTGAAGTGGGGACCGGGCTTCGCCTCGATCGCGTGGCGCCTGCATCCGCCGCAGTCGGTGGACGACTTCAAGAAGCGCGCCCTTTCCACCTCGCTCGGCCTGCGTGACCGCCGCGACGCGCTCACCGCCATCGGCTACAACGAGTCCGCCGGCGCGGCGAAGGCCATGATGGAAATCGCGGCCACAGCCGACGGCGCGGTGAAAGCCGACGCCATGTGGTGGCTGATCAACCGCATGGACAACGTCTGGAAGGCCCACGGCCTCGGACCGGAACTGAAGTCCCGGAAGCTCTACGACCCGGAGTCTGTCGAATTGAGCTCCGCGACCATCCCCGCCGCGGAACCGGCGAAGTACACCGTGGCCGAGGTCGCCCGCCTCGCCGGCGACGTCCAGCGCGGCAAGGACCGGTTCTCGACGTTCTGCACCAGCTGCCATCGGGCCGGGGACGACGGGGTCGAATACGCCCCGAACCTCTCGGGCTGGACCCGGCGTCAGACCGCGGACGTGTTCTTCAACTCCGTGATCAACCCCTCGGCGGACATCGCCCACGGCTTCAACGGAACCGCGTTGAAGCTGAAGGACGAGGTGGAGATCCACGGCATCGTCATCAGCGACGGCGATCCGGTCGTCATCCAGAGCGCG
>CAMASJ010000027.1 GCA_945860685.1 Akkermansia muciniphila
CGACGGGCGGCTTGCGCTCAGAGGGCTCATGGCGGGGGAGTTTCCGACACGGAGAAGGACGGCACTCGGTTCCAGGGCAATGACTTCCGCGGATGGGCGTGGGACGGAGATTCCACTCGCGGTAGGACGTGTCCCTAGTACGGAAGGTGAGCGGGCTGGGACGTGTCCCTGATCAGGGGGAGGAATGCTGCAACTCGAGATTGGCGTGTTCGGGGCGGCCGTAGGAGCTGACCGGGATCCGGGAGCGTGGTGGGACGTGTCCCCAATCAGGTCGGTGAGCGGGGCGGTTGGGGGGGCCGATCAGGATCCGGGGCTTGGTAGAGATCCGTGTCTCGCTGCAAAAGCGCGAGCGGACTCGCGCACTCCATGACGGTCGGGCGCTTACCTCGACAGTGGCGGCTTCTTCACAAAGGGGGCGGGTTAGGATGTGTCCCTAATCGAGGAGGACGTGTCCCTAATCTGGGAGGTGGGACGTGTCCCCAGTCGCGGAAGGATCGAGGGCTTGATTCGGCCTTGCTCAGCGGTGGGACGGCCGGGATTGGGCGGTCGGTTTCGCTGCGTCAAATGAGAGGGGGGCGGCTGCGGGTGGCGCAGTTCGATGGGCGATCTCCAAAATCGCCTACTGGAGGATTCAGGTTCGGGGAGGTTCGACGTCGCGGCCGGTTGCCTTCTGGACCAGGCGACGCCATTCGTCGGCGGGCACGTCCATCGGCCGGGCCCGGCATTTTTCCTCGAAACCGGGGAAGTTCCAGAGGTTGGGGAAGTCGCGGCACTGCTGCGGCTTCACCGGCTGCACCCGGCAGTCGCCGCCCTTCAGGAAGACACAGGAACCGTCCGCCTGGTCGGTCAATGCGAGGCCGTTCCGTTGCACGGTGACCCGGGTGTAGCCGGTGATGAATTCCTCCTCGGTGATCCCGAGGTGGACGGCCATGCGGGCGATCTCCTCGTCGGTCACCCGGACTTGTCCGGGCCACCGGCAGCAGGCGGTGCAGCGGTCGCATTGCCAGAAGATGGGCATGGTCAGGTGGGGTCGCCGGGAATCGGGCGTGCGGGCGGCGCCTTCACGAACGCGGCTTCCCTCAGATACACCGGAGCCAGCGTCTCCGGCGGCAGCGGCGGAACGGCATCGGTCGCCAGTCGGATGAGTTCCGTCGCGGCGGGTTGCAGCCGGGTTCCGGCAATGCCGGCCAGGACCTCCGGGCCGGACTCCGGAAGGGTTCCGAAGCAGCCGTCCAGGTCGGGGCCGAGCACCGTGCGGCCTTCGCGTATCCACCGGACCAGCTCCGTGTCCGGCACCAGGCGCACGTTGCCATCCCAGTCGGCGCCGTTCCAGGTGCGGACGGCGAACTCCCGGCGCTGGGCATCCACGGCGAAGGTCCAGGGCAAGGGACGGTCCAACCCTCCGGCCATCCGACGCAGGATCTCGAACGAGCCCATCGGGACCACGGGAATGCCGGTGCCCAACGCCCAGCCTTGGACGGTCGAGATGGCGATCCGGATTCCGGTGTAGCTGCCGGGACCGATGTCGAGGGCGAGCCGGCCGACCTCGCCGCGTTCGACTCCGGCCGTTTGGAGGGCGCGATCGACAAGGGCGAACACCGGAGTCTCGCGTCCGGTTTCCTGGACGGATTCCGCCAGTGGAACGCCGTCGCGTCCGACCGCCACCGAGCGGCGTCGGCTCGTGAATTCAAAGGCCAGGCAGATCATGCGAAATCTCGCGGGTGTCCTCGTCGATCCATCGGAATCGAAGCGTGTGCAGGTGGGGAAAGTCGCCGAACCCGGCCCTTGAGATCCATTCGGCCACGGTGATTCCTTCGGGTCGGAACAGGGGATCCTCGAGCCCGGCCGCGACCAGATCCTCCGGAGAGTTGAGCCGGTAGAGGTCCAGATGCACGACCTCCATCCGGCCGCCGTGATAGCGGTTCATCAGGGAGAAGGTCGGGGAATGGACGCGGGCCGGGGAACCCAGTGCCCGGGCGAGGCCGCGGACAAACGCCGTCTTGCCGGCTCCGAGGTCGCCCTCGAGACCGAGCAGGCAGCCGGGGCGGACGATCCCGGCGACGCGGCCGCCGAACGCCTCGGTCTCGTGGGGTCCGTGGGTGACGACGGTGGGCATCAGGCGAAGTGCCGGTAGCCGCCTCGGGTGACCGGTGTCAGACCGCGCGGTCCACGGAGGAAGACGCCGGGATTGGAGGTGAGCCGGCCGATGCAGGTGATGCGGGTGTCCGGGAACCGCGACTTGAATCCGTCGAGCAGCGGCACCGCGTCACGGGGCGCGACGCACATCAGCAGCTCGAAATCCTCGCCGTCCCCGAGGGCCGCGGCGACGGCCGGGGTCGCGGTGTCGCCCTCGCGTGCCCGCAGCTGGGCGGCGCGACGGATCGGGAGCGCTTCCCTGTGGATCTCGGCGCCCGGGACGCCGCTTTCCGCCAGCAGGTGCGGGAGGTCCCCCGCGAGCCCGTCGCTGAGGTCCATCATGGCGTGGATGTCGATGTGCGCGGCAAGCCAGCGGGCCTCGGCGAGACGGGGCTCGAAGTCGAGATGATGTCCGAGGATGGAACCGCCGAGTTCGCCGGTGACGAACAGGGCGTCGCCAACCTTCGCGCCGGAACGCAGGACGGCCTTCCCTTCCTCGACCCAGCCGACCAGGGAGACGCTGACGAAGAAGGATCCCGGCGAGCGGGTCGTCTCGCCTCCGACGATGGCCACGTCGTGGCGTCGGGCGAGTTCCGCCATACCTTCGTAGAGCGCTTCGATGCGGGCGGGGTCGAAGCCTTCGGGCAGCCCGAGGGTGACCACCGCGGCGGTTGGGGTGCCGGCGTTGGCGGCGATGTCGCTGAGGGCCCGGGCAAGGGCCTTCCTGCCGATCCGCGCCGGCTCGGTGTCGGGAAGGAAATGCACCCCTTCGACCACGCAGTCGGTCTTGAGGAGCAGCTGCCTTCCCGGCCCGGGGGAAGCCAGGACCGCACAGTCGTCGCCGGCGCCGACGACGACCGAGTCGTTGCCCGGGAGGCGTGGGCGGAGCCGGGCGATCAGTTCGAACTCGTTCATGGATTGCGGAAGTCCGACAGGACCCGTGGGGAGGGTCTCCGACGGGCTGGCGAGAGTGTCATGTCGAGGCCGGTGGGAGCGAGTCCGGTTTCGGAACCGGGGACGCATCCGGATTCCCGGCGGGATCCGGTGCCGAGGCGAGGTGGCGTGCCTGGCGGCGGGGCAGGGACCTGCGGGGCGCGGCGGCGGCCTCGTCACCGGCCCAGGGAAGAAGCCATGTCGGCAGGTCGGAGCGGCCGGGACGCCGGTAGTCGCGTGCCAGCGCCGGTCCCACCGAGGCGGGATCGTGGCCCAGGTCCCGGGTGAGGTGGTCCCAGAGGAGCTCGTACTGTCGTGGCAGGGCGATCCCATGTCCCTTCACGCCGCGTTCGTGAAGGCGGTCGCTGAAGCGCAGGAGCGCGCGGAAGGCGGAGCCGCCGTCCTGGAGCAGCCGCGGAAGCGTCTCGGAGAAGTTCCCGCTGTTGCCGTAGAGATCCCAGGTCTTCGCGAAGCGCCGGAGGCGGGCGAGGGTGGCGAAGTCCAGGTCGTGGTTGGCCAGGATCTCGTACGGTGGGAACGGGTTGTAGACCATGCCATGCTCGGCGTCGTGCCGGACGATCGGCGTGCCGCGGAGACGCTTGAGGATGCCCACCTGGATTTCCTGGGGACCGAGTTCCAGCAGACGTTCGAATCCCCGGCCGAAGGACTCCAGGGACTCGCCGGGCAGACCGGCGATGAGGTCGGCGTGGACATGGACGCCGCTGGAGGAGCGGAGCCAGCGGAGGTTGTCCTCCATGCGTGCGTGGTTCTGGCGTCGGCCGATCCGGGCCTCCACCTCCGTGTTGAGCGTCTGGATGCCGACCTCGAACTGGAGCGCACCGGCTGGAAAACGCTCGATCAGCCCGCGGAGCTCGGTCGGCAGGCGGTCCGGGACCATCTCGAAATGGACGAAGAGGTCGGGAGTCCGGCGTTCGAGGAAGAAGCTGAGGATCCTCCGGCTGGTGAGCAGGTGGAGGTTGAACGTGCGGTCGACGAACTTGAACCGTCGCAGACCGCGGTCGAGGAGCCGCTGCATGGACTCCAGGAAGGGTTCCAGCGGGAACTGGCGCACCGGGATGTCGAGGGAGCTGAGGCAGAACTCGCAGGTGAACGGGCATCCGCGTGAGGCCTCGACGTAGACCACCCGATGGGCGAGGTCGCGGTCGTCGTAGAACTCGTAGGGCGAGGCCAGGCGGGTCACGTCGGGCACCCCGGCGGCGATGATCCGTTGCGGTTGGCCGCCGGACAGCAGCTCGCGGCAAAGATCGGGGAAGGCGAGGTCGGCCTCGCCGGTGACGACATGGTCGGCGAGCCGGACGATCTCCTGGGAATCGGTCTCGTGGCTGACCTCGGGTCCGCCGAGGACGATGAGCAGATCCGGGCGAAGTCGTCGGAGGAGCGCGACCAGTTCCGTGGTGGCGGCGACGTTCCAGATGTAGACGCCGAGTCCGAGGATGCGGGGGTTGAGTGCGAGGATGGCCTCGGCGACGTCGAGGGGGCGCTGGTTGATGTCGAACTCGGCGATCGCGGCCGAGCTGCGGAGGCCGCCGAGGTTCGCGAAGAGGCAACGCAGCCCGAAGGCGGCGTGGATGTACTTCGCGTTGAGCGTGGACAGGAGAATGTCCGGCACCGCGGCAACGTATCGGAAGGCGGATCAGTTGGCGACCGTATCGGCGCCGATGCAGGCGAGCTGCTGTTCCACGGTCTCGCGGAGGGCGCGGATCGAGTAGGGCTTCGGGAGGAAGGTTCCGGACTTGGGCAAGGCGCCCGCCTCCTCCACGAGACCGGGCCCGTAGCCGCTCATGAGGATCACGCCGAGGTCCGGGCGCTGGCGCCGCAGTTCCACGGCGAGGCGCTGGCCGGTCCAGTCGCCGGGCATGATGATGTCGGTCAGCAGGAGGTCGACCTTCGAGCCGATGGAGGACCATAGGCGGAGGGCCTCGGTGCCGTTGGAGGCCTCGTGGACGGAGTAGCCGAATTGCTCAAGGACGGTGCGTGTGAACGAGCGGACGGCCTCCTCGTCTTCGACCAGAAGGACGGTGCCTTTGCCGGGCGTCGGGTTGAGGGACGACTCGACTCTGGTTCCGGTGGCTTGGACGCCGGCCTGGGCCGGGATCAGCACGCGGAACCGGGATCCGGCGCCGCGGGCGCTTTGGACCTCGATCCAGCCGCCGTGCTCCTGGACGATGCTTTCCACCACGGTCAGGCCGAGTCCGGAGCCCTGTCCGCGGGGCTTGGTGGAGAAGAACGGGTCGAAGATGCGTTCCTGGGTCCGGGCGTCCATGCCGGCGCCGGTGTCGGTGACCTCGAGGCAGACGAAGCGTCCGGGTCGTGCCAAGCGATGGCGGTGGGGTGCGGACTGGGCGTCGAGGCCTACCTCGTAGGTGGAAAGAGTGAGCCGGCCGCCGAGCGGCATCGAGTCCCGGGCGTTGGTGGCGAGGTTGAGCAGGACCTGTTCGATGCCCGCGCTGTCGGCGAGGACGGCCGGGAGGTTGCGGGCGAGGTCGAGTTCGAGGGAGATCCGGGCGTCGAGCAGTTGGCGCAGCAGGGGTTCGATCTGGTGGGCCATGTCGTTCAATCCCAGCGGCTGCCGGTTGGCGGGTGCCCGTTGGGTCAGGGAAGCCAGCTTGCGGCTGAGCGCCGTGGCTTCCTCGGTGGCGGCGAGGATCTGCGAAACGGAATGGGTCGCGCCGGGCGACTTCAACCCGCCGTCCGTCAGCAGGGAAGCCTGGCCATGGATCACCGTGAGCAGGTTGTTGAATCGGTGGGTGACGCCGAGCGCGAGCTTGGCAACGGCCTCGGCGCGCTGGGCCAGGCGCACCTCGTCCTCGAGCCGGCGGACCTGCGTGATGTCGGCGATGGTCAGCAGAATGCAGGAGTCGTTCTGGAACTCGGCGACCTCGGCCGAAAGGACCACGTCGCGGAGGTCGTCGGGCTTGCGCTGGAACCGGCATTCGATGCTGGCCGACTTGCCCGACTGGGGCAGGAGGGCGCGGGCGCTCGCCCAGGACACCGCGTCGTCCAGCGCCGGGAAGTCGCACAGGGTGCGGCCCAGCAGGCTCTGCGGATGGGTGCCGACGAGTTCGAAGAACCGGTCGTTGGCGTCGGTGACGCGGCCATCGTCGATGGCCAGCACGGCCATCGCGGTGGAGTTCATGCGGAAGGCCGCGGCGAAGCGGGCCTCGGCGGCGCGTCGCTCGGCGACCTCGCGTTCCAGGCGGGTGTTGGTGGTCTGGAGCTTCAGCGCCCTTTGGTCGAGCACCCGGTTCAGTTCCTGAAGCCGGTGGCAGTATTCGGAGAACTGGTCCCACTTGAGCGCCAGCAGGCGGGCCGCCTGATGCACCTCGGCGGCTCCGGCCGGAACCTCGAGGACCAGCAGGTGCTGCGGCGATTCGAACCGCGCGGAGAGCTCGTTGGGATCGGTGCCGGGCGGCACGCAGAAGACGACCTGGAGGTCTGGCTGGTATTCCCAGAGGCGGGAGACGGTCTCGAAGCCGCTGACCTCCCCGGAGAGCGTCTGGGATACGAAGGCGACGGAATAGGGACGCCCGGTCATCAGGGCGGACTCCAGACGCTGGACCGCGGTGGCACCGTCCTCGACACCGTCCGCGTCGAACATGATCGGCCGAACCGGTGAGGCGTCCACCTCGCCGCCGTCCACCAACGGCAACGGGCTTCCCGGTGACACAAGGTGCGAGGTGATCACCGCGGGTTTGCGATCGACCACCAGGACACGGAAGACGCTCGGATTGCAGTAGGAGGCCATGGACGAAGGATTCCGGTGCCGCCCACCCGGGATTCGGGCGGGGGCCCACCGTGGGCCATCGGCAGGACCTCGGTGCGGCTTGAGTGGAGAGTCGGACCGAACCGCGGCCGGGCGGCGGGTGGGGAAGAAAAAGGAACGGCCTCGGGAGTGCGCCTGAGGCCGTCAGGAAACGGCTCAGACGTGGCGGACCATCTCGTCGGCCGGGAACCGGACCTTGGGCAGCGAGGCGTATTTGTCGTCGGCCGCGCGGTATCCCGCGGTGCAGACCACGACGGTCCGGTAGCCGGTTCCCTCGAGTCCGAGGATGGAGTCGTAGGCGGCTGGCTCGATGCCTTCCATGGGACAGGCGTCGACGCCGAGGAGTGCGGCCGCGGTCATGAATTGGCCGAGGGCGATGTAGACCTGGTGGGTCTGCCAGGTGTCGAGGCGGCCGGCGGTGCGGGCGCCGTTGAGACTGTTCAGGATCATTCCCCGGTAGCCCGCCAGGGCTTCCCGGGTGCCGCCGCGGATGGCGACCTGCGAGTCGAGGAAGCGGTCCACATGGGCTTCGTCGAGACCGATGCGGACGGTGAACACCACCATGTGGGAGGCGTCGGTGATCTGCTTCTGGCCCCAGGATTCGGGCTCCAACCGGGCGCGGAGGGCGGGATCGTCGATCACGAGGAACTTCCACGGCTGGAGGCCGAAGCTGGAAGGCGCGAGGACCAGGGACTGTTCCAAGGCGGCCCAGACCGGCGCAGGAATCCGGGCGGAGGGATCAAACTTCTTGGTGGCATAGCGCCACTGCAGGTGTTGGACGAGCTGTTCGGGAGGGAGCGTGTTCATGGGTGGAGAAAAAAGCCGACCGGGCGATCCTAGGATCGAGCTTCCGGATCGGCAAACGGTCCGGTGTGGACACGGGTGGGACGGTGATTCCTGTTGACCGGGGCGGCTTATCCTGACGACAACATCAGGGACGTACCGGAACCGTTCCGGACTGCTTGGAAAGAAATCATGGCGAGAAATGTCCGAAAAACCGCGGTGACCAACAAATCCGCGGCCAGTTCCCGATACGACGCGCACCACAAGGTGCTGACCACGACCTACGGTTCGTTTGCGGACCTCCGGCGGGAGCTCTCGGACTCCAAGGAGAAGGTCAGTGAACGGGAGGCGGTGTTGAAGCTCTTCGCCACCTGCACCGATCCCCAGCGGGCCTACCTGCTGCTCGACGACTACCTGGAGAAGCTGGCGCTGAACCGGAAGGACTTCGGGCAGACCGAATGGTGGCCCCGGATGCAGCAGTCGACGGGACGACCGCGGCTCGAGGAAGTGGCGATGCTGTTCCTGAGGAACAACCGTTCGCTCCCGACCGAGCTGTTGCAGTATGCCAACTTCGAGAAGTTCGCCGAGGTCGAACAGTCGGAGAAGGAGACCGGCTTCGTCCAGGAACTGGAGAACTGGCTTTTCCCGCCGAACCACACCCACCTGGACTCGCCGCGGGCGGCGTTGCGGGTGGTCTGCGAACCGACGCGGGACGACGCGGCGGCGAACCAGTGGCGGTTGTCGGTCCACTTCTTCCTCTTCCGTTCGCGGTCCGGGGAGAAGGAACGTTTCCTGCCGGAACTGTGCGACCTCCGGACTCGGGCCGCGCATGAGGCCGAGCTGTTCCCCGCCGAGGACTGGCAGGTGATCGACTGGCTGCACGGACACTGGGGCGGCAAGGTGAAGGCCGGCGAGCTGCTGGTGCTGGACGGGCCGGACCTGTTGACCTGGCTGGCGAAGTGGGCGCACGGCAACCGCCTGGAGCTGCTGGGCAAGGGGCTGAGCCTCCAGTTCGTGGGCCGTGTCGCGGAGCTGAAGCCGCGTCTGGAGACCATCGACGAGGAGATGAGCTTCACCCACGTGCTGGCGTTGCCGGACGGGACGGAGCACCGGCTGCAGGAAGCGCGCTTCTTCGTCGGCGAGCCGCCGCTGGTCTTGGTGGAGGGCGAGTTCTTCGTCCTCCGCAACGCGCCGCCGCCGGCGCTGCTGGGACCTTGGGCCGAGCGTCCGGTGGTTCCCGTGAAGCGCCTTTCGCAGCGCCTGCTGACGGAGCTCCGTCGCACCCAGGCCAAGGAGCAACCGAACGCCCGGTGGGAAGAGCTGTGCGAGACCCATCCGGCGAAGCCCAAGTTCACCTTCGAGCTGGCCGACGAAGTCGTCCGGGTGCGCCTGTTGGCGGTGAGCGACAAGGACGGTTCGGAGTGGCAGTGGAACGGACACGAGTGGACGCGCGTGGTGGAACGCCGCGCCGGCGACTCGAGGCCCGAGCTGCTCGACGACCCGAGGCTGATGCCGGCCATCCACTGGCTCCAACGCGCCGACTGGTTCACCCCGGAACCGGGGCTCTGGGTGCTGGACGCGAACGAGAACTGCCTTTCCCAGCTGGCGACAGCGTGGGGCGACCGGCCGACCGACGCCGAGTACCTCGGCAATCCCAGTTTCCAACGCCTGTTCCTGAGCCGGCGCCTCGTGAAGCCGAAGCTGGTCCTCCGCGGATCCGGCATCGACTGGCTGTCGGTGTGCGCCGAGTGGGAGGCCGAAGGGCTCAAGCTCACCCGAGCCGACGTCGAACGCCTGGCCGCCTCGACCTCGCGCTTCGTCAAGCTGCCCGACGGCGGTTGGGTGGAGATCGACACCGACGCGAATCGCAAGGCCCACGAGACCGCGGCGACCCTCGGGCTCGACGGGCTCTCGGCCGATGCGCAGAAGGCTTCCCTCATCCACGCGACCCAGCTGGACGACGCGACCATCGAAGGGCTTGGGGCGGGCAAGGCGGTCGCCGAGCTCCGTGCCAAGCTCGCCAACTTCAAGGGCGTGCCGGAGACGCCGCTGCCCGCGGGAATCGTCGCCGACCTGCGTCCGTATCAGCAGGACGGCTTCAACTTCCTCGCCAACCTCGTCCGGCTCCGCCTCGGCGGCATCCTCGCGGACGACATGGGTCTCGGAAAGACCCTGCAGACGCTCACCTGGCTGATGTGGCTCCATGAGCGTGCGCCGAAGAAGGACCGCAAGCCGTCCTTGGTGCTGTGTCCCGCGTCCGTGCTGCACAACTGGCGCCGCGAGGCGGAGAAGTTCGCGCCGGGACTCAAGGTCCTCGTGCTGCAGTCGGGCCAGCAGCGTCACAACCTCCGGAAGCAGATCCCGGAGTACGACATCGTGGTGACCAACTACGCGATCCTCCGGCGCGACTTGGAGGAGTTGGGCAAGTTCCGCTTCCACGCGCTGGTCTTGGACGAGGCGCAGTTCATCAAGAACCCGACGGCGCAGGTGACCGTCGCCGTGAAGGAGATCGAGGCGGACCACCGCCTCGCCCTGACCGGAACGCCGTTGGAGAACCGGATGCTCGACCTGTGGTCGATCGTCGACTTCTCGCAGCCGGCCTACCTGGGCAACCAGCAGAACTTCATCGAGACCTACGAGTCGAAGGGGGAGGGTCCCGAGTGGGACGGTGCCGCGAAGCGCAAGCGTCTGAGTGCGCGCCTGCGTCCGATCATGCTGCGCCGCGTGAAGAAGCAGGTCGCGAAGGACCTCCCGGACCGCATCGAGGAACGCCGCGACAGCGAGCTCGACGAGGAACAGCGCAAGCTCTACCTCGCGGAGCTGCGCCGCAGCCGCGAGCAGGTGATGAAGACCATGCAGGAGAAGGGCGTGGCCAAGTCCAAGATGCACGTCCTCGCGGCGCTCACCCGCCTGCGCCAGATCTGCTGCCATCCGCGGCTCGTCGGCAACGACGCCCCGTCGGGCAAGACCGAGACCCTGTTCGAGCTCTTCGAGCCGATCCTGGCGTCCGGCAACAAGGTGCTGCTGTTCTCGCAGTTCGTGGAGATGCTGAAGCTGCTCGAGGCCGCCTGCCGCGAGCGGGGCATCAAGACGCACATCCTCACGGGCGAGACCAAGGGCCGCATGGAGGTGGTCAACGCCTTCCAGGCGGATCCGGAGCCGTGCGTGTTCCTCCTGTCGCTCCGCGCCGCGGGCACCGGCCTCAACCTCACCAACGCGTCCTACGTCGTCCTGTACGACCCGTGGTGGAACCCCGCCGTCGAGGCCCAGGCCATCGACCGCTCGCACCGCATCGGCCAGACCCAGACCGTGATGGCGTACCGCCTCATCACCCCGGGAACGGTCGAGGAGAAGATCTGGGAGCTGCAGCAGAGGAAGTCCGCCACCATCGCCGACGTCCTCGGCGAGGAGGGCTTCGCCAGCAACCTCAGCAAGGACGACCTCGAGTACCTCTTCAGCGAGGACTGACCCCGGTCGTTCCCGCCGATCCCACGCCGCCGTCGCCGGATCCATTCGGGATCCGCCGACGGCGGTTTTGCATTTCCGATCGATGGACGTTCTTCGCGCAGGGACGTCCGCAGTTGTCGCAGATGGACGCAGAGGGTGAGTTCGACCGGTTGGGATTCATGGGGAACTTCGATCTCTGCGGAAGCGAGCATGGCGGGATTTGCGGAGGTTGTCGGAGTGGGGCGGGTTCCACATCCTGTGGAAAGGCCGATGACCGCACTTCGACATCTCAATGGAATCACCCGACTCATCTCGTGGTTGCTCCTGACTTTGGCCTTCCGACTTTGGGGAGCCGACCTGCTCCCGAGCGAGAGGGCCCGGCCTTGGGGGCGGGCGTTCATGCCCCAGGACTACGGTGGGGATGCTCAGGTCGGGGCGGTGATGGAGTCTCCATGGGGCACCATGCTGTTCGCTTCCGGTCGGAAGATCATCGAGTACGACGGATCGGCCTGGAGGGCGGACGAGACGCCTGTGGCGCACATCCGGGCGATCGTGGATGCGGGTGGCGGACGCATCGTCATCGCCGGAACCGGCGGCTTCGGGATCCTGAGCCGACGTGCCTCCGGCGGGTGGGATTACGAGTCGCTTTCGGACCGGCTGGATCCTTCGGACCGTGATTTCGGTGCGATCTGGCAGGCCTATCGCATCGGGGAAGAGGTCTGGCTGGGAGGGGAGACCCGGGTGTTCCGTTGGAAGGAACCAGAGCTGAAGGCGTACCGGAACCCAGGCGCTGGTCCGTTGGTCTTGCTCGTCGCCGAAGGACGCCCGTTCCTGCATGGGACACGGGTCGGGCTGATGCAGTGGGATGGTTCGGGGTTCCAGGCGTGGGTCACGAACCGGGCTGTGGCTCGGGATCAGCCCTACGGCCTGTTCCCAGAGCCGGACGGCTCCTTCCTTCTCGCGTGGCGTCGAGCCGGGCCCCTGAAGCTGGTGGGCGAGGAAGTGCGGTCCATCGGCGCAGAGTTCGAGGCGCTTCCCGGCGGTGGCTGGATCAACTCCGCGATCCGACTGAAGGACGGCAACCTGCTGCTCGGTCGGGACGGGGCAGGTGCGGTGGTGGTCACTCCGACCGGCCGGGTCGTGGAGGTGTTCACCCCAGAGGACGGCCTCAGTGACGGCGAAGTGGTGGCCTCGCTGGAGGATTCGCGGGGCGACCTGTGGTTCGCCACCCGCCGCGGCATCACGCAGTTCGCACACCGGCGCGGTTTGTCCTGGCTGGGAGAGCGGGACTCCATGCTCGACGGGCCGATCCACGGGATGCTGCGTTGGCGCGGCGACCTCCATGTGAGCATCGGCGACGGATTCCGGGTCTTCGGCCCGTGGAACAAGCTGATTCCTGGTCGACTCACATTGGGCATCTCGGGCGTGGACCTTTCGGAACCCCGCGGATGCGTCGTGGTCGATGGACGGATCCTGATCGGACATGCCGAGGGCCTGTTCCGGTACATGACGAAACCGGGCTCGAAGATCCCCACGGCGCTCCCGCCGATCTTGGCTCCGCGTCGTCATGAGGTCCTGCTCCGGTCCGTCCGGGAGCCGTCACGGCTTTGGTCGGGAGGCTTTGCGGGACTGGGGGTCTCGGAGTTGTCCGCCGAAGCCGCGGTCCGGGAACTCCGTCATTGGACAAACTCCGGGCCGGTCCATTCCCTGTTGGAGCGTGGTGAGGCCATCCTCTGCGGAACCGGGGACGGACGGATCTGGTCGGTCTCAGGGGAATCTTCGAACCTGACCTTGGAGTGGTCCACGCCGACGGGGTCCGTCAGCGGGCCGGTGCGTCTGCTCCTCCTGCCCGGCGGCCCGACCGCGTCCACGCCGGCCGGCCAGAAGCGGCGGGATGGGGGCGGGCGATGGTTGGACGAGGACCGCATCCTTCACGGTGGAATGCCGGTCAATCGGGTGACTGCGGCTGTGGAAGGGAAGGGTGGTGAAGGATTCGTCTCCGTGATCGTCGGCAGGGGGACATCGCTGCTGGGGCGACACCGATCCGGTCCGGACGGTCGACTGGCTTTCACGCCGTTCGCGGCATCGGTCCAGGCGGCGTTGGGTGGCCACGGGGCGATGTTGCTGCATTTCGAGGACGACGCGGAAGGCGGTGTCCTCTGGGCCAAGGGCGACGGCCCGATGGTCCGGATCGCGTTGGGCCGGATGGATCCGCCGCGGGAACTGCCCGAAGTGCGACTGCGGCGTCGACTGCGTGACGGTGGACTCCGGGAGGCGGCGAGCCTGTCCGGCGACGACCTGTGGAAGTGGGATCGGGGCACGGTCCGGTTCGAGTGGTCCGCTCCGGAATTCGAGCCCGGTGCTTCGCTGCGTTTCGAGACGCGCCTGACAGGATGGGATACGGGGTGGAGCGAGCCATCGTTCGCGTTGGCCAAGGAGTGGAGCGGACTCCCGGACGGAAGGTACCGCTTCGAGGTGCGGGCCGTGGACCGCTTGTTGCGGCGGACACCTGTGGCGGCGTATGGCTTCGAGATCGTGCCGCCTTGGTACCGGAACCTTGCGGCCTACGCGGGCTACGTCCTCCTGGCCGGTCTGTCGGTCTGGGGGTTCCTGCGGCAACGCCTGGCCCAGCTCGAACGGGAGCGCCTTCGACTGGAGGAACTCGTCGCCCGGCGCACCCGCGAACTCGCGACGGCGCGGGATGTCGCGGAAGAGGCCAGCCGGGCCAAGTCGCGGTTCCTCGCCAACATGAGCCACGAACTGCGGACGCCCTTGAACGGCATCCTCGGCTTTGCACAGCTCCTGGCCCGCGAACCGGGGCAGTCGGACCGGAACCGCGAACGGCTCCGTGTGATCGGTTCCAGCGGCGACCACCTGCTCGGCCTGATCAACGACGTGCTCGACCTGGCCCGGGTCGAGGCGGGCCGGGTGGAGTTGCGGCCCGCGCCGTTCCTGCTCCGCGACCTGCTGCGGGACATCGAGCCGGGGTTCTCGCAACGGGCGCTGCAACGGGGCTTGGTCTTCCGGGTCCATGTGGAGGCCCTGACCGACAATGCCGTCTTGGGGGACGCCAAGCGACTTCGTCAGGTGCTCGAGAACCTCTTGGGCAATGCCGTGAAATTCACGCAGGTCGGTGAAGTGACCCTGACGGTGCGTGGATCCCCGTCCGGTCGGGTGGAATTCGTGGTGGCCGATACCGGACCCGGGATGGCGGCCGAGGATGTGGCCCGCCTTTTCAAGCCCTTCTCGCAGGCCGAGCAGGGACGTCCACCGGAGCAGGGTGCGGGATTGGGGCTCGCCATCAGCCAGCATCTGGTCGGCCTCATGGGCGGCGAGATCCAGGTCGCGAGCGAACCCGGACGCGGCAGCGAGTTCCGTTTCTCGGTCCCGCTGACGTCGGCCGAGGCAGCGGTTGCGCCGACGGGGGCCGTCGTCTGGATCACCGGCTACGACGGGCCGCGGTTGGAGGTGTTGTTGGTGGACGACCTCGAGGTCAATCGGCGCCTGCTGCGGGAGTTCCTGGAGCCGCTGGATTTCCGGGTGAGCGAGGTTGACAACGGCCAAGCGGCGTTGACGCTGATCGAATCCAGGGAGAGTCGTCCGGCGCTGGTCCTGCTCGACCTCCGGATGCCGGGCATGGACGGCTTCGAGTTGACGCGTCGCCTGGTCGCCATTCCGGGGTTCCGTGCGCGACTTATCGCCACCTCGGCGTCGGTCCTTGGATTCAACCGCGAGGATGCCCTGCGTGCGGGGGCCCACGGTTTCCTGCCCAAGCCTTTCAAGGAGGAGGAGCTCCACGAGCTGCTTCGCCAGCAGCTGCCGGTTCCGTGGATCCTGGGTGGAAGGGGGACGGTGGCTCAGGGAACGGATCCGAAGGTGAATGCCGCGGACAGTCCGACCGAGTTGCCCGACGGTGAATTGGAGGTCCTTCGGGAGGCGGCCAACCGGGGCGACGTCAGCCTGCTGCGTCGTGAGATCCTCCGCCTGAAGTCGAACCACCCGGACCAAGTCCAGTTCCTCGTCGAGCTGGAACAGCTTGCCGCCGGCTTCCGAATGGGTGCGCTTCGCGAACGTTTGTCGACTCAAGAGAGGGGCAAGGGGAAGTAGCCACAGAGGCTCGGAGGACACGGAGGGGACGAACCGGACCTCTTAAGTCGCATCAGCCGGCTCGCAGACGGTTGATGCGATCTGTGTTCCAGCGCGAAATTTGCTGATGAGACGCGACCGCTTCAGAAGCTTCGTCGGAGCTCTCCCGAAGAGCGCGAGCGACGGCGCTATTCCTCCGGGATCCACCAGCGGACGCCCTGTCTGAGGATCTCCCACTGGGAAAGGGCGACGCCGCCGAGGATCAGCACGGTGGCCGCCCAGAAGGTGGCCGACAGCGGGGTGCCGAAGACGAGGAAGTCCCAGGACGCGGTGGTCAGCGGGATCAGGTTGCCGAAGAGCGCCACTTTCGAGACGGGCCATCGGGTGAGCGATCGGGTCCACAGCGAGAACGGCACGATCCCGCCGAGGGTGATGCAGAAGACATGGAAGCCCAGGGTGCGCGGATCCATCACCGGCAGGGCTTCGGCCCAGAGGGTCTCGACCGTGGCCGGGAGGACGAGCAGCAGGCCGCCGCGCCACATGGTGTGCGCGGAGACGGCGGCCCCGGACCAGCCTTCACCGAGGCGCCGGCATTCCCGGCTGTAGAACGTCCAAAGCAGTCCGGTGGAGATTCCGAACAGGTGCCCGACGCCTGAACCGTCCGAGCCCAAGGATGGCAGCAGCAGAACGCCGACGCCGCAGAAGGTCAGGAACACGGCGCTCCAACGTCGAAGACGGACCGAGCCGGCGTCGTCGACGCGGCCTTCAAGCAGAAGCGCCCAGGCGGGGGAGACCGCCATGTGCAGGGCGAAGTGGGAGGCTGGAAGAAAATGGAGGGTCCAGTTGCAGGCGGCCACGTACAGCGCGAGCAGCAGGCCACCCATCCAGAGGCGGCCACCCCGGCCTTGCGGCATGGGAACGGGGTCGCCGAAGAACCTTCGGTTCCGGGCGATCGCCAGCAGGAGGAAGCCGGCGGCGAGGAACCGGGTGGAACCGGTGAAGAGTGGTGGCCAACGGGAGAGGACCTGCTTCAGCGAGACGTTGTTCGCGCCCCAAAGAAGGATGGCCGCCAAAAGCCATGGAACCACGCCGGAGCCGGTGGAACGGGAGCCGATGGAAGCCTGCGCGCTCAAGGCGACTTCCGGTGCGCCTGGTTGAAGGCGACGCAGTCGGCGAAGCGCACGCCCGTGCCACCGAAGATGTCGAGCGCGCTGCCGATCGTGAGTCCGATCCGGCCGGCGCCGACCTCGTGGACGGTCCGGAGATCCCCGATCGTATGGGCGCCACCGGCGTAGGTGGCCGGGATCGGACTCCATGCGGCGAGGTCGCGTACGAGGTCGACATCGATCCCGCGACAGAGGCCCTCGACGTCCACGGCGTGGACGAGGAACTCGGAGCAGAATCCGGCCAACCGCGAGCAGGTCGCCGAGTTCACCTCGAGGTCGGTGAACTTCTGCCATCGGTCGGTGACCACCCAGTGGCGTCCGTCGCGTTTGCGGCAGGAAAGGTCGAGCACCAGCCTGTCGGGCCCGATGCGGGCGACGAGGTCCTGAAGGCGTTCGAGGTCGAGGCGGCCCTCCCGGAACACCCAGGAAGTCACGATCACCTTCGCCGCGCCGGCCTCCAGCCACGACTCGGCGTTGTCCAAGTTCACGCCACCACCGTACTGGAGGCCGCCGGGCCAGGCTCCGAGGGCTTCACGGGCGGCGGACTCGTTGCCGGGGCCGAGGGCGATGACATGTCCGCCGACGAGGCCGTGGCGACGGTAGAGTTCGGCGAACCAGCCGGGGGGCTTGTCGGATTCGAAGTTGGTCCGGGTTCCGGCGCCGGAGTCCGTGAGCGTCCCGCCGACGATCTGGACCACCTTGCCGTTCCGGAGATCGATGCACGGTCGGAACACGTTGGTCATCCTACGGGCGGGTGGATCCCGGTCCCAGTGAAAGGTGGTCGTCCCCGGACCGGAGCCGTGCTCCGGGAGAGAACGGAGTTGCTGGGTGGGGCGTCGGCGCGGCAGGTTTCCGTAATGCCGATTCCGACCGAGTTCCGCAACGTCACCGCCGTCGCCAAGGCCAACGTGTATTTCGACGGGAAGGTGGTTTCCCACACGATCCTGCAACCCGACGGCAGCAAGAAGACCCTCGGCCTGATCTACCCGGGGAAGTTCCACTTCGGAACGGACAAGGCGGAGATCATGGAAATCGTCGCCGGGGCGTGCTTGGTGAAGCTGGACGGCTCCACAACGACCGAAACCTACGCGGCGGGATCGACCTTCGAGGTGCCGGCCAAGTCCGGGTTCGACATCGAGGTGACGTCCGGCATGTGCGAGTACATCTGCTCGTTCATCCCCTGAACCGCGGGACGGAGGGCAACGGGGTTTGGTTCGCCGCGGGTCGTAACGCCGGATCCGCAGGCGGCCGGCCAAGGCCATGTACTCCGCCTCGGCTCACCACGTCTGGACGGAATCCGCCTTGAGGACGAGCTCCACCAGGGCGGCGTAGTCGGGCTGCGGTCCGGTGAGGTCGGCGACGACCACGGTGTTCCCGGGTTCCTTCCGCTGGTTCTCGATAAGCTCGAGGACCCAGCTTTCCGCGGGCCGGTTCAGGATGTGGAGCAGGGTGGGCATAGGGTCAGAAGCGGAGCACGTAGGTGGAACGGGCCGCCAACCGGGACAGTTCCGCATCGTCGATCTCCTCGAAGGGCTGCGTTGGTGTTCCCAAATCGAATCCCTCCATGGCGCCCTTCTGCACGCGGACTGGACGTCCGAACTCGCAGACGATCGGCAGGTAGCGGGTGTAATTGTCCTCTTCGAGCAGTTCGTCCGGGAACTCTGTGAGCGCGAGGACCGCCGGGCCACGCAGGTAGAGATGCACCTCGGCCTTCTTCCAGGTGCCGACGCCGGCGGCGATGCGGACGGCTTCGGCGGCGCGGGCGTTGGACCGGGGATCCGAGTCCACGATGACCAGCAGGGAGGGTTTCATCAGGCGTTGAAGCTCACGAAGCGGTCGGTGGAGGCGACGAGGTCGCTGACCACGGTGAGTCCCGCGAAGGTGGCGGAATCGTCGACCGGCAGGCTGCGTTGGTGGGCCCCGTAGGCGCAGGCGTAGAAGCGGACGCCGCGTGCGGGCAGCGCCTGAAGTTCCGGATCCCTCACACCGGCGACGGCGTCGTCGATGCAGTAGAGGAAGACGTCGCACCCGGAATCCACCGCTGCGGAGGCGAAACGGACTCCATGGCGGAAAGCCGGGGTCGTGGGACCTGCCGAGATGAGGATGCCGAGTTTGCGTCCAGTGGAGGACATGGGGTGGATGGAAGCCTGTGGATGCGGATTTGTCACGTGGCCCGGCGGCTTGACCGCGGCGCGGACCGGGGGAGGGTGGCCGGGATGCGCGTGTTGATCGTTGGATGTGGCTACGTCGGAAAGGCATTGGGAAGGCAACTGGTCCAGGGCGGCGACGAAGTCTGGGGATTCCGGAGGAACGCCGCGGAGGATCCGGAGCTTTCCGCGGCGGGCATCCATCCGGTCATCGGCGATCTCACCCGTGCCGCCGACCTGGACTCGCTCACGGTGCCTTTCGATTGGGTCGTCGACACCGTCTCCTCGAGCCGGGGCGGCGTGGAGGCCTACCGTGACGTTTACTTGGGTGGAGCCCGGAACCTGGTCCGCTGGGCGGAGTCGCGTGGGATCCGCGGTCTGGCCTACACGAGCAGCACCAGCGTCTATGGACAGACCGACGGCGGATGGGTCGACGAGGTGAGCCCGGCGGAGCCCGCCGGGGAAACCGGTCGGTTGTTGCTGGAGACGGAGCAGGTGTTCCTGGGCGCGGCCCGGGAGGGCAGGGTTCCGGCGACCGTGCTGAGGGTCGGTGGCATCTACGGACCGGGCCGGGGGCATCTCTTCCGACAGTTCCTCGCGGGAGAAGCCCGACGGGAGGCCCACCGCGGACGGTGGATCAACATGGTCCACCGGGACGACGTCGCCGTCGCCATCGAGGCGGTGTTGCGACGCGGATTGGGTGGACGGTTGTACAACGTGGTGGACGATCAACCGGTGCGGCAGGGGGATTTCCTGGGCTTTCTGTCGAAGGAAACCGGCCTGCCGCTTCCTCCGGAGGCGCCGCCCGGGGAAGCGCCGCCGGTTCGAAAACGGGGAACGACCGACAAACGTGTCTCGAATCGTCGGCTCAGGGAGGAGTCCGGTTGGGTGCCGCTCTATGCGGACTTCCGCTCGGGCTACGCCGGGGAAATCCGGCGGTTCCTGTCCGGGGGGCTTGCGGCGTAGGAAGCGGGCTGAATCAGCCGAGGCGGAACGAGATGCGTTGGACGACGGTTTTGCCGAGGGCGGTCTGAAGGCGTTCGAGGATCTCGTGGCGTCGGTAACGGACGATCTCGTCGAGCCAGACGTTGCTGTCGACCGTGACGAAGAGAGTGCCTTGGGCGAAGTTGGACGGATTGGCGTGGGCGGCGACGGTGGGATCGATCACCTGTGGCCAGACCTGTTGGATCCGCGATTCGTCGAGCCGCTGCTCGAGGCGCATCTTGCCGAGGACGCCGGTGAGGATGTCGGCGACGGGTTTGGAGGCGTCCTTCCAGGCCTTCTCCGTGGCGGAGAAGGGCATCCTCCGCCAGGAATCGACGGCGCGGGACCTCGCCGCGGCCTCGGCCCGGCGGCGTCTCGCCGGGTCGGGCGGGAGCGGAAGCGGAGCGGGCGGCGGCGTGGCGGACTTCCTCGGTTTCCGGGCGGCCATGCCTGAGGACCAAGCTCCGGGCGCCGGCGGCGTAGGTCAAGGCCGGGGAACAGCCGACGCCGCGGTCGGGAGCGCGTCGACGGAGTGAGGTGGAACCGGAAACGAAAAAGGGGCCCACCATGGAAGGTACGCCCCCCTGTCGGGATCGTCGTGGACGACAGATCAGTTGGACTCGCGCTTCTCCTCGGCGGCGGCGAACGCGTGCTCGAGGGCGACGAGGTCCTCGCCGGGCTTGAGCTGGTCGAGCAGCTTCTGCTCTTCCTTCAGCTGTTCGGCGCTGTAGTTGGCGGCCTTGATCGAGAGCCCGATGCGGCGCTCGTTGCGGTCGATCTTGATGACGCGGGCGGTGACGTCGTCGCCGACCTTCAGCACGTTCTTGATCTTGTCGACGCGCTCCTCGCTGACCTGGGAGATGTGGACCAGGCCGTCGATGTCGTTCGGAAGGCCGATGAAGGCGCCGAAGGAGGCGAGCTTGGTGACCTTGCCGGAGACGAGGTCGCCCACCTTGAAGTGCTTCTCGATCTGCTCCCACGGGTCGATGGCGAGCTGCTTCATGCCGAGGCTGATGCGCTGGTTGGCGCGGTCGACCTCGAGGACAACGGCCTCGACCTCGTCGCCCTTCTTCAGGACTTCGCTCGGGTGGTTGATCTTGCGGGTCCAGCTCATGTCGGACACGTGGATCATGCCGTCCAGGCCTTCCTCGAGCTCGAGGAACGCGCCGTAGCTGGTGAGGTTCCGGATCGGTCCCTTGACCTGGGTGCCGGGCGGGTACTTGGAGTGGGCGAGATCCCACGGGTTGGTCTCGAGCTGGCGGATGCCGAGGCTGATCTTCTGCTCCTCGCGGTTGATGCCGAGGACGACCGCCTCGATCTCCTGGCCCTGCTTGAGGACGTCGGAGGGCTTGGCGATGCGCTTGGTCCAGGACAGTTCGGTGACGTGGACGAGGCCTTCGACGCCGGGCTCGATCTCGACGAACGCGCCGTAGGGCACGAGGTTGACGATCTTGCCCTTGATCTTGGCGCCGACGGGGTACTTGCCCTCGATGTTGTCCCAGGGATTGGCGAGCTTCTGCTTGAGGCCGAGGCTGACGCGTTCCTTCTCGCGGTTGATGTCGAGGACGACGACGTCGATCTCCTGTCCGACCTTGAGCATCTCGCTGGGGTGGCTGAGGCGGCCCCAGGACATGTCGGTGATGTGCAGGAGGCCGTCGAGGCCGTTGAGGTCGATGAACGCGCCGAAGTCGGTGAGGTTCTTGACCGTGCCCTTGCGGATGTCGCCGGGCATCATCTCGGACAGCAGCGAGGCGCGGCGGGCGTTGCGTTCGGCCTCGATGATCTCGCGGCGGCTGAGGACGACGTTCTGGCGGTCGGGGTTGAGCTTGACGACCTTGAACTCGTAGGAGTTGCCGACGAAGACGGCGAGGTTCTTCGGGGGAACGATGTCGACCTGGGACGACGGGCAGAAGGCCTCGACGCCGATGTTGATGAGCAGGCCGCCCTTGACCACGGACTTGACGCGGCCGGTGACGTTTCCGCCCTCGTTGCAGATGGTCTGGATGCGGTCCCAGTTCTGTTGGAACTCGGCCTTTTCCTTGGACAGGTGGACATTGCCTTCCTTGTCCTCGGCGCGCTCGATGAGCACGTTGACCTCGTCTCCGACCTTGACGGTGTCGAATTCGATGAATTCCGAGGAGGAGACGACGCCTTCCGACTTCCCGCCGATGTCGATGAGGACTTCCTTCGGACGGATTTCGATGATGGTTCCCTTGACGATCTGACCGGCCTGGAAGTGGCGGTCATACTGCTTCAGCAGTTCAGCAAATTCGGCGGTGGCCGACATAATGGAATGTGCGGACGGAATGCGCCCGCGAGGTTTCGTACTGCGAGGAGGCTTGAGCGGGGCGCGAAGAGACGGCCCCTCAGAAGACTCCATTGCCCAACGTGACCGACGTTGCGGTTGGCAACGGAGGTTAGCGGTTAGGTGACGTGTTAAACTGTTTTTCTCAGCCGAGATTGCCGCCACACACGTGACGACCGGCGCCGCGGACAGTCTCTGGAAGCCCCGTGTTTGCAAGCAGGAACTTGCCGGGAGCGCACCAAGGCGGTCTGGCGCTTCGCTCTCGACGTGCGGCGGACCCATGATACCGCGGACATTCCCGACGTCGGGTGCCTGCGGGGAGATCGGGTGGCGGTTGGTCCCGGCGACTTCACGAGATCACGGATGTCGCCGCCCATCTGTTTCCAAAGTCCCTCCCTTACGATCGCATTCCAACATCCCCGCAGTGTTACCCTTCCGGTTGTTGAACGATATCCGTTCCAACCGGTCCCATCGGTTGGTCCGGATTCCGATTCGCTTCGTTCCAAGGTGTCACCCTTCGGTGACGAAAACCTCCGCTGGCGTCGGAACGTCACTTCCGCCGCCAATTCCGGCACAGCCGGCATCCCCACCTTGACTTGAACGGGCAGGTTTCGTCTTTGCGTCTTGAACGGTTACGGGAGGGTGAAATTCCGGCGGTCCACACCGCATCGGGACCGGGTTGTCCAACCCTGGACTTTCGCGGGCTCGTCTTCGGTCGACTGCCGGTCGGGGCGGCGGTGACGGTTGTCACCGTGGCTTCCGCCGTCCCCACGACCGTAGGAATAGCCCATGAAAGCCAAAATCCTCCAAATCACCAGCCTGGTCGCGCTGCTTGGCAGTGCGACGACGGTCGTGCAGGCCGACTACGCCTCCACGCTGTCCGGCTTCAACCCGCTCGCCTACTGGCGGCTGAACGAGACAACGCAACCGCCCGCGGCCGATGTGGCCGTGACCACGGGCACCCTTGGCGCCGCCGCGACGGCGTACTACCAGGGTGCCTCGGTCCATCCGGTCCCCGGCGCGCTGGTTGGCAGCACCGATTCGGCCTCCTCGTTCGACGGCACAGCCGGGACGATGGCCTTCGGGCCGTACCTGCCGTCGATGCACATCCCGGCTCCGTTCACGGTGGAAGCCTGGTTCAATCCGGCCGTTTCCCACGCCGCCGGCTCCGGCACGCTGACCTGCGCGCTGTCGAGCGGTCAGTTCGCCGCCCCCCGCACCGGTTGGCTGATCTACCAGTCCGAGACCGGCTGGAACCTGCGAACGTACAACGCCAACGGCACGGCCACGTCGCTGAACATCACCGCAGGCCCCGCGCCTTCCGCGGGTGTCTGGTACCACGTCGTGGCGACCTATGACGGCACCAGGGTGAAGATGTACGTGGACGGCCAGCTTTCCGCCGAAGGCACGCCCACGGGCTACGTCCCGGGTGCTTCCGGCGGCTTCGCCATCGGCGGCCGCGCGGACAGCTCCTTCTACTGGAACGGCTCCGCGGACGAAGTGGCGATCTACCCCAGCGCCCTGTCGGCCGCCGATGTGGCCGCCCACTACGCCAACGGCACGAGCACGTCCCCTTCCGCCCCGTACCAGACCCTGGTGCTGGCGAAGTCGCCCGTTGCCTACTACCGCCTGGGTGAGGCGACCTACACCCCGCCGACGTCCCTTCCGACCGCGGTCGCGACG
>CAMASJ010000028.1 GCA_945860685.1 Akkermansia muciniphila
CACGGCGGTCTCGCCGGTTTGGCTGAGGCTGTTGGGCTGGGAGACGTCGAAGGTGTTGGCGATGGTGATGGTGAGGTCGCCGTGCGAGACGGCGCAGCTGGAGATCTTCACCTGGGAAGTGGCGACGATCGTGCCGGTGCGCTCGTTGATGACGATGCGGGCGGCGGCGTCGGGCGAGACCTCAATGTCCTCGATGCGGGAGACGAAGTCCACCGAAGCCTCCTCGAGGCCCTCGGGGATGCGGACCTTGACCGAGGTCGAATCGATGGCGCGGGCGCTGTCCTTGAAACGTTCATTGATCGCCTGGGCAAGGCGGGCGGCCGAGGTGAAGTCGGAGTCGCGGAGCAGCAGCTCTAGCTCGCGGTTCTCGACGATCTGGGTCGGCATCTCCGCCTCCACCAGGGCGCCTCCGCTGATGGTGGCGACGGTGGGATGGTTCTTCTGGACGCTGGCGGAGTTGTTGCCGCCGATGAAACCGCCCACCGCAAGGGGGCCCTGGGCGAGCGCGTAGACCTTGCGGTCGACGCCGAAGAGGGGCGTCTGGATGAGCACACCGCCCTGTAGGCTTCGGGCGTCACCCATGGCCGACACGGTGATGTCGATCCGCTGGCCGACCTTGGTGAACGCCTTGAGGTCGGCGGTGATCATCACCACGGCGACGTTCTTGGCCACCAGCGCCTGCGCCGGAAGCTGTTGTCCGAATCGCTGGAGGAGGTTGGCGAGGCTGCGGAGGGTGTAGACCGGGTTCTTGTCGCCCTCACCGGCGAGGCCCACGACGAGACCATAGCCGACCAACTGGTTGTCCCGGGCGCCGGAGATCATCACCAGATCCTTGAGACGGGCCCCCATGGCGGCCGCCGATGCCGGGAAAAGCAGGGTGGTCGCGAGCAGGAGCAGGGGGAATGTGCGCTTCATGGCCAGATTGGAACGGGGCGGTTCGTCGGACTCAGAACGGGGTCACCTTCTCGAAGATCTTGGTGAACCAGCCGCGCTTCTGGCTGTCGGAAACGGTGCCCTTGGAGACGAACTTCAGGTTCGCGTCGGCGACGTTGTAGCTGAACACGGTGTTGTCGGGCTGGATGTCCTCCTGCCGGACCACGCCGCGGAGGATGGCCTCCTGCTGTTCGCCGGCGACCATGGTGCTCCGACGTCCCTCGAGGACGAGGTTGCCGTTGGGAAGCTGCTCGGCGACGCGGACGGCGATGCGGGTGTTGATCCGCTCGGAGTTCGCGATGCTGCCGCCTCCGTCGAAACTGTTGTCGGAGTTCATCTGCATCGCCGGGTACTTCCCGCCCCGGGTGAGGAAACGGTCCTGGGCGGCGCCGAAGAGGAAGCTGGAGATGCTGGCGTTGATGCCAGTCTTCTTGGCGGTCTTGGTGTTGTTCGCCTTGTTGGCTTCGTTGCTCTCCTGGACGACCACGGTGACCAGGTCTCCGACCTTGCGGGCTCGTGTGTCACCCAGCAGCGACGGGGCAAGATCTTCACGCCACATGGATCCGCCGGCCGCACCGGTCTTCACGACCATGGCGGTGGAGAGCAGGAGCCCGAGAACGATCTGCGTTCGGATGGGGCGGGATGGGTTCGTCTTCATGGAAAGGTTTGTTGCGGCACGCCGCGCTCAGAGGGCCACCACGACCAGGTTCTCATCCTCCACGCGGCCGCGGAGTTCCTTACGGGACCGGACGTTGCGGACGCGGATGGTCTGTCCGGGGACACCGTCCTCAAGGGCTTCCACCTTGGTGGTGATCTCCATGAGGCCGCTGCGGACGACCGCGTCGATCTGGCGTCCACGGAAGACCACCGAACGCAGCCGCAGGGAACGACGGCTCAGGTGCTGGCCGGGATTGAGGCTTTCGGCGAACTCCCAGGAGCCGGCCTCGGCCGGAAGCGCCGGAAGCGCGTCGCGCAGCGAGAGGATGTCACGGCGTTCCATCGTCAGCTCGGCCTCGCCCAAGGCGGCGCCACGGCGGACGGGTCCGGCTGCGACGTGGACGTCGGCCCAGACGCGGAGCGAGACCGGCTGGGTCCATTCGCCGAGGATCTCCTCGCCGGCGCGGAGCTGGAAACGGAGCGAAAGGACCGGCGACAGGCCCTGCGAAGGACGGTCCACGAGTCGGGCCTCGTAGTTCTCGTCGGCGATCTGGACAGTCCGCCAAGGACGGGTCAGGCGGACCTCCACCTCGCCGCGGTCGCGGGCGTAGAGGCGTTGCAGTTCGGCGGTGAGTCCGTTGCGCACCTCGTTCTCGTCGAGGTCCCGCATGCGGCGCGAAACACGTGCGGCGCCGGGGCCGGCCCAGTTGGTCGGAACCGTTCCGCCGCCGGAGGCGGAGAGGGCCCCGAGCACCAGCTCCCTGGAAACCAGGAAGGTGGCGCCAGGCGGAGGAGAATTGGTGACCCGGATCCGAGGCAGGTCGGGGATGCCGTCGACGAGGTCGGTGGTGAACACGCCGCCGGACTGGACGGAAACCTGGGGACGCACGGTCGCCTTGGTCTGTTCCGCCCGGACGCTCCGGGAGGCCAACGCCAGCATGAGGATCAGGAGAAGCGGTTTCATCGGCGCAGGCTGTTGGCCATTCCCATCATCTCGTCGGAGGACTGCACCGCCTTGGAGTTCACCTCGTAGGCGCGCTGGGCGACGATCATGTTCACCATCTCGTCCACGACCTTGACGTTGGACATCTCGAGGAAGCCTTGGGCGAGTCCGCCGAAGCCGTTGGCGTTGGGATCACCGCCCTCGGCCTGACCTGAGGCGAGGCCTTCGCGGTAGAGGTTGCCCCCCAACGGGGTGAGGCCGGCCGGGTTGGCGAAGCGGAAGAGCTGGAGCTTGAAGGTCTGCTCAACGCCCGGCCCCTTCAGGGTCACGTTGCCGTCGGCGGAGATGTTGATGTCCGTGGTGCCGGGAGGCACCGCCTGGAAGCCGCTGCCGAGCTTGCCGCCATCGGTGGTGACCCAGTTACCGGTCGAATCCAGCTTCAGGGCACCGTCGCGGGTGTAGGCCTTGGAGCCGTCCGGGAGGTTCACCTCGAAGAACCCGTCACCGGTGATGGCGACGTTGAACTTGTCGCCTGTGTTGGTGAGTTCGCCGGTGGTGAAGAGCTTGGTCGTCGAGACGAGCCTTGAGCCGTGTCCGATCTGCACGCCGGACGGGGAGAGGTTCCCGTTGCCCTGGTCGGCGCCCGGGGGCTTCTCGCTCTGGTAGAGCAGGTCCTGGAACTCCGCGCGGCTGCGCTTGAAGCCGGTGGTGTTCACGTTCGCGAGGTTGTTCGCGATGACCTCCAGGTTCTTCTGCTGGGCCTGCATGCCGGTTGCTGCCGAATAAAGGGCTCGGATCATGGCTTCTAGGGATCAGGAGTTGGGACCACCGAGTTCGGTGATGGTCTTGCCCATGCGTTCGTCCTGGGCGTGGACGACCTTCTGGTTGGCCTCGAAGAGCCGCATCGCGTTGATCATGCTGACCATCTCGCCGACGGCGGAGGTGTTGGCCATCTCCAGCATTCCGCCCCGAACGGACGGATTCGCGATGTCGACCACCTTCATGCCGGCATTGCTGGCCTTCCAGTAACCGCCGCCGGCCGGGGTCAGCATCGAGGGATCGCCCACGTCGACCACCTTGAGGCGGCCGCGGGAATCGGCTCCCTTGCTCACGGTGCCGTCTTTCGCGATGGAGATTTCTCCGGGCGTGTTGCGGTCGAACTGGAATGACCCGCCGTCTCCGAGGACCGCATAGCCTTCCTTGGTGACCAACTGGCCGTTCGAGTTGAGGGAGAAGGATCCGTCGCGGGTGTACACCGACTCGCCGCTCGGAAGCTGGACCTCGAAGAACCCCTTTCCGTCGATCGCGGCGTGTGTCTTCACGTCGGAGGGCTGCATCGGTCCCTGGGCGAACACGGTCGAGGTGGCGGCCCGGGGCATGATGTACTTCTGCCCCTTGGCGGCGTCCTGCGGCATGAGCCCGGACTCGAAGGCGGCGAAGGACATCTCGGTCCGCTTGAACCCAGGAACGGAGGAAGCGGAGAGGTTCTCCGAAATCACCTCCTGCCAACGCGCATTGGCACTCAGTGCCGCAGCGGCTTGATACATCCCGATGTTCACGCCCCGGACGAAGCATCGAGGGTGCCAATGGGAGACGCTTCATCGTTCCACACTGTCCATCAACACCTTAGAGACATCCATCCGATATCGAAACCGCCTCACCCGTGGAAGACGGGACGTTTTTGCCGATCCCGCTTGGACACCTCGGTTGTCCCGACATACTGCGGCCATCCATGAAACCGGCGATCCTGCTGATCCTGTTTTCCATCGGGCTGCGGGCCTCTGATACCAACCCGCTGCCAGCGGGACTGGGGCTTCGGACCAACGACGTCGTCGCGGTCGTGGGTGGGGGCGGTGCCGTAGCTTTGGCCCGGACCGGCCATCTAGAGACCGTGATCACGGCGGGGCACACCGGGCATCGGTTGCGGTTTCGGACCTTGGCCTGGGAGGGGGACACCGTCTTTGGTCAACCCCGGGAAATCAACTATCCCGCCTTGCCCGACCAGATCCGGGCCTGCGGGGCCACGGTGACCCTTCTCGACTTCGGACAGTCCGAGTCGTTCCGCGGCGCGGCTGAGGCGGAGAATTTCCGGAAGGACCTCCACCGGTTGGTCGAGGAACTGCGCGTCCTCACTCCGAGGCTGATCCTGCTCACGCCACTCCCGACGCCCGGATCCGCCCCGGCGTCCACGGAGCCCTACGCCGACGCCGTACGAGTCGAGGCGGCGGCATCCCAGATCCCGCTGATCGATCTGCACCGGGCGGCGATGGAGATTCCATCGGTCGCATCGGAAGGCGCTCCAGTCGAAGGGAGGGTCCCTTCCCCCGACCGACTGGGACGCTGCGTCCTCCAAGCATTGGCGGGGGCTGATCCAGGACTGCGGAAATTGGGGATCCGTGCCGACGGAGGCTTCTCGGACCCGGAATGGGAGGCGCTGCGTCAGGCAGTCCAGGAGCGCAATCGACTCTGGAAGCGGTTCAACCGGCCGACCAACTGGGCCTTCCTCGGCGGAGACCGTACCGAACAGCCTTCCAGCCGGGATCACCGGGATCCTTCCGTGCGATGGTTTCCGGACGAGATGAAGGAATTCCTCCCGCTGATCGACGCCGCCGATCGGGAAATCCACGCCAAGGCGGCCGTCACCGCGGCCACCTGGACCACCCGCTGAACCAGAAGACACCCCATGCTGAATCGTCCTGTTCCCCTGATCCTCGGCACGGTCCTGGTCTCCAGGATCCTGGCCGCCGGTTCCACATCGTCGGCTTCGGCCCCGGATCCGGAGGTCGCGGCCCTGCGGGTCCTGCCCGGGTTCCGGATCGGACGTTTCGCCGATGAGCGACTGGGAGTCGTCAAGCCGACGCAAGTCCGGTTCGACGGCGACGGTCGGATGTGGGTGGCCACGACCACCAGCTACCCGCAGCTTCGGCCCGGAGAGGAGCCCCGGGACAAGATCGTGGTGCTCGAAGACCGCGACCGGGACGGCGTCGCCGACAGCTCCCACGTTTTCGCCGACGGCCTGCACATTCCCCTTGGTCTGGAACTGGGAAATGGCGGCGTCTATGTGGGGGCCGCGGACGAACTGTTGTTCCTGCGGGACAACGACGGCGACGGCAAGGCCGACGAGCGTCGGGTGGTGTTCAGCGGCTTCGGCACGGGTGACACGCACCAGACATTGAACTCGTTCGCCTGGGGACCCGCCGGCGAACTGATGATGAGCCAGGGCCTGCACGCCTTCAGCCGCATCGAGACGCGGCATGGGAACGTGACCCTGCATCAGGCCGGCATCTGGAGATACTGGCCGTCGAACGGTCGGCTGGAGCCCTTCTGGGACGGGGCGATGGGGGCGCATAATCCCTACGGGACCGCCTTCGACGCCACCGGACGGCCGCTGGTGTTCGCCGGCAATGGACATGGCATCTACGATCTCGCCCCGGCCCTGGAGCCGACCGACCACTTCCTGCTGCATCCGCCGGCTTGGAGCGAAGGACGGAAGTTCGGGGGCGTGGACGTCGCGGACAGCTCGCACTGGCCGGAATCCCAACGTGGCGAGTTCATCGCCGGCGGCTACCTGCAGAACACCGTGGAGCGGTTCCGGATCACCGCCGACGGTTCCACGGTCCGACCCGTGCGTCTTCCACCGCTGGTGGAAAGCACCAACACGGCGTTCCGCGTGGTGGATCTCCGGTTCGGGCCAGACGGCGCATTGTACCTCTGCGACTGGTTCAATCCGGTGATCGGCCACTACCAGACCAGCTTCCGACATCCCGACCGCGACAAGACGCATGGGCGGATCTGGCGGGTCTCGGTCGAAGGCTCCGCAACGTTGACGCCACCCGCGCTGGAAACGGCCGACGTCGCAATGCTGTTGAAACAGCTGCTGTCGCCGGAACGTTGGAACCGCCAGCAGGCCGCCCGTGTCCTGCGGGGACGCCCGTCGGCGAGCGTCCTGCCCGCCGTTGAAACGTGGATCCGGGAAGCCGGCTCGGAGACCGCAATGGAGGACCGGACGGGTGCCGCGGTGGAGCTCCGGGCCGCGTTCAACAAGACCGACGCGGAATCCTTGGACAAGCTGGCTCGCTCGGGGAATCCGCTGCACCGGATCCGTTCCGCACGTTACACGGCACGAGGGAGCGAACCGTCAACCACTTCCCTCGCCCGTTTGGCCCTATTGACTGCGGATGCGGATCCGCAGGTTCGGCTGGAGGCGGTCGTCGCCTGTTCCTGGATCCGCGACGGCCGCGCGATCGAGACCGCTGCGATCGCCGCCGACCGTCCGATGGACCCGGCATTGAGGTACGCCTTCACCCAGTGTGTCCACGCCCTCAAGCCTTGGTGGCGGCCGCTGCAGGCCGAGGGTCGGCTGACCTTCGGTGGTCGCGAACCGCGTCAACTCGCCTTCGCCGCTGCCGACCGGACCCAGGAGACCGTCCAACTCGCCGCCGACCGCCTCAAGCGGATCTCTGAAGTGGCGCTCGCAGACGATGTGCAGTGGTCGCTAGTGGAGACGTTGCTGGCCGGAGGCGACGCCAAGAGCCAGACCGTGCTGCTGCAACCCCGCACCTTCACGGTCGGGGTCACCTACCATCCGGATCGCCATGCTGCCACCCTGCTACGGCTCGCTGGGAATCCAGCACCGGAAGGCTTCGCCGTGGAACCGCTGCGTTCCCCGGCGCGCGCACTCCTGGAGTCAAAGTCGACCTCCGTGCAGGACGCGGCTGCCCGATGGGTGGGACGCTGGAGGATTCCCGGACAGGAGGAATTCCTTGGGCGATTGGCGGACGACGTCGGCACGCCCACGACGGTTCGCGCCGGAGCCGTCTGGGCGGTCGGCATGCTGGGTGGATCGGCCCAACAGCCCCGGCTGCGTCGGATCGCCCAGGAAGGATCCGACGAACTCCGGGTCGCCGTCGTCGCCGCCATGGCCCGGATCGATCTCGCGGAGGCGGTCGCGCTCGCGGCGGATCGTCTGTCGAAGCCGGTGGACGAGGAGGTGGCCCTTGGACTGACCCAGGAGATCCTCCGAGGCGGTTCGGGTGCAGCCGTGTTGTCTGAAGCCTTCCGGAACCGGGCGCCGCATCCAACCGCGGCGAAAGCGATCCGAGGATTCCTGGCGCGCGCGGGGAGGACGGAACCGGCTCTCACACAGTCCTTGGGTACCGTTGGCGAGGCCATGGAGAAGCCGTCGTCCCTGTCGGTGGAGGGACCGCAACAGGAGTCATTCCTTCGTGAGGTCCGGGTCGCTGGCGATCCGATCCGTGGACGCCGGATCTTCGAGGGTGCAGACAGGGGATGCGCCTCGTGTCATCCGATCGGTGGAGGAACCCAAGGTTTGGGGCCCGACCTCTCCGCGCTGGGAACGGCGCAGACGGCGGGCTTCATCCTCGGGGCGATCCTGCAGCCCCAAAAGGAGGTCAAGGAAGGGTTCACCGCCTGGACCGCGGATCTGAAGGATGGGACAACCCGCCAAGGACGGCTGATCCACGAATCCCCGGACCTCGTGGTCCTATTCGACGCTGCCGAACGACGGGAGCTCCAGATCCGGAGATCCGAGATCAACGAACTACGGCCGATGGGATCGATCATGCCGGAAGGTTTGGCCGACGGACTGAGCCGCGAAGAGCTGCGGGACCTGGTTGCCTTCCTGTCCCGTCTGGGCCGCCGCGACTGAGGCGGAACACTCGCCAGACCCCGAGACTCCGCCGGGAAGCCGGAGCTGGAGGCGGCAGCGAACGTGGGGCCGACGGTCGGGAAAAGGATCAAGCGGCACAGTCCGAAGCAAAAAAGAGGGCGCCCGAATTGGACGCCCTCCCTGCAAAAGCACGGACAACAACTTATCCGAGCGACGGCATCTCGCCGGCGGTGAGGTCGATCGCCGGAGCGGGTTCGTCCTCGGGGATCTCCACCAACGCCTTGACCCGGATGTTCCTGTGAAGGTCGTAGCCGGATCCGGCCGGGATGATGTGACCCATGATGACGTTCTCCTTGAAGCCACGGAGGTAGTCCTTCTTGCCGTTGGTGGCTGCCTCCGTGAGGACGCGGGTCGTGTCCTGGAAGGACGCGGCGCTGAGGAACGACTCGGTCTCGAGGGAGGCCTTGGTGATGCCGAGGAGCACAGGGGCCGCCTCGGCGGGCTTGCCACCCATCTTCTCGACTCGGTCGTTCTCTTCCTCGAACACCAGTTTGTCGATCTGCTCGCCCCACAGGAAGATCGTGTCGCCCGGTTCGGTGATGCGGACCTTGCGGAGCATCTGCCGGATGATGATCTCGATGTGCTTGTCGTTGATCGTGACGCCCTGGAGTCGATAGACCTCCTGGATCTCGTTGACGAGGTGCTCCTGGAGCTCGTGCGGACCGCAGACGTCGAGGATCTCGTGGGGAACCACGGGACCGTCGGTGAGCTGCTGGCCCTTCTTCACGAAGTCGCCCTTGTACACGATGATGTGTTTTCCGATGGGGATGAGGTGTTCCTCCTCCGAACCGGTCTGCTGGTCCTTGACGAGGACGCAGCGCTTGCCGCGGACGGACGGACCGAAATCCACCACGCCGTCAATGCGGGCGATCTCGGCGGCGTCTTTCGGACGTCGCGCCTCGAACAGCTCGGCGACACGGGGCAGACCGCCGGTGATATCCTTGGTCTTGGACGCCTTCCGGGGCGTCTTGGCTAGCAGCGAACCAGCGCCGATCTCGTCGCCTTCGCTGACAACCAAGTGCGCGCCGGCCGGGATCGGGTATTGGGCCATCGGTTCGCCCGTCTTCGGGTCCTCGACGATGACCGTCGGGTGCAGGTCTTCCTTGTGCTCGATGATGACCATGTCCTCGGAGCCGGTGGCCTCGTCGACCTCCTGCTTCATGGTCACGCCCTCGATGATGTCGACGAAGCGGACCCCGCCGGACTTCTCCGAGATGATGGGGACGTTGTAGGCGTCCCACTCGACGAAGACCTCGCCCTTCTTGACCTGGCCGCCGTCGAGCACCGAGATGATCGAGCCGATGACGATGGTGTGGGTCTCGATCTCCTTGCCCTCCTCGTTGTGGAGGCTGACGGTGCCGTTCTTGTTGAGGACGATGTTGTTGCCATCGCCGAGCGGCACGACGCGGAGTTCGTTGTAGCGGATGCGGGCATCCTGCTTGGCCTTGATCTGCGGCTGCTTGTACGTGCCGGTGGCGACGCCGCCGACGTGGAACGTACGCATGGTGAGCTGGGTGCCCGGCTCACCGATCGACTGGGCGGCGACGATGCCGACGGCCTCGCCCTTCTTCACCAGCTTGCCGGTGCTGAGGTTGCGGCCGTAGCACTTCGCGCAGATGCCGATCTTGGTCTCGCAGGTGAGCACCGAGCGGATCTTGACCTTCTCGAGTCCAGAACGCTCGACCACCTTGGACTTGATCTCGTCGAACTCCTCGCCGGCCGCGATGAGGCGGTGCTTGAGGTCCGACGGATCGTAGATGTCCTCGGCGGAGTAGCGACCGACGATGCGTTCGGAGATCTTCACGACCTCTTCCTCACCCTCGTAGATGGACTGGACCGAGATCCCGTTGTTGGTGCCGCAATCCTCCTCGCGGATGATCACGTCCTGGGCGGCATCGACGAGCTTGCGGGTCATGTACCCGGAATCGGCCGTCTTGAGCGCGGTGTCGGCGAGACCCTTGCGGGCGCCGTGGGTCGAGATGAAGTACTCGAGAACCGTCAGACCCTCGCGGAAGCTCGAAAGAATCGGCTTCTCGATGATCTCGCCGGACGGCTTGGCCATGAGGCCGCGAAGACCCGCCAACTGACGGACCTGGGCCTTGTTGCCTCGAGCGCCGGAGTCGACCATCAGGCTGACCGGGTTGTACTCCTTCTTGCCTTGGTTCAGGTCGAGCGTCTTGAGCATCACGGCGCCGATCTGGTCGGTACAGTGGGTCCAGATGTCGACGACCTTGTTGTAGCGCTCCTGGTTGGTGATGACGCCCTTCTTGTGCTGCTTCTCGACCTCGGAGATCTGATGGAGCGCCTCGCGGATCTCCTTCTGCTTCTCCGCCGGGACGATCATGTCGTCGATGCCGATCGACACGCCGGCGCGGGTGGCCTGCTCGAAGCCGACCTCCTTGAGCTTGTCGAGGGTGGTCACCGTGCGCTCGTGGCCCACGGTCTTGTAGCAGTTCAGGATCAGCTCACCGAGCTTGCTCTTGCCGACGACGAAGTTGGCGAAGCCGAGCTCGGCGGGCCAGATCTCGGAGAACAGGACGCGGCCGACGGTAGTCTCGATGACGCGCAGCTCGGAGTTGCCGTAGACGGTCTTGCGACCGGTGTCGGGGTTCTGGATCCGGATGCGGTCGTGGGTCTTCACCGCGCCGTCGAGGTGGGCGAAGATGACCTCGGGCTTGGAGCCGAAGAGCATGATGTGCTCGCCCTCCTTGCGGGCCTTGCGGGGCTCGGCGGTGAGGTAGTAGCAGCCCAGGGTGATGTCCTGGGTCGGCGTCATGATCGGCTTGCCGCTCGACGGGCTGAAGATGTTCAGCGGCGCCATCATCAGCAGGCGCGCCTCCATCTGGGCCTCGACCGACAGCGGCACGTGAACGGCCATCTGGTCGCCGTCGAAGTCGGCGTTGTAGGCCGTACAGACGAGCGGATGGATGCGGATCGCCTCGCCCTCGATGAGGACAGGCTCAAACGCCTGCACCGAGAGACGGTGGAGCGTCGGAGCGCGGTTGAGGAGCACCGGATGACCGCGGGTGACCTCCTCCAGGATGTCCCAGACCTCCTTGGTCTGACGCTCGATCATCTTCTTGGCCGAGCGGACCGTATGGACGTAGCCGAGTTCCTTGAGGCGGCGGATGATGAACGGCTCGAACAACACGAGCGCCATCTTCTTGGGAAGACCGCACTGGTGGAGCTTGAGTTCAGGTCCGATGACGATGACGGAACGGCCGGAGTAGTCGACACGCTTGCCGAGCAGGTTCTGGCGAAAGCGGCCCGACTTGCCCTTGAGCATGTCGGACAGCGACTTGAGCGCGCGGTTGCCGGCGCCGGTGACGGCGCGGCCGTGGCGGCCGTTGTCGAACAAGGCGTCGACGGCCTCCTGGAGCATGCGCTTCTCGTTCCGGATGATGACCTCGGGGGTCTTCAGTTGGAGGAGGTTCTTCAACCGGTTGTTCCGGTTGATCACACGCCGGTAGAGGTCGTTGAGGTCGGAGGTGGCGAAGCGACCGCCCTCGAGGGGCACCAACGGACGGAGGTCCGGCGGGATCACCGGGAGGACAGTGAGGATCATCCACTCCGGACGCATCTTGGACTTGCTGAAGCCCTGGAACAGCTTGATGCGCTTGGCGATCTTCTTGCGGTTCTGCTTCGACTTCGTCTCGGTCATCGCGACCTGGAGCTCGTCGATGGTCTTCTCCAGGTTGATGTTGCAGAGGGCGTCGCGGACGGCCTCGGCGCCCATCTTGGCGAGGAACGCATCGGCGCCGTAGGTCGAACGGGCCTCACGGTACTCATGCTCCGACAGGAGCTGATGCACCTTCAACGGGGTGCTGCCGGCGTCGATGACGAGGTAGTCCTCGTAGTAGATCACCCGCTCCAGGTTCCGCGCGGTCATGTCCAGCATCAGTCCGATGCGGGAGGGCATGCACTTGAAGAACCAGATGTGGGAAACCGGCACGGCCAGTTCGATGTGGCCCATGCGTTCGCGGCGCACGCGGGCGAGAGTCACCTCGACACCGCAGCGGTCGCAGACGACGCCGCGGTGCTTGATGCGCTTGTACTTGCCGCAGGAGCACTCCCAGTCCTTGACGGGACCGAAGATGCGTTCGCAGAAGAGGCCGCCCTTCTCCGGCTTGAAGGTACGGTAGTTGATGGTCTCGGGGTTCTTGACCTCACCCTTCGACCAGGAACGGATGATCTCGGGCGACGCCACCTGGATGGCGACGTGGTCGACCAGGTTGACCTTGTCGAGGCCCAGCAACTCGCGGGCGGAATCCTTGGAGCTCAGCATAGTTCAGTTTTGCGTTGGTCGGTCGGGTCTCAGGCAAGGGCAGCCAGCGCGTTCGCGGTGGTCTGCGGTGCGTCCGCGGGATTGTTGTAGCCGACGGTGACATCGAGGCCGAGGGACTGCATCTCCTTGACCAAGACGTTGAACGACTCGGGAACACCGGCTTCGAGCGAGTTGTCGCCCTTGACGATGCTTTCGTAGATGCGGGTACGGCCCTGGACGTCGTCCGACTTCACAGTCAACAACTCCTGAAGCATGTACGCCGCGCCGTAGGCTTCCATGGCCCAGACCTCCATTTCGCCGAAGCGCTGACCACCATACTGGGCCTTGCCGCCCAGCGGTTGCTGGGTGACCAAGGAGTACGGTCCGACGGCGCGGGCGTGGATCTTGTCGGCGACCAAGTGGCCGAGCTTCAGCATGTAGATGTATCCGACCACGATCTCTTGGTCGAAACGTTCGCCGGTGCGGCCGTCATGGAGATGAACCTTGCCGTGTTCTGGCAGCTTCGCCTCCTTCAGGTAACCGCGGATCTCCTTCTCCTTGATGCCGTCGAACACCGGGGTGGCAATGCGGATGCCGAGGAGTCGACATGCCCAACCCAAGTGGGTCTCGAGCAGCTGTCCGACGTTCATGCGCGAAGGCACGCCCAGCGGATTCAGCACGATCTCGACCGGAGTGCCGTCCTCGAGGAACGGCATGTCTTCCTCGGGCACGATCTTGGCGACGACGCCCTTGTTGCCGTGGCGACCGGCCATCTTGTCACCAACCGACAGCTTACGCTTGGAGGCGACGTAGACCTTGACCTGCTTGACGATGCCGGAGTCGAGCTCTTCGCCCGCCTCGACACGGTCCATCTCCTCGTCGTGCTGGGACTGCAGCTCGTCGAACTTCTTTTTGAACTGGCTGATGATCTCGTTGATCTTGTTGCGGATCGGCGAGGGATCGATCTCGATACGATCGTAGACGTCGGCCAGCTTCTTGAGGAGCGTCTTGGTGATCTTGCGGTTGGCCGGGATGATGATCTCCCCGGTTTCGCTGTTCACCACGTCCAACGGGATCTTCTCTCCCAGGAGGATGTTCGAGAGGGCCTCGGTGAGCTGATCGAGAAGCTCGGTCCGCTTTTGCTTGAAGCCATCCTCGATCTCCTTGGCCACCTTCTTCGGGGCGTCCTTGGGCTCCTTCATGATGCCCTTCTCGTTCTCCTTCTTCGAGGAGACCTTGACGTCCATGACGATGCCGTAGGTGCCCGAAGGGACCTTCAGCGAGGTGTCCTTAACGTCCGCCGCCTTCTCACCGAAGATGGCGCGCAGGAGGCGTTCCTCGGGGGCGAGCTCGGTCTCGGACTTGGGCGTGATCTTGCCCACCAGGATGTCGCCCGGCTTGACCTCGGCACCGACGCGGATGACGCCGTCCATGCCCAGGTTCTTGAGCGCTTCATCACCGAGGTTCGGGATGTCGCGGGTGATTTCCTCGGGTCCGAGCTTGGTGTCACGGGCCACCACCTCGAACTCGTCGATGTGGATCGAGGTGAAGATGTCATCCTTGACGATCTTCTCCGAGATCAGGATCGCGTCCTCGAAGTTGTACCCGTTCCACGGCATGAACGCGACCAGCACGTTCCGCCCGAGGGCGAGCTCTCCGCCCTGCGTGCAGGGACCGTCGGCGAGCACCTGACCCTTCTTCACCGACTCACCCTTGGCCACCAGGATCTTCTGGTTGATGCAGGTGGCGGCGTTGGAGCGCATGAACTTCCGGACCGGATAGATCCAGACGCCGTCCTCGGGGGCATGGCGCAGGCGCTTCTTGCCCTCGGGGATCTTGCCGTCCTTGGTGACGATGATCTGGCTTCCATTGACGCTGGCCACCTTGCCGGACTCTTCCGCGACGATGACGGCGCGGGAATCCTGGGCGACCCGGCCTTCGAGACCGGTGGCGACCAACGGCGCCTCGGTGACCAGCAGCGGCACACCTTGGCGTTGCATGTTGGAACCCATCAGCGCGCGGTTAGCGTCGTCGTGTTCCAAGAACGGAATCAGGCCTGCGGCCACCGAGACCAACTGCTTCGGAGACACGTCCATGTAGTCGACCCGATCCGGATCGACGTCGATGAAGTCTCCTTTGCAGCGGCAAGTGACACGGTCACCGATGAAGCGGCCCTTGTCGTCCAAGAGCGAGTTCGCCTGGGCGATGATGAAGCCTTCCTCGCGGTCGCCGGTGAGGTAGTCCAACTGTCCGGTCACCCGTCCACCCTCCGCCTTGCGGTAGGGGGTTTCGATGAAACCGAAGTCATTCACCCGGGCGTAGGTGGCCAAGGAAGCGATCAGACCGATGTTCGGACCTTCCGGGGTCTCGATCGGGCAGATGCGTCCGTAATGCGACGGATGCACGTCGCGGACCTCGAAGCCGGCACGGTCACGGGAGAGACCCCCAGGCCCGAGGGCCGACAGACGGCGCTTGTGGGTCAGTTCGGCCAGTGGATTGATCTGGTCCATGAACTGGCTCAGCTGGCTGCGGCCGAAGAAGTCGCGGACCACGGCCGACAGCGCCTTCGGGTTGATGAGCTTCTGGGGCGTCATCGTGTCGAGGCTCTGATCGAACAGCGTCATGCGCTCCTTCACGAGACGCTCGGTCCGGGCCAGGCCGACACGGCACTGGTTGGCCAGCAACTCGCCGACAGTACGGATGCGGCGGCTACCGAGATGGTCGATATCGTCGACGCTGCCCTCGCCCTTCTTCAGGCGCAGCAGGTACTTGGTGGCCTCCAGGAGGTCGCGTCCACGCAGGATGCGGTCCTCGCCGTTGTCCTTGAAGTTGAGCTTCTGGTTGATCTTGTAACGCCCGACGCGACCGAGGTCGTACCGCTTGGCGTCGAAGAACAACCGCTTGATCAGCGCCTTGGCGTTGGCCGCGGTCGGAGGATCCCCAGGGCGGAGGCGACGGTAGATGTCCTTGAGCGCCTCTTCTGCGTTCTTGGTCGGGTCCTTCTTGAGGCACTTGATCACGATGCCATCGTCCACCGAGGTGTCGACGACGCGGATCTTGTTCACGCCCAGCTCCGCGATCTGCTTCACGACCGCCTTCGAAAGCGGCTCGAAGGCGCGAGCGACCACGATGCCCTTGTCCAGATCTAAGGCGTCCTCGACGAGGACGAGGTTCTGGATTTCCTCCAACTTCTCGGCCTCCTTCACGGAGACTTCCTTGATCGAATAGAAGAGGTTCAGGATGTCGCCGTCACCACCTAGCTTCTCGGGAGAGGTCTTGGGATCGGCGTCGAACTTGGCTTCCGTCAGCGTGAACAATGCACGGAAGAAGGTCGTGGTCAGGAACTTCCGACGGCGCTTCTTGCGGTCGAGGTAGACGTAGAGCAGATCGCTCGTGTCGAACTGGGCCTCATACCAAGAACCACGGTCGGGGATGATGCGGAAGCTGTGAAGCGTCTTGCCGTTCGGGTGCTGGGTTGTCTCGAAGGCGAGACCGGGGGAGCGATGGAGCTGGCTGACGATGACACGCTCGGCGCCATTGATGACGAACGTGCCCTGAGGGGTCATGAGAGGAATCTCGCCCATGAACACCTTCTCCTCCTTGGTGCCCTTCTCCTCCTTCAGCAGGAAGGTAACGTAGAGGGGGGCGCCGTAGGTGAGGCCCTCGCGTAGGCACTCGAGCCAGTCGATCTTCGGCTCTTGGATGTCGTAGGTGTGGAAATCAAGGACCGTCTTCCCGTCGTAGCTTTCGATGGGGAAGACCTCGGTGAAGACGGCCTGAAGCCCCAAGTTGCGACGTTTCGAAGGAGAAATGTCGGACTGGAGGAACTCGCGGTACGAGTCGAGCTGGATCTCGATCAGGTTCGGCGGGGCGATGACTTCCTTGATCTTGCCGAAGTTGATGCGCTCGGGGTGTTTCGTTGCCATTGCGACCTCGTGAACTCGGATTTCTGCGGTGACGGCCGGGAAGGACTGATTCCGCCGTAAAGACAATACGACGAGGCCCGGCGATGACATCTGTCTTCGCCGGAACTCGTCTTACTGGACGATTATTTCAAGACTCTCGAAAACGTAACGGAGATGTGTGTACCAGCAATAGGAAATTGACCAGGGTCGGAACCGGTATTGGACCAAGCCTGCGGGATGAAGAACAAGCCTTGGCCGACGCCCCGATGGCGAACGGCCAAGGCTGAACGGGCAGAGCCTTACTTGAGCTCGACCTTGCCGCCGGCCTCTTCGAGCTTCTTCTTGGCGGCGTCGGCGTCGGCCTTCGGGGCGCCTTCGAGAACGGTCTTCGGAGCGCCTTCGACCAGGGCCTTGGCCTCGGCGAGGCCGAGTCCGGCCTTCACTTCGCGGACGGCCTTGATGACGCCGATCTTCTTGTCGGCGGGCACCGAGGCGAGGATCACGTCGAAGGTGGTCTTGGCTTCGACGGCCGGGGCGGCGGCTCCACCACCGGCGGGGGCGGCGGCGGCGGCGGCGACCGGAGCGGCGGCGGTGACGCCCCACTTGGTCTCCAGAGCCTTAACGAGTTCAGCGGCTTCGAGGACGGTGAGCTTGCTCAGTTCCTCGACGAGGTTGTTGATGTCAGCCATGTTATTCTATCGGTTTGTGCGTCTCGTCGGAGGGACGGCCGTCCCTGATTAGTCCGCAGCCTGCGGACCGACGATTTACTGGTTTCTGTTGTTGAGATGGTCCGGCGACAAAGGCGCCACCGGACCGGGAGTGGTTCAGGCGGCCGGCTTCTGGGCGTAAGCGTCAATGACGCGTGCGACCTGCGAACCCGGGGTGTTGATGAGCGCAACCAGCTTCTGGGCCGGGGCCTGGAGCAGGCCGAGGAGCTTGCCCTGCAGCTCGGGGAGCGGCGGGAGGTCGGCAATGGCGCGGACCTGTTCGGCGGTCAGGGCTTGGTTGCCCAGGTAGCCGAACTGCAACTTCGGCTTATCGAACTCGGCCTGGAAGGACTTGATGACCTTCGAGACCGCGGCGATGTCCTTCTTGCCAGTGACGGCCGCCAACTGGCCGGAGAGCACCCCGGTTAGGTCGGCGAGTCCCGCCTCCTTGGCAGCGATGCGGAAGATGGTGTTCTTCACCACGTGCACCTCGCCGCCGACCTTGATCAGGCGCTTGCGGAGATCGGTGAACTGGGAGACGGAGAGACCGCGGTAGTCGACCACCAGGAAGAACGGCGAGGCGTTCAACCGGGCCAGGTACTCGGCGGAAATGAACTTCTTTTCGGCGCGCATGGTAGGATTCCGGTTGGATTCAGAGGGTGACGAATTCCCGGACGTCGACCGAGACCGGAGGACTCATGGTGAGCGACAGGGTCACGGACTTGACATAGACACCCTTCACGCCGGACGGACGCGCCTTGACGACGGCGTCGATCACGGAACGTGCGTTGTCGGAGATCTGGGAGGCAGAGAAGCTGGCCTTGCCAACCGGGACGTGGATGTTTCCAGCCTTGTCGACCTTGAACTCGACACGGCCCGCCTTCACCTCGCGCACGGCGCGTCCGGTGTCGTCGGTGACCGTACCGGTCTTCGGATTCGGCATGAGGCCGCGAGGTCCGAGCACCTTGCCGAGCTTACGGACTTCGGTCATGGCGTCCGGGGTCGCGATGGCGACGTCGAAGTCGGACCATCCCTCGATGCACTTCTTGATCATGTCCTCGAAGCCGACGAACTCGGCTCCGGCCGCGCGAGCGGCCTCTGCCGGGGCGCCCGGCTTGGAGAAGACGAGGACCCGGACCACCTTGCCCGAACCATGGGGCAGCGGGGTGGTGCCACGGACCATCTGGTCCGATTGCTTGGGATCCACGTTCAGCTTGAACGACAAGTCCACCGTTTCGTTGAACTTGGCCTTCGGGAACTTGGTGAGAACGTCCACCGCGGAAATCAGCGGGTAGGACTTCGTGGCGTCGACCAACGTCAGCGCCTTCTTGAAGCGTTTGCTCGGCATTTTTTGTTGCGGTTCAAACGGGCCGAAGCCCTCCCGCGTTGGAGATGATCCGCAAAACTCGCACCAGCGAGACCAGCGGGAACGGAGGATGTACCGAAAACCCTGCGGGTAGGTCAAAAGAATTTGCAGAAATCCTTCGCCCCTCCCAGCATCCGCCTCCTTCCATGGACTGGGTACCCGGAATCCTCGCCCTCTGGTTCAACAACCGATTCCTCGGTATCGAGTGGCACACCTGGAAGGTCATCGGCTGGATCGGCAACGTCCTGTTCTTCAGCCGGTTCCTCGTACAATGGTACGCGACGGAACGCCGCAAGCAGGTCGTGATTCCCCAGGCTTTCTGGTGGCTCAGCCTCTCCGGATCCCTGGTACTCCTGTCCTACGCGGTCTATCGCCGGGACAGCGTCTTCATCGCAGGACAGGCCTTCTCGTGGATTCCCTATCTCAGGAACCTCTGGATCCACCGCAGGAACAAGGCGGCCCGGAATGTCTGCAGTCGCTGTAACGCGGCCAGTTCGCACACCTATCGGTTCTGTCCGCAATGCGGCCAGTCGCTGGTCCCCGAGTCCGCGTCCGGTCAATAGCGGTTGATCTGTGAGTTTCGGACCGAGTGCCCTTGCGGCCGATTCAGAGGCTTGATGAAGGCCTGGTGCCTCCCCTTACGGCATTCGAGGCAAAGCCGCCCCACCCGCACCGGCTCAGTCCTTGCCACATCCGACACACGGGTCGGATTCGGCGCGTCGAACCGTCTGAGGTGCCACAGTGGCCGCCTCGGGATACTCGAAGACCTGGCCCTCGAAGTTCCGGATGATGACCTTGTCCGCGGTCTTCCGGAGGATATAGCCGGGGTTGATCGGGACCTTTCCGCCGCCGCCCGGGGCATCGATGACATACTGGGGAACGGCGTAGCCCGTCGTGTGTCCGCGCAATCCGTCCATGATCTCGAGCCCCTTCGTCACCGTGGAACGTAGGTGCGCGCTGCCCGCGATCAGGTCGCACTGGTACAGGTAGTAGGGTTTGACTCGGCACATCAGGAGCTTCTGGACCAGGGCCTTCATGGTCTCCAGGTCGTCGTTGACGTGGCGGAGCAGAACCGACTGGTTGCCCAGCGGAACACCCGCATCCGAGAGGCGTCCCAGCGCGTCACGTACCTCGGTGGTCAACTCCCGAGGATGGTTGACGTGGATGCTCACGAAAAGCGGATGGAAACGGCGGAGCATTGCACAGAGCTCCGGGGTGATGCGCTGGGGCAGGAAGACGGGCACGCGGGAACCGATCCGCAGGAACTCCACGTGCGGGATCGCCCGGAGGCGACGCAGCAGGAACTCCAGCTTGTCGTCGCTGAGCAGGAGCGGATCGCCGCCGCTCAGCAGCACGTCACGGATTCCCGGGTTCTCCGCGATGTAGGCGATCTGGCGTTCGAACTCCGGATGGAAGTCGTATCCGCTCGCGTTGCTGACGAGGCGCGACCGGGTGCAATAGCGGCAATAGGCCGCACAGCGGTCGGTCACCAGGAACAGCACGCGGTCCGGATAGCGGTGGACGAGTCCCGGTACCGGGGAGTGCGAGTCCTCCCCCACAGGATCCAGCATCTCCCAAGGCGCCGTGCTGGTCTCCTCCAGGCGCGGGATCACCTGACGCCGGACAGGACAGTTCTCGTCCGAGGGATCGATGAGGTTGAAGAAGTACGGCGTGATCGCCATGGCCAGCTTCGACTCGCCGGCAAGGATCGCCCCGGCCCTCTCCTCCGGAGTCAGCGTGGGCATCAGCCGTTCGAGCTGGGTGACCGTTGTGACACGGTGCTTGAGCTGCCATTTCCAGTCGTTCCAGTCGGAATCCGACACGTTGTGCCAGTAGCCGCGGCCGGCGGACCGAAAGGATTTCAAGGAGGCGGAAGGATTCTGAGCCCCTTCGGTCGCGGTGGAATCGAACTGCATTTCGCGCGGCAAACTAGGGGGGGACCCGTCTGAGTCAAGGACCCGACCGGCTCACGATGGCACCGCGGGCTGGCGGAGCGGTCCAGCGTTCCCCTGCCCTGAGCACCGCGAATCCCTGCCCCGCCTGCTGGCAGGTCATGACAAAGCGTTCGGTCGTGGCGGTGTTGAATTCGAAGAGATCGTAGTGCCCCGGGATGACCACCGTGGCCTGGATGCCCTTCGCGAGACGGGCCGCTTCGTCGCCCCAGAGGTTGCCGGAGACGCGCCGTTCCGGGGTTCGTCCGTTGATCGGCAGGAACGCGACGTCCACACCCGCGGCCAACAAAAGCGAATCCTGTCCCGGATAAAGGACGGTGTCGCCAGAGTGGTAGAGAACCCAGGGACCCATCTGGAGCACGTACCCGAGGCAGATCAGACGACCGTGTGCGTCGGTCTCCAACGTCTCATGTGCGGCCGGAACGGCGCGGAGCCGGATCCCCGGGGCCAAATCCGCCGAATCCGGCGTCGTCAGGATCCGGTCGACGCCCGGGATCGCGGCGTCCAGCCCCATCAGTCGGTCGGCGGTCAAGCCGCTCCGCTGCACCGCCGCGGCCCGGATCGCTTCCGGAAACACCAATCGCAATCCCGGATTGCCAGCGGCCAAAGGCCCCAGGGTTTCCGGATCCAGGTGGTCGGTGTGCACATGGCTCGCGGTCACCCAGCTGATGCACTGCAGCCTGGACGGATCCACGACCCGCTCGGTCATGCGGACATGGGGCTTGTCGGTCGCCGCGTACTTCCGGGTCAGCGAATCGGACAAGTACGGGTCCAACAGGATCCGGTGCCCGTTCCACGACACCAGGTATCCGCTTTGGCCGAGCCACCACAGGTCCAGCCGATCCGGCCGCGTCGGCGTGGCCTCGACGTCGGCGAGGAAGGCTTCGTCCTGCAAGGCGGGCCGAATCATCGGGGAAAGGAGGATCGGCGGTTCAGAGGGAACGACGGACCAGGGCCACGCCGTCGCACATCGACTTCAGCTTCCGCGTCGCCGCCCAACGGGCGGTCTGGCTGAGCCCGCAGTCCGGGGCGAAGACCAACCGGTCGGCCGGGGCGTGCTGGAGGCAACGCCGGACCCGCGCGGCGACGTCCTCGGCGGTCTCGATGTAGTAGCTCTTCACGTCGATCACGCCCACCGCGACATCCATGCGCCGAGCAATCTCGCCGATGAGTTCGAGCTCGGCGAACTCGCGGCTCGCCATCTCCACGTGCATCTCGTCGCACTTCATGTCGAGGAACCCGGGGAACATCGGGGCGATCCGGCGCGGTCCGACCGCGCGCGCCTTGTAGTTGCCGAAGCAGAGGTGCATGCAGACCCGCGTGCGCCCGGCCACGGTCTCGATGGTGCGGTTGTAGAGGTCCACGAACCGCCGCACGTCCTCCCGGTACGCGTAGCAACTCATCGACGGCTCATCGACGCTGATCTCGCGGCAACCCGCGGCGACGAGGTCCTCGAGTTCCTTCCTCACGATCGGCAGCAGCGCCTCGGTCAACGCCCAACGGTCGGGGTACCCAAGGTCGCGGTTCGGCAAGAGCCGTCCGGAGAGCGTGTAAGGGCCGGGAATGGACGCCTTGAGGGTGACCGGCCGATGGAGCCGTCCCTCCACGACCGATTGGAGCCGGCGGAACTCCTCGACGGCGCCGAGACCGCGCGGGGCCGTCAGCGGCGCCACCACCGCATGCTTGCCGCGCTGGTCGTGGGCCGGCGGACCGAAGCGGCGCGGCGAACTGGATTCCAACGCGATGCCCTGGATGAACCCGTAGAAGCTGAGGTTGAAGTCGAGGCGGGTCTGCTCACCGTCGGTGATGACGTCCAGCCCCGCCTGGACCTGGTCCTGGACGGCGCAGGTGACGGCGTCGCGTTGGAGTTCGGCGAGGTCCTCGGGGCCGAAGCGGTCCAGGTGCGCGGAGGCGAGTTCCAGCCAGCCGGGGAAAGGATGGCTGCCGATGACCGAGGTGCGGAGGGGACAGTCTTTCATGGCGGGTGGGAGGACGGAGGGAAGTGTGTCGTGTCCCGGCGGAATTGGAAGACAGGAGCCGAAGGCGCCGGGCATCGCGTCGACGGCGACGGTTCAGTCGAAGAGGACGGTGCGGTTGCCGTGGAGGAAGACGCGGTCCTCGAAGACCAGTCGAAGCGCCTTGGAGAGGGCGGAACGTTCCACCTCCCGACCGGCCCTGGCCAATTCCTCCGGGCTGCGGGTGTGGTCCACGGGAAGCACCTCCTGAACGAGGATCGGACCGGCGTCGAGTTCGTCGGTCACGAAGTGGGCGGTCGCGCCGATCACCTTCACGCCCCGCTGGAACGCCTGGAGGTAGGGCTTGGCGCCGACGAACGCCGGCAGGAAGGAATGATGGATGTTGACGATACGCTCGGGATGGGCCGCGACGAAAACCGGGCTCAGCACCCGCATGTATTTCGCGAGGACCAGGTAGTCCGGAGCGATCGCGTCGACCACCTCGCGGACCGCCGCCTCATGCGCCTCGCGGGAAAGCCCGTCGGCCGGGAGGTGGTGAAAGGGCACCTCGAACCGGCGGGACAGGTCCCGAAGCCCGTCGTGGTTTCCGACCACCGCCTCGATGCGGGCATTGAGCGTGCCGAACTGGT
>CAMASJ010000029.1 GCA_945860685.1 Akkermansia muciniphila
CCGGGATCCGGTGTGGACGGCGGCGCGCCGATGTCGTCCGCCAGGATCACCTCCGAATGCGGATCGAAGCCCGGGTCGGCGAGCCGGGCCAAGGCGGACGCATCGTTGGTCTGGGTCGTCCATCGGGTCAGGAACTTGGCGCGCGGCAGGGCGCCGGTGAACTCGACGACGGCATACTCGCCGCCGGGCCGTTGGACCGTGGTGATGTCGTCGAGGGTTGGATTCTGATTGGCCGGGCTGTCCGGCTTGAGGGCGAAGCTGAACTCCATCCGGCTGCGAAACCGACGCTTCTTCGGGTCGACGTAGTCGTTGAGGAAGTCGGCGAGGACTCCCGCACCGACGATGTACCGGGTGTTTGTCAGCTCCCAAAGGCGGCACATGTTCGGGAAGTTCGTGGCTCCGGTCGTGGCGAGGATTTCACGCACCTGCCTGGCCTGATCGGGTTCCAGGCGGTGCAGTTCCATCGCGTATCCCGGCAGGTCCAGGATGACCGGATGGGTCGGCGAGAAGGTGCCCAGGAAATCGTTGTCGAGCTGGGGCACCCGGGACATCTGGATGATGTCGAGGGTCTGAATGCGGAACTTCTGGTAGTGGTGTTCCAGCCACTGGTTGAGGACCGCCATCAACGTGTTGTCACCCGGCCTCGAGAAGGCGTTCCACTTGCCGGGAGTGATGCGGGCGGTCATGCGCCCTTCCCACGCGTTGGTCCGTAGGAGATCGATCACCGGGTTGCTCTGGTAGCGACGTTCGTAGTCGTAGTGCTGGACCCAGGGGACGCTGGCGCGATAGAGGTCGGCGGTCAGCACCGCGCCCAGCAACAACATCGCGCCCTTCTCCCGTCCGGCCCAGTGGCCGGCCGAGATCGCGGCGAGGATCGCCCCGTAGGCCGAGAGGAATCCGGCGGCGACCCACGCTTCACGGACCGAGAAGGCGGCGACCGCCGGAGCATCGGCGGCCGGGATCCCCGGGGTCCGGGAAAGCGTCTTGGTCAGGTCGGCGACCGAGGATCCGTAGACCGTGGCGGCGACGACACCGCCCACAACCACCGCCAGCAATCCGTTCCGCCAACCGCGTTCGAATCCCCTGGAACCGCGCCACCAGCCGCCGATCCGCTCAACGATCCCACCGCCCCAGGGAGCCGATCCGCGAAGATGGGATCGGGACAGGCCCTCAAGGCCGTACCCGAAAAGCACGACCAGTCCGAGGTGCATCGGGTGGAGGAACTTCATCGGGATGCGGATCGTGGAGAAATAGGGTAGCTGGTAGAGGAGCCTGTAGAACGGGGCGAAGTGGCCGAAGGCGAAGAGGAGGGACAACAGACAACACACGGCCCAGAACCCGATCAGGAGTCGCTCACGCGCATCGAAGGGCTGGCCGGATTCCTTGGGACGCCCCGTGGCGGCGCGCGCAACCGCCCATGCGGCGACCAGCATCACGAGGACGCCCACATACTCGCCGCCACCCGAAAATCGGGGCGGCTGGCTCTCCGCCCCGACGTCGCCCCAATAGTATCCGCCATCCGGCGTGTCCATGCGGTAGCCCTTGATTCCCGGCACGACGAAACGTGTGACCTCGGTCGGCGGATAGCTCCATCCGGTTGCGAACCTCCAGCGTTGCTGGCGGGACTTCTCGTCCTGCTCCATTCCGGCCACGCCCTGGATCTGGGTCCCGACGAGGCTGCTCAGCGCGAGGGCCGCGACGAGGGCCGAGGTGCCCACGATCACGGCCAACTTGGCGGCGGCAGTCACGGCGGCCCGGGGACGTCCGCCGCCTGAGATCCACTCGTTGAAGATCAGGAAGGCGGCGAAGTAGACGCTTTGGATCGCGCCCGTGTCCGCGCCTTCGATCACCACCATCCCGATGCAAAGTCCGGCGGGGACGAGGCGCAGCCAAGCCCGCCCACCCGTGGCGGCGCGCGCGACCAGGGCCGCGGCAAGCAGGAAGAACCCGAGATACACCGCCCGGCCCCCGAGTCCCCAGCAGGCATGGGAGAGGATGTCTCCGTTCAGCGCCGCAGCGATGCCCATCAGGCCGGCGACCCAATGGGAGAACTTCTGGCTCCTTCCGAAGACGTAGGCGGAGAAGCCGAAGAACAGGAGCGAAAGGGGGCCGATGAACTTGTTGAAGAAGACGGATCCTCCCACGAGGAACCAGAGATGGGTGAAGCTCGGCTGCAGCGGGAGCACCTCGGAACCCACCCAGTTGGCCTGGACCCAGGCTCCACGCCAGAAATGGCTCCAACGCAGTTCGGAGAAGGCGTCCATGAGCGCGAAGGGGGCGTCGTTGGCGAAGGCGAGTTGTCCCGGCACGAAGCTTCCGCGGAACAGCACTGCGAGAACCGTCGCGAGGACGGCGAAGCAGACGACAGCCGCTTTGGATCGGGAACCTCCGTCGGTCTTGTTCTTCATGGCTTGGGGAATGGGATGCTCAGCGGCGAAGGTTGTTCAGGAGACTCAAAGCCTTGGCCCGGACGCCACGCCACAAGAAGAGGACCACCGTCTGCAAGGCGGAAAGGGGGCCTCCCCCGACCATCGACCTCCAGGCGAGGTGGATCTCGGGTCGGATGTCGGTGCCCCAAATCCCAGCCTGGAGCAGGATCAACAGGCATTGGGCTTGGTAGCCCGCGCGATGGATCGCCGGCGTGTGGCCCGGACGACGGTAGTGGTGGCGGAAGTCGTGGACGACCAGGTTGGGCCAGAGGAAAACCGACGGGATGAGGCACTCCGCGAGCATCTCCCCGCGTGGCACCGGTATGGTGTCGAGGAACCTCTCGTAGGAAGGCTGCTTGGTCATGCTGGCCTGCCCGTTCGAGTAGGTCTTCTTCGCCTGATGCACCGAAGGGGGCACCACGATGACCGGTTCCTCCAGATGCACGAGATCGCGCGCCAGGCTGAGCAACTGGAAACCGGAGGCGTAGTCCGGGGTGATGTAGCTGAAGACGAACCCGGTGCGGCTCCGCTCGCGGGCACGGTCGAAGAGGTGGCGCGGGGCGCAGGATGTCAGGGCCCTGGGGAAGATGTCCCAGTACAGCGGGCTGAATCGGCAGAACTCCTCCACCACCGCCTCGCAGGAAAACCGGCGCTCACGGGGTTCGTCCCGGGGACTCTCGAGGTCTTCCCGGGGAGCGATGACGAACGGGTAGGAGACGAGGCTGTCCGGGTTCCGCTCGCAGACCGACCGCAGGAAGCGCAAGGCCTTCGGCGCGAGTCTCTGCTTGTCCTCGAGGACCAGGATCCACGAGCCACGGGCCGCCTTCAACGCGTTCTCCCAGTTGTGGTGCATCGAGAGCTGCCCGCTGGTGCGCAGATACCGGATCCGGGGATCGGGGCTGGCGGCCACCACTTCCCGCGTCTTCTCCGGGGACTCGTCGTTGTCCGACACGACCAGTTCCCAGTCCTTCTCCGACTGTTCCAGCACCGAGCGGATGGCACCGCCCACGATCTCCGAACGGTTCCGGGTCGGGAGCAGGATGGAGAAGAAGGGTCCGGCCGCCGGCATCTGGGGATTCGGCTGCATGACCCGCTCAGCGGAGACGACGCAGGTAGGCGCCCGGCCAGTGGGTCAGGTTGCGGGTCAGGTTGCTCTCGTTGAAGGGCCACGCCGGCTGTTCCAGCAGGAACTCCGGATGCGCGGCGGCGAAGTCCGCGGCGGCGGTGGTCGGGTTGTCCGTGGCCCATCCCGGACGACCGCGCGGCGCCTTCTCCAGGTCCTTCATGATGCCGTCCGTCGCGACGATGTAGGAACCCGGGGTGACCATGTCGTGATACGCCTCGAGTTCGGCGGCGACGTGTGCCCGGCTGTGGTCGGAATCGAGGATCACCAGGACCGTCTCACCCGGTTTCACCAGGTCGCGGACCTTCGAGACCGTCTCCGGGGCGGTCGAGCTGCCGACCACCAGGGTGATGTACTCCGCCAGTTCATGCGACTCGATCGCCTCCCGGTTGTGCGGACGGATCTCGATGTCCACGCCGATCACACGGCCGCGTCCCATGGCCTTGAAGAACGAGGCGTACATCACGAGCGATCCGCCGTGGGCCACGCCGGTCTCGACGACGACGTCGGGCTTCACGCGGTAGAGCACCTCCTGGATCCGGACGATGTCCTCGGGAAGCTGGATGACGGGGCGACCGAACCAGGAGAACGAGTAGGAGTACTTCTGGTTCCAGCCGACCTTGAGCCACTCGTCCGAGATCAGGTCGAAGGCGCGGTCGGAGTAGAGCGGCACGGACTCGACGGCGCCGGCATCTTCGCGGACGAGGGTTCCGGCGGTGGTGTCGATGGTGAGTTTCATTGGAGGACGAGCAGGCGACCCGGATAGCCGAGCGGCTTCAGTGTTTCGGAAATCTCCCCGGCGTAGTTGGGGTTGGCAATCAGGATGAGTCCGAGGCGCTGGACCCTCGGATCCGTGGGACCCACGACGGGAACCGAGGAACCGGGAATCACGCAGCCTTGCTTGGCGGCGTTCGAGTCGATCACGCAATCGGGACGGACCGTGCGCAACTGGTTCACCAAGGCCACCCCTTTCGCCCCGGCGCCCCAGATCGCCCACCGGCCCCGGCGGACCAGGCGTCCCACGTCGCGTTCGATGGCGTCCAACTTCCGCCGTGCGGCACGGGCGAAGGGCGCCAGCTGGGCGTCGGTGTCCAAAACCAGGGGGCGGAGGGGTCGCTGGACCTTGGCCAGACGCAGCTCCAGCAGCTGGTACTGCCCGCCGAAGACCTTCGAATGACGTTCCACCCTGAATCCGGCCCTCCGGGCCAGGCGGGCCAACGTTGGCATCGGGAAGTAGTTGCAGTGCTCGTAGAACACGTCCCAAAGACAGCGGTTCTTCACGATCCACTCGAACCGGGGCGTCTCCACCACCACCAGGGGATCCCCGGAGGCCCGGGCGATCGCCGCCAACTCCACGAAGAAATCCCCGATGGGCCCGACATGCTCCACCACGTGCCGGCAGAGGATCAGGTCGTGGGCGCGGTCCACGTCCGTCGGCCCGACGTAGCGCCGATGGAATCGCAGGTTGCACTCGACCTCGGGACCCTCATGGCTGGTGTCGTATCCGACGCCAACCACGTCGGGACGCCGGCAGACCATGCGCAGGAAATCGCCCTTTCCGCATCCCACCTCCAAGACCGAGCCGCCGGCCGCCGGCAGATGCCGCACGAGTCGGGCCGCCAAAGACTCCAGATGGGAGGTGAAGGCCGGGGAGAAACACTGGCGGTTCTCGTAGCCGGCGTCATAGGGGATCACCGCAGGATCGAACGTCGCGTTGAAGGCCAAGCCGCAGGTCCGGCACTGGACCAGCGACACGTCCCTCCGGGGCACACGCCTCGCCGCGGCCGCATCCGGAAACCGGTAGTTGAGCACCACCGGCTGCTTCGGAAGCACGAACGGCGTTCCGAGGCGACGGCCGCCGCAGCCTGGACAGTCCGAGCGGAGCTTCATAGGGACGCGTGCTTTACCAGCCGCCGGAGACCGGACTCAAGCGTCACCTTCGGTTCCCAACCCATCGAACGGAGCCGGGTGACATCTGCCACCACATCGCCCACCGGATCCGGAGCGGGAACCGCCGGCAGCCTCAGCAGCTGCGGACATCCCATCGACGCGGCGATCCGTTCGGCGATCTCACGCACCTTTACCCCCTCCCCGGTCCCAGGTTCACCGCCCCGGTAGAATCCGACGTCACGACCGTCAGGATGGCCGCGGCCAGATCATCGATGTGGATGTAGTCCTTCGCGCTGTCCGGCGTCCGCAGCTCCGCGGTCTCGCCACGGCGGAACCGGGCGACAAGCGAGGAGCACAACCTCGCGGGATGCTCCCCTTCGCCGTAGGGGTAGAACACCCTTCCCCAGGACAATCCGACTCCGGTTCCGGCAAGGTCACGATTCAAGTTCTCGTGAAGACGCGCTTTGGCCCGGGCGTAGGTGGAAGACGGTCGTATCGGAGTCAGGTCCTCGCTACAGACGCCCTGCAAGGTCTGGTACTCGATGCAGGTACCCAGCACCAGCAGCCTCCGGACACCGCGTTCTGCAAGGCCGCAGGCCAGCCGCAGCGACCAATCGACGTGGGCCTCGTTCTCCGGGGACTCAAGGTAGACGCCAGGTGTCGAAATCCAGGCGGAATGGACGACCCGTTCCGGGGAGAACCTCGCGATGTCCTCCCAAGGCGGCGAGGCGAGGTCGCCGGGGATCTCGACCGCACCGGGTGGAAGGCGACCCGAACCCCGGACCAGTCCGGCGACGTCATGGCCCGAGGCCAAGGCATGCCGGACCACCGCGGATCCGATGAACCCGGACGCACCGGTGACGAGGATGCTGGCCACGTCCCCAAAGCTAAACGCCCGGAACAGGGCACTCAACGGAGGAACACGGCCTCGACGGGATCGACGGCCGGGGCCACCATCGGAACACATGAAACAGTGGATCGCCGAATACCTGGAGGCGCAGAAGCGGGCGGTGGACACCCTCGATCCCGAGCAACTCGCCAGCCTGGTCGAAACCCTGCGCTCCGCCTGGAAGTCCGATGCCCAGGTCTTCGCCATCGGCAACGGCGGCAGTGCCGCCAATGCCAGCCACTTCGCCGTCGACCTCGGAAAGGGATCCTCCGACGCCCTCCCCCGCCGGTTCCGCGTCCTTTCCCTGACCGACAACGTCGCCTGGCTCACCGCCCTCGGAAACGACTACTCCTACGACGACGTCTTCGTCCGCCAACTCGCCAACTACGCCCGCGCCGGCGACGTGCTCATAGCGGCCAGCGTCAGCGGCAATTCCCCGAATCTCGTGAAGGCGTTCGAGTGGGCCCGCGGGAACGGCGTCCGCACCATCGCGCTCGTCGGGGCCAAGCGAGGCCGGCTGGCGGAGATCGGCGACCAGGTCGTCGTCATCGGCGACACCCACTACGGGCGCGTCGAGGACGTCCAGATGCACATCCTCCACCTGCTCTGCTACGCCTTCATGGAGAAGAAGGACGAATTGACCGCCTGATGCGTCGACCGGGTTCCGGTTTCGGCCCGCCAAGGCTACTTGCCTTCGGCGGGTCTTTCCGTTGAATAGGATCACGATGCCGCGCGCGCTTCTGTTCCTGCTGCTGTTGCTCCCGACCCTCCTCCCGGCCCTGGCTGGTCCGCTGGTCCGTTTCCGCACCGGGCTCGGCGACGTGGTGGTGGAGCTCTACGACCGCGAGAAGCCGATCACCACGAGCAACTTCCTCGCGTACGTGCGGTCGGGCCGATACACGAACATGTTCTCCCACCGCGTGGTGAACAACTTCGTGATGCAGGGCGGCGGCTTCCGGGTCGCCAACCGCGGCACCAGCACCCAGACCGTGGAGAACGTGACCGTCTTCCCCACCATCCCCAACGAGTTCGAGACCGGCGCCCGGTACAGCAACCTCTACGGGACGCTGTCCATGGCCAAGATCGGTTCCTACACCAACAACCTCGGGACCACCGTCCTCAGCAACTCGACCACTTTCTTCCCACAACTCATCGCGGCCGGCACGAACGTCGTCACCTACCCCGAACCGTTTCCCGACGTCGCCTACACCAACTTCCTCACCGACCGCATCGTCGCGACCAATGTCGTCGGAAACGAGGTCGCCTGGACGGTGAACCGTTCCACGATCCGCGCCGGCGGCGGGCCCGACTCGGCGTCGAGCCAGTGGTTCCTGAGCCTCAACAACAACGCCGCAAACCTGGATACCCAGAACGGCGGCTTCACCGTGTTTGGCCGCGTGGTGGGCGATCTCGATGTCTTCAACCGACTGAACACCTTCCTGCCGGTGACCCGCGCGACGAATGTCATCGTGAACGCCGGCGGCACGTTCGCCGAGCTGCCCGTGCTCCAATACCCGGTGGGCCAGCCGGGAGGCCCCACCCCCGCCCAGCTCTTCGCCAATCTCCTGTACGTGGACATCACGGAACTGCCCGCACCGGTCGCGCCGGTTCCGGATCCGGCCGGACCGACCCTAGGCTTCGCGGGCGTCCCGGGACTCACCAACCGGCTCGAGGCCGCCTCGACGCCGCTCGGACCCTGGTCCGAGATCGGTGGGTTCCTCGGTGACGGTACCGTCCGGCGGATCACCGACACCTCCGGAGCCGGCACCAACCGCTTTTACCGCGTCACGATCCCGACGACACTACCGCGGCCGTTGTGAGGATGGGGTCGGTTCTCGGCGTGAAGATCCCTTCCGCGCCGCTCAATTTCCGGCGGCGGGCAGGAACGTAAAGCCCACCGCGGCCAGGATGCAAAGGAAGGCCGCGATGTGGTTCCACTGAGGCTTTACGCCGAAGTAGGCGAAGGCAAACACGAGGAAGACCACCAGCGTGACGACCTCCTGGAGGATCTTCAGCTGGTAGGGCGAATAGCGTTCGCTCCCCCAACGATTCGCCGGAACCATGATCATATACTCAAGGAAGGCGATGCCCCAGCTGGCGAGGATGGCCTGCCACAGCGGCACTCCCTTGTGCTTGAGGTGCCCGTACCAGGCAAAGGTCATGAAGACGTTGCTGACACAGAGAAGGAGGATCGGAAGCCACCACGAGGACGTGACCGTCATGGGTCGAGGCTACCGGGATCAGGCCTTCCGGGACCAGTGCAGCCACGTCGCGACGCGTGCCTACTGGAGCGCCTCACCGGAACCGCCGCGGTAGGGATCCGGCGCCGCCTGGTACTTCGTGGGCTCCTTGCGGATGGCCAATGGTCCTTCCGTGGGTCCCAGCTTCCACCAGACGATCAACACCACCGCCAGCGCGCCGAGGGCGTACTGGTTCCTGCGCTGTCTCCACCAAGGCACCGGCGCCTTGGGGACATCCGGGGATTCCGGTTCCGGTGGCGGATTCCTCCAGAGCTCGAGGGCTCGGGGTACTACCGTGGCCGCCTCGACCTTGGTCACCGAATCCACCACCACCTGATAGAAGCGCGACTGGCAGTTCGGCCGGCCGCAATAGCCCAGCCGGAGACGGTCGGATTGCGGGTCCGGTTCGCCACCCGCCCCGGGCACGAGGGCGAGCTTGCCCAACTCCTCGCCGTTCACAACCAACCCGCAGCCCACGCAGGTGGCCCGGACCTTCCCGTTGAAGAACTCCGTCAACTCCGGGCCGCCCAGCCCGCAGCCGACCACCGCGCGGACCAGTCCGCCATGGAATCCCGTCAACTCCTCGACGCGCAGGCGCACCTCGGCCGACGGTCTCGTCGTCTCGCTCATCGGTTTGGAGGCTACCGGATTCATCGGTTCACGTCACCGGCCGTCCGCCGCCTTGTACCACATCCAGTCCGAGGTCTCCTCGTAGGGGTGGGTCGGATCGGTGGTTAACGCCCGGGTGAAGTCATGCTGCTTGACGTGTCCATCCACGAAGAGGACCGGCGAGACGAAGCGGCCCGAGGCGGCGCGGGGATCGCTGATCTCCGTGGCACCCTGCGAGAAGTGCCACTGATACCAACGAACGTCGGCCCCACAGGAGTAGGGTCGAGCCGGCGGTTCGTGGGCGAGGATGAACAGGGACGGATTCGGCACCCAACCCTGGTCCTTTCCGGAAAGTCCGAGGGCCGGGTCATCGACCGCCCTTCGAAAGCCCCCTCCTCCGATCGTGGTGAGGCTGCCGGCGTTGTAGGAATAGCTGCATCCGATGGTGTCGTAGTTCGAGGGCGTCTGGCGCGGCGCGATCTCGCAAGGCAGCAACGGCTGACCCCGGTCCTCCGCGCAGCGGAACGCTTTCGGTGCCTGGACGTACCGGTACAGAGGTCGGACCCGTGCCGAAGGGACCACGTCCAGGAACTCCGGCCTGGGATCGTTGCCGCCCAAGGCGCGGCGGACGTTCCTCAGGGGGCCGGTTTGCTGGCGCTGGGCGTCCAGTTCCTGAACCGCCGCCGGCGGGAAATGACCGTTCGCATCCTGCGCGTACAGCTCGATGCCGATGCCCATCTGCCTCAGGTTGTTGATGCACTCCGTCACCCGCGCCCGCCGCTTCGCGCCCGCCAACGAAGGCAGAAGCATGCTCGCCAGGATGCTGATGATCGCGATCACCACCAGCAATTCGATCAATGTGAACCCCTTCCCGCCCTCGTATCTCGAACCGGGTTTCATGGTGGTCAATCTAGTCACACGTTTACATCTGCAAAGGATTTTGCACGAAAGTGCCATCCGGTTGGAACCTGACAGAGGTAGCCCCCTATGTCAGCGTCGGCTCTGCCGATGCAAATCCGCAAAGCCCTCATCACCGCCGCGGGACGCAACCAAAGAACCCTCCCGCTCCAGACGCTCGTGGATCGTCAGGGCGAGCCGAAGTCCGCGCTCGGGGTCATCCTGGAGGAGGCCCTGTCGGCGGGAATCGAGGAGATCGGCGTGGTTGTCCACCCGGGCGACCAACAGGCGTTCACCGTCGCCGCGGGACCCCACGCACGGCGCCTGCGCTTCATCGAACAGCAAGAACCCCGCGGCTATGGACACGCCGTTTGGTGCGGCCGGGAGTTCACCGGCGACGCCCCGTTCCTCCTGATGGTCGGCGACCACGTCTACATCAGCGCCACGGAGAAGTGCTGCGCGCGACAGTTGGTCGAGGTCGCCTCGAAGGAAGTTGCCGCCGTCTCCGCAGTCCAGGCGACCCACGAGAGCAAGCTTCCCTACTACGGCGCGATCGGCGGACGCCGGGTCCACGGCCGCGAGGCGCTGTATGAGATCACCGAAGTCCTCGAGAAGCCCACTCCGACCACCGCCGAACAACGCCTGGTGGTCCCGGGCCTGCGCGCCGCGCACTACCTCTGCTTCTTCGGCATGCATGTGCTCAATCCCGCGGCGATGTCCCTGCTGGACCGCGCGGTGAAGGAGACCGCCGCCCCGGTCCACCTCTCGACCACCCTCGCCGCACTCGCGCACCACGGTCGGTATCTGGCCTTTGAAACCCGAGGCCGACGTCACGACATGGGCGCCAAGTATGGCTTCCTGAACGCGCAGCTCGCCCTCGCCCTCGCCGGCAGCGACCGCGACGAGGTGCTTGCCGGGATCGTGGAACTGCTCGCCCAACGGGCACGGTGAATCCGCTGGCACGGACCCGAGAGGTCCTCGAATCCGGAATCCGTGAAGGCTTCCACCCCGGGGCCCAGTTGGCGGTATTCAGACACGGTCAACCGCTCGCCGAACTCAACCTGGGGCTCCGCGATCCCGCATCGGGGACCCCGATGGACTCCTCGGTCGCCATGCCGTGGCTCTCCGCCGGCAAACCCGTTACCGCCATCGCCTTGGCGGCGCTGTTCGAGGAGGGGAAGGCCCATCCGGACCAACCCGTCGCCGATTGGATCCCGGAATTCGCCGCCGACGGGAAGGCCATTCTGACGTTTTCCCATCTGCTGCTCCACACGGGCGGGTTCCGCACCGCGGACCGCATCGATCCGAGACTCCCGACGGAAATCGCCCTTGCCGCCATTTGCGCCACGCCGCTCGAGCCCGGTTGGATTCCGGGAACGGACGCCGGATACCACCGCTTCGCGAGCTGGACCGTACTTGGCGAAGTGGTGCGCAGGATCGCACGGGAACCCCTCAGCGCCTTCCTCCAAAACCGGATTCTGGGACCCCTCGGCATCCGTGATTCCTGGCTGGTTCCCGAGGGAGCCGAAGCGGGGAGGCGGCGCGCGCTTCAACATGACACGCGATCAGGGAAACCGGTTCCCGATCCGGAGCTCAACGACCCCGTGGTGCTGCAGTGTGAAAGGCCAGGTTCCGGGTTCCATGGACCTGCACGCGATCTCGCACGCCTGTACGCGGCGATGTTGGCTCCGCCCGAAGGTTGGCTTCGTCCCGAATCGGTCCGCGACGCCGTCGCACGACACAGATCCGGCGTCCGCGACCGGACCTTCCAGGCGGTCGTCGACATGGGACGCGGATTCCTCCTCAACACGCCCGGCATGCCCTACGGATACGGGCCGCATGCGGGTTCGGACACCTTTGGTCACAGCGGAGCCCAGACCGGATGCGGCTTCGCCGACCCGGCCTACCAACTGGCGGTGGCGTGGTTCTGCAATGGTATGCCTGGCGAACCCGGCCACCAACGACGTCAACTCCAAGTGAATCAGGCCATTTACGAGGATCTGGGCCTGACCCGGTCCGGCTCCAAGTAGGCGACCTGGCATTGCTGGGGGAGATCCGTCGTTACTTCCACAGGAGGACTCTGGCTCACGAGTCCTCCCTCTTGGCCGGAATGGTCCACTGCAAAAGCAGGACGGCGGTTCCCCGGAAAGGGAACCGCCGTCCTGTCCTGCGCAACGCAGAACCGGATCGGGGCCGATCAGGCCGCCGGAGCCGGAGCGAGGGCCGCTTCCTCGACCTGGGCGTTCAATTCGATGAAGTCGAGCACCTTGGAGGTGACGATCTCCTGGGCGATCTCAGGGAACGCGTTCCGCTCCTGCAGGACCTTCACGAACTTGTCGGGCGTGGTCTTGTTCTGCTGGGCGAGGGCGATGATCCGCTGGGTCATCTCCTTCTGCTCCGCCTTGATGTTCTCCTGCTCCGCGATGCGATTGAGGATGAAGGCGGCCTTGACCCGGTCCTTGGCGCTGGTGGCGGCGGTCGCGAAGATCTCGTCCTTGCGGGACTCGATGACTTCCTTGGACACGCCCCGCTGCTGGTTCTCGTTGACGATGCTGTACACCACGTTGCGGGTCTCGTTGGCGACCACGGACTCCGGCAGCTCGACGTTGACCTGGTCGAGCAGGGCCTTCAGCAGCTGGTCACGGACGGCGCGGCGCGCACGGAACTCGAGTTCGTTCTTCAGGTCCTGGCGGATGCCTTCCTGGAGCTTCTCCAGGTTCTCGGCGCCGAAGCCCTTGGCGAACTCGTCGTTGGCCTCGGGCAGGATCTTCTCCTTCACGGAGACGACCTCGATCTCATAGACCACTTCCTTGCCGGACAGCTCGGCGACGACGAAGTCGGCGGGCAGGGTGAGCGTCTCCGTGCGGCGGTCGCCGGCGCTGGCGCCGACCAACGGCGTGGTGAATCCCGGGATGAACGACTCGGGCTTGATCTGCACCCAGAAGTTCTGCTTCTCGGTGAGACCCTTGGCCGTCGGCGCCGTGTCCGTGATGGGCCTGCCGTCGAGGGTGCCCTTGTAATTCACCACCGCGATGTCATTGGCCACGATCGCGCGGAGCACGTCGTTGTACTTCACCTGCTGCTCGCGGAGGATGGACATCGCCCGTTCGGCATCGGCGTCGGTCGGCTGGGTGACCGGACGCTGTGCCTTGAGGCCCTTGTAGTTCGGCAGATCGAAGTCCGGAGTGTGCTCCAAGGTCGCCGTGTAGGAGAACGGCATCCCGCGGCCGAAGGTCAACTCCTCGACGTTCAGGGTCGTCACCACCCGCAGCTTCTCCTGCTGGGTGGCCTTCTGGTAGGACTCGTTGAAGAGCTTCTTGCGGACCTCCTCGTCGATCCGGCCTTCATACGCCTTCACCACCAGGTGCTTCGGCGCCTTTCCAGGACGGAAGCCCGGGATCTGCGCCTGCTTTTGGAAGTCGGCGGTGATGGAGTCGAAGGCGGCATTGACCCCCTCGACCGGCACCTCGACACGGAGGAGCCTCTTGCAAGGACCCAGATTCTCGGCGGAAACGTTCATGACTTTCGACAGTGATGCGACGGGTCGTCCCGGCTGGGAACGACCAGACAAAGAGCCGGGACACTAGGAATCGCGGCCACAGACGGTCAAGCGCTCGTTCTGGAAGCGGCGATTTGGCAGCAGGGCCAAGCATCCCTCCCTGCCCAAAAAGCGAAGGGACCGGGTCGTCGATCGACGCACCCGGTCCCCTGTCCGCCGGCTGAAGCCGGCTGTGTCCTCAGTTGAGGCGCTGCGTGGTCTTGCTCCAGAGCCACTCCACATCCCGGTTGTTGGCTTGGTTGCCCGGGGTGAATCCGGTGCGTTTGACGGGCACCATCGTCCGCCTGTCGGTCCAACGCTTGATCTCGGAATGGCCATCCGCGAAGGCGAAACCGCAGGCGCCGTTGTGGTAGCTGGCCGGACAATCGGGCAGGACCGCCTGGGCCAGATTCGGCGCCGGCTTCATGTCGGTGCAGAAAAAGCCGTCGTTGATACTGTCCGGATGTTCGTCCACGAAGACCCAGGTGTCGGACGGGTTCACGAAATCCGTGTCCTTCAGGAACATCCGCCACGGGGGACTGTTGCCGAACCAGGTCGGCCTCCCGTCATGCATGCCCACCCAGGCGTTGATCGAGTTGCTCCGGAGCCGCTCGCGGGGATTCGCGCCGACCGTGCGGAAATTGTCCGCCGGGCACTTGTAGATCTTCTGGGTCTGGCCCGCGTACTTCCAGATCGAACCCTTGGCCAGGGTGTTGGTGACGTCCCAGTTGTCCCGGTTGGCACCGTTCCAATCGAGGATGCCGGACGCCCAGGAGTTCTGGGCCGGATTGTCGGAGTAGGCCGGCGGGATCTTCCCCGCCTGGTCGTCCACATACAGCTTCCAAGCCAGCATCAGCTGCTTGGTGTTGTTCATGCACATGATGCCCTGGCCCTTGGACTTGGACTTGGCCAAGGCGGGCAGGAGCATGCCGGCAAGGATCGCGATGATCGCGATCACCACCAGCAGTTCGATCAGGGTGAATCCTCCGCGTCCGACAGGGAGCCTCGAGGCGAGGTTGCGGAATGACAGCTTGGTCTTCATCGGGTTCTGAGTGACATCGATCCTGGGCTGGATCGGGCCGGTCGGGAGTGGGCTTCTCCTTCCGACGCTGAACCAACGCTGCAGAGCCCGGCTCTTTTCGGTCAAGGCCAATCCCCTCGCGGACACGGCAAAGGGACGATCCGGCGTGCCGGTGGCGCCATTCAACTTGGCGAACCGTCCCTCCGCGGTGAGTCCGTTGGAATCCTTTCCCCACGCTTCCACGTGACCCGGAGTCGCTCCAAGCCCATCTTCCAGCCGCCATGAAGACCGTTCTCGGAATCATCCTCGCCGCCCTCCTGGCCCTCGTCCTCGCCGTCGGGGTGGGCGGGTGCAACAGCTACAACGGACTCGTCGCCGGACGCCAAGGCGTCGACCGGGCCTGGGCCCAGGTGGAGACCGTGTACCAACGGCGCGCCGACCTGATCCCCAACCTGGTGTCCACCGTCCAGGGTTCCGCGAACTTCGAGCGTTCCGTTCTGAAGGAGGTGACCGAAGCCCGCGCCTCGGTCGGACAGGTCCGCCTCCAGCCCGGATCCGCCCCGGACAACGCCGCCCAGCTCAAGGCCTTCCAGGACGCCCAAGGCGCCCTGGGCTCCGCCCTTTCCCGGTTGTTGGTCACCGCCGAGAAGTACCCGGAACTGAAGTCCACCCAAGCCTTCCGCGACCTCCAAGTCCAGCTCGAGGGCACCGAGAACCGCATCACGGTCGAACGCCAGCGCTTCAACGAGGCGGTCCAAGGCTACAACACCTCGGTGGAGACCTTCCCTCGGGTGCTCGTGGCGCGGATGTTCAACTTCCAACCGCGGCCCTACTTCACTGCCGACGCCGGTGCCGCCAAAGCCCCGAAGGTGGACTTCGGCAACGGCGGTGCCCGTTGAGACACCCCACGGCACACCAGAGCCACGCGCCCGGCATGAGAAGTCCCGCCCCATTTCGTCACCACGTGGCGGGCTTCATCGTGCTGTGCCTGGCCGGATGGCTTCTCCTGTCGGGATCGGCCCACGCACAGGGCTCCAAGCCCGCGCTCCCTCCAGCGCCGCGACAACACGTCGAGGACGCCGCGGGCATGCTCTCACCGGCGGCCCGGGGACGGATCCTCCGGAAGCTGGAGGAGTTCGAGAAGTCAGACGGCTCCCAAGTCGTGCTCTGGACCAGCCCCTCGATCCCATCGGGGACCACCCTCGAAGAACACGTCCACCGCGTGTTCCAGGAGTGGAAGATCGGACGGAAGGGTCGCGACAACGGCGTCCTGTTCGCGGTCTTCCGCGACGAACGGAAGATGCGCATCGAGGTCGGCTATGGTCTCGAGGGACCGCTCCCGGACGCCACGGCGGGTCGGATCATTTCCCAGGCCGTCGCCCCGAAAATGCGATCCGGGGAGGTCGACGCGGCCCTGGAGGCCGGCATCGACGCCGTGATCGCGGCGACCCGCGGGGAATACAAGGCCCCCAAGACCCAGGGAGGGCGCGATCCGCGGAAAATCCTGGGCTGGGGAAAGTTGGCTGCCATCGCCGGCGCCGCGCTCGGGGGCTTGGCGCGGCTTGCCTTCTGGCGTCCGTTGCGGATCGGCTCCGTGCTCGGCGGGGTGGTGATCGGAGCCGCAGGTCATTTCTTCGCCCTGCTGTTCGGATCGATGTCCAACCCAGCCATGGGAGGCTTCGTCCTGCTGTTCGTCTGGATCGCCTTGCTGGTGCGTCAGACGGGATCCCAGTTCTCGCGGACCGGCCACCATTCCTGGGGCGTGAACCACTGGGGGGGCGGCTGGGGCGGTGGTGGTGGTTGGGGAGGCGGCGGTGGCGGAGGCGGTGGATTCAGCGGGGGAGGCGGGCGTTCCGGAGGTGGCGGCGCCAGCGGTGGATGGTGAAACCAGGAGCACGATTTCAATGAAGGCACGAGAGTTTGAGAAGCAGCTCGACGACAACGCGGTCACGGCTGCGATCCGCGAAGCCGAGGCCGGAACCTCGGGGGAGATCCGCGTGTTCATTGCCTCTGGCGAACCCGCAGAGGTCCTGGCCGCCGCGCAGAGGGAGTTCGACCGCCTTGGCATGAACCGAACCCCGCTGCGGAACGGCGTGCTGCTCTACTTCGCGCCGGAGATCCAGCGTTTCGCGGTGATCGGCGACGAGGGCATCCACTTCCGCTGCGGACCCGGATTCTGGGAGGCCGTGGCGCGCGACATGGAAACCCAGCTCAAGGCAGGGCGATTCCAGGACGCCGTCATCGCCGGGATCCGCAGCGCCGGGGTCGAGCTGTGCCGCCATTTCCCAAAGCACCCCGGGGACCGCAACGACCTCCCCGACGGCATTGTGCGGGGTTGACCCTTCCGAGACCGCGATCGGAGATGGAAGGACGGCGGGCATGGAGCCGCCGCGGAATCGAATTGAGTCCGGATGCATCCGTCCGTCGCCCGGCGGCGTAGTAGGGAGGTCGGGCGGGAATGGTCCCGGTATGCCTCCACCGGAGGTCGGGCCGTTCCCCTCGGAGAGACCGGTTCGAAACAGCACCTCCATTCCATGCAACCAAAACACTCACGATTCGCCTGCGTTCGTCCAACCCTGCTTGCCTCTGCACTGTTGTTGGGCGCATCGCTCCTTCAGGCCGAGACCCTCTATGGCCTGGGCACCGGGAACTTCCTGTTCCAGTTCGACAGCCTGACCCCCGGAACGGTCACAACCCCGGTCGCCGTGACCGGCCTCGGGGGCTCCACCCTCCTCGGCATCGACGTGCGGCCGGCGGATGGCTTGATCTACGGCATCGGAACCGGGGACCGTGTGTTCTCGATCCAGCCGTCCACCGGCGCGGCCACCGATGTCACTTCGGCTTCCTTCCTGACCAGCCTGGGTTCGGGGACGCAGTTCGGCATCGATTTCAATCCCGTCGTGAACCGGCTGCGGATCGTCTCCGACGCCGACACCAACCTCCGGATCTTCGGAACCGGAATGAGCACCGACAGCAGCCTCGCCTTCCAGTCCGGGGACTCCAACTTCGGGATCAATCCGACGGTGACCGCGGTGGCCTACACCAATCCGGACAACGACCCCGCCACGGGAACCACCCTGTTCGGGATCGACACCGCCCTCAATGTGCTGGTGCAGCACAACACCACGCCGGGCTTCCAGAACCTGCAGACGATCGGGGCGCTCGGCGTGGACATCGCCGATGTCAGCGGCTTCGACATCTCGCTGTCCGGAACCGCCTATGGCGCGTTCCACAACGGTTCCGCTTCGGTGCTCTACACGATCGACCTCCTCACCGGCTCGACGACCCTGGTGGGGTCCATCGGAAGCGAAATCCAGATCCGCGATCTGGCGGTGGCTGTGCCCGAGCCGCAGACCTATGCCGCGATGGCGGGCGCCTCCCTCGTCGCCTTCGCGGTGTGGCGTCGTCGGGGCTCCAAGTCCGCCTGAACCCGCTCTCTCCTGGATCGAAGTTCAAGGGCGCCGCCGCCAGGGCAGCGCCCCTTTTGTACCTGGATCAGTAGTCGTAGAGGCCCGGGTCCTTCGAGTAGCCCCCGCCTCCGCCTCCAGGTCCGCCCCCTTCTCCCATCAGGTCGCCGAGGAGATCCCCCATGTCCTCCTCGACCTTCTCCGGATCCTCTCCCGCCTCCAGGCGCCGGATCGCCGTCTCCATCTCCTTCGGCATCGAACCGGGAGGCATCAGATCCTTCATCTTCCGCATCAGGTGCGCCATGTGACGCGGATTGCTTTCGTCCAAGTGTTCCATGTCGCTTTCCATCTCGGCCATGGCACGGGCGACCTTGGGATCGTCGAAGTCCGGCATCGGCGGACCATCCGGCTCGCCGGCATCGGCTGTGGACGTCGGCTCGGCCATCCCCTTGAGCATGGCGAAGCGGCTGACCTCCTTGCTCAGCTTCTTCGATCCGCACTTGGGACACGACGGCGTGTGTGACGGCGCCACCCGACGGCTCAGGAAAGCGAAAATCTTCCGACACTTGGGACAGGCGAACTCGTAGATGGGCATGTCTGAAAGGCTTTGGGACCGCTCACCAAGGACCGGCGGCGGCCCAACCGCGATGGTAATACGATCCGGTGGGATTTCGGGCAAGTCCGCGACGCGCAGGCCGGACGGCAGCCGGGAGTACCCACCCGCAAAGCGGAACCCACCGGGATCCACCCTGGCGCCAGGCGAAGCGCCACACCATGGTCGAATCAGCGGCGCTTCCCGGATCCTTGGCGCCGACGGCAGACCCAGGTCAGCGCCAGCATCACCGCCGCGGCAGTGGCATACTCCGAAGGCTCCGGCACCGCCGCAAAGGTGAGGTTATCGACGGCGAGACCATGGTCAGAGCCCGCGTCGTTCCGTTCCACCCAGCGCAGCCACAACGTCTCACCGGCCGCCCAGTTCACGCTTCCGACCACGCCGCCCAAGGCCGGGACAAGACCCACGCCGTTGCCATCCACGGCCGTCCCCGACCCGGCATTCGCCGCCACCGGGCTCACGAAGTCGAATCCGGCACCCGGCTGGAACCACTCCGGGACGGCGACCATCGTGGATCCGAAACCGTACTCGAATCCCATCGTCTGCGTCGCCGGTGTCGCGGCCCCTCCGTCGCGCCATTGCTCTCCGTCGAAGTGCACCGTGAAGCCGCCGATGGTCTGTCCGGTGGCGTTTTCCAACGCGAGGGCGATCCAACCGGCAACGGCGCCGTTGGGAAGGCTGGTGCCCGAGGTGGATCCGCCGCCGAAGTAGGAAGCACCCGAACCGAGGCCACCCAAAGCCCGTTCGCCGGAGCCGCTCGAACCGTAGCTGTAGAAGGCCCCGCTGTTCAGCGAGCCGGTTCCGGCGTTGTAGGTCGTGATCGCCGCCGGCGTGGGATCCGAATTCGAGGTCACGCGGAACAGCGACCAACCCGGGAGGGTCGTGTCGTTGACCCACGCATTGCCGGTCCCGGAGGCGGCGAGTGAATCGAAGTCCTGGGAATAGACCGAGCCCGCCGACGCGAAGGGGATCTGGGCGGAGAGTGGAAGGGACAGGAGGACGGCCGCAATGGCGGCCGCGGAGATGTGGAAGTGCTTCATGGGAGTCGGTTGTTGGATGTTCGGCCGGACCGGAACCCGGTCCTTCAAGCCGACAGCCTACGACTCCGCGCCGACAATCTGGCGGGGCGAGAAACGCCCTTTCTGGGAATGTGGAGCCCGCGGGGAGGAAGCGCCCGGGGCGGACGGGCACAGCCGGACTCCTCTGGAGGGAGTGGGGCTGGACCTCGCGCAAAAACGACAAGGCACCAACGGGAAACCGGACCAGCGGCACCCCGTTTCCTCGCGGCTTGGCGCCGTTGGCGCGAGGCTCGCTTCCGCTCGGTCCTCAGCGAGGACGGAACGTCCGGGGCGGGCCACCGCGGGACGGGCCACGGGAACCTCCAGGCCTCGGACCGCCTCCACCGCCGCCATTCCCACCACCGCCGCCCCTGGGTCCGGATCCACCCGGACTACCACCGCGCGGACCGGCTTCCCGGGCGCCACCGCCGGCTCGGCCGCCGCCGCCCGAGCCGCCGCGTTCGGGACGTCCCTGCCCCGGACGCCGATCGCGGCCGAATACCCCGGATCGTCCACCGCCGCCGCCACCACCACCGCCACCACGGGAATCGGCAGGAGCCGGGACCGGGGCGCTGTAGTCGAAGCCTTCGGCACGCTTCCGCACGATTCCACGCCCGATGAACCGTTCCAACGAACGCAGGTCCGCCTGCTCATCCGGACTCACGAAGCTGATCGCGTCACCCACCGCGTTGGCGCGGCCAGTGCGACCGATCCGGTGGACGTAGTCCTCGGGCTGCGGCGGGAAGTCGAAGTTCACCACGTGCGAGATGCCGTCCACGTCGATGCCGCGCGCGGCGATGTCCGTGGCCACAAGCACCCGGACCGCGCCGGACTTGAAGTCGGCCAAGGCCCGCAGGCGCTGGTTCTGGGAGCGGTTCGCATGAAGCGTCGCGCATCGGATGCCGAACTGCTCCAGACGACGCGCGAGGCGGTCGGCCCCGTGTTTCATCCGCACGAAGACCAGGACCATCTCCATCTGCGGTTCGCGCAACAGGTGCACCAGCAACTGGGGCTTGAGACCCTTGGGGACCTCGTACACGAACTGGGTCACGGTCTCGGCCGGATTCGAGCGGCGACCGATCTGGACGGTCTTCGGCGCGACCTGGAACTCCCGGGTCACCGACTCGATCTCCTTCGAGAGCGTCGCGGAGAACAGCAGCGTCTGCCGCTTCTTCGGCATCTGGCGGACGATCTCGCGGATCGAGGGAAGGAAGCCCATGTCCAGCATGCGGTCCGCCTCGTCGAGAATCAGGTGCTGGAGTCCCGAGAAGTTGCCGTAGCGGCGGTTCAAGAGGTCGATGAGCCGGCCCGGGGTGGCGATGATCATGTCGGCCCCGCGGCGGAGCGCCTCGATCTGGTTCCGTTCACCGACACCGCCGTACACGGTCGCGATGTTGATGTGGAGGTGCTTCGCGTAGGCGCGGACGTTCTCCTCGATCTGGACCACGAGCTCGCGGGTTGGCGCGAGGACGAGGGTGCGGATCTGCCCCGGACCGGAACGGCCCGCAGAAAGACGGGTGAGGATCGGCAGCGTGAAGGCCGCGGTCTTGCCGGTGCCGGTCTGTGCGATGCCGATGAGATCGTGTCCGGCCAGGATCGGCGGGATTGCCGCGGCCTGAATCGGGGTCGGCTCGGTGTAACCGGCCTCTTGGACGGCCTGCAGGATCCTCGGATCCAAGGCGAGTTCTCTAAATGCCATTGTCGAAAAGCACCCTGCGCCGGCTTGGAGGGCCGGTCGATGGGAAAGGGGCCTACCCCCGCCGACATCGTCCCCTGGTCCTCCGACCGCTCAACCCCTCAATAAGGGACCCTCTCACAAAGTCCCCAAGCCGCGAAGTGACGACACGGATTTCACGGACTCAGATCGACGTTGGTCTGACGTCGGAATTCCGGCCACGGCCGTGTCGCTGCACCTCGGAGACGGATTCAAGGGCGTCCTTGAAAATCCGTGAAAACCGTGTTCACCGCCGGAGTTCCGTCGATGAGTTGGAGGACTCAGCTCAGCCGGCGTCGACGGCGCTTGGGTCCATATGGTTCTGCAGCGCGCCCCACCAGTGGTGATAGAGCCGCTCCAATGTCTCCTGCGGATCCTCCACCAGGAGGGCCTCCTTGATCTTCGTGGCGTACATCCCGAAGGAGAGGGGCGGAACGACCGGGACTGGACGCAGGCGGATCGGGAGCCCCCTCGTCTCGAAATCCTCCATCCACGCCCTCGCCCGCGGCGCATCGAGGAACGTGTGCAACGCGTCCCGTCGCGCCTCCCTCAGGAGCACGTGGGTCGGTTCGTGTTGCACCAGGACGTTGAAGATCACCTCCGCGCTCCACTGGAGCTTCCGCACGCTCTTCTCCTCGCCGAAGTGGTTTCGGCACACCATCAGCCCGGTCTGCGCCGCGTTGCGGAAATGGTACTTCAACAGGTCCGAACGCCCCAACGCCTCGTCCAGGTCGGCTTCGAAGCCCTCGGGGCGGAGGAGTCCTGCCATGTCGTGGACCCCAAGCCGCTGGTCGTTGGTCACGGTCAGTACAAAGCCGTAGTCGTCGGCCGTGACGATCGCATTGCCGCCCCGAAGCCGACCCACGCGCAGTCCCACCACCCGGGACAAGGCATCGTTCGCTGCCCTCCCGACCAGGCTGTGGAAGAAGTAGTGCCGGGAGATCCCGGCGGCCGGGACGGCGACCGGCTCCTGAACGCGGCGGCCGGCGGCCGAAGCACGCGTCGGGGCGGATCCACGGGCGCCGAGCGCAATCGGGGCCATCGCCAATTGGCCTTCGTCCACGCCCTTGGCCGCGTCCGAGGCCCGTTCCCGCACACCGCCGCGGGCATTCCGGGGACGGCCCGCGATCGGCGCCGCCGCCGGGATCCCGGGCACCTCGCACAACTCCTCCACCAACAGGAAGTCCCCGGTCGGGATCTCGCTGATCCCATGCTGCGCCGCATGGACGCGGTGGATCACCGCCGCGTTCGCCGCACCGCAATCGAGCCGAGCCGCGATCCATTCCAGCAGTTCGGACACCGGCGTCCGCGCCTCGAGGCGGGACCGCAGTTCCCC
>CAMASJ010000030.1 GCA_945860685.1 Akkermansia muciniphila
CGGAGGGGATCCGCGGCGTTCCGGGCGGAATCCGCGAGGTGGGCGCGGTACCGGGATTCGAGCCATTCCGCGTGGCGGACGAGGAAGTTCCTCGCCTCACCGAGCGTGCCGAAGCGGGGGACGGTGACGCGCGCGACTCCGTCGCGGCGTAGGAGCAACCGGTAGACCCGCGCCCTGGGATGGCGGATGAAGTCGACGGGAAGCGCCTGGCCGGCCAGGGCCACCGTCTCGGTGGCGAGGAGCCGTTCGCCAGGGCCCAGCTTCACCGTGCGCTCGGCCGGCGTGGCCCTATGGAAGAGATCCAACTGGACCTCACTGGGCGGAAACACCGAGCGGGCGACAGGCGAAGGAATGTTCCAGCACGGGCCGGCCATGGATCAGGTGTTCCTGGAGGATGGTTTCGAGGACTTCAGGCGTGCAGCCGGAATACCAGACGCCTTCGGGATAGACCACAGCGATCGGCCCGCGGGTGCAGACCTGGAGGCAGTTCGCCTTGGTGCGGAAGACGCGGGCACCGGGTCCCACGAGCCCGAGTTCCTTGAGCCGGCGCTTGAGGAACTCCCATGAGGCGAGTCCCGCCGCCGGATCGCAGCACTTGGGCTTGCCGGGCTCGGCACACAGGAGGATGTGCCTCTCCAACGTCGGGATACCCAGGTCCCTCGCGACCCCAACCGGATCCGCGGATGTCACTTCCATGGGTTTCAGTGAACCACGTCGGCCCGGACATGCAATGCCCAGGCCTCCCCGCGGCTTGCACCGGGATGTGCCGACGTCGAATACTCCCTTCCATGGCCGTCGCCATTGCCCGGCAACCCAGATCGGATCCCGTCATCCAGTTCACCGTCTTCATCCCGAACCGGATCGGACGACTGCATGAGGTCGTCCGACGCCTGTCAGAACGTGCGGTGCACATCCTTGCACTGACAGTGCTGGACACCACGGACAGCACCATTCTGCGGCTGATCGTGGACGACCCGGACGCCGCCCGCGCGCTGCTCGAGGAGCACGCGTTCGCGTTCACCGAGACGGCAGTGGTGGTGGTGGAGATGCAGGGCGAGCGGCAATTGCGAGACGTCTTGGCCGCCTTGCTCGAGGCGGAACTGAACATCCACTACACCTACCCCTTCCTGACGAGGCCGGGGGGGAAGTCGGCGTTGGTGCTGAATGTCGAGCATCCGGAGGTCGCGGTGGAAAGCCTGCGTCGGAACCTGTTCCCGGTCCTCTATCAAGGGGACATCTCGCGCTGACCGGCCGTCTCCCTTGCCCCCGGCACCCCGACCGGAGAGAGTCCCTGCCTTCCCCACGGATGCCTGTCTTTTTTTCCATTCGAGCTCCCGGCCGCCCCGCCCTCGAAATGTTGCTCCTCTGTCTCTTTCTTTTGGGGAGCCGGGTATGGGCAGTGGAAGGAATCGGCGAGGAGACGATTCTCCGTCCGACGCGGGTCTGGCTGCGCATGGCGGACGCCCAGCCACTGGAGGGTGAACCGAATCCCGAGACCGGTTGGCAGCTCGTCGAAGCGGCCCGATCCTGGCAGTCAGAGTGGAAGGGCCCCGGGAGCCGGTTTCCGGCCACAGGATGGTACCGCATGGAATTCGTCGTCGAAGCCGAGCTTACCGGAAGGAACTGGTTCGCCTCCGCGGGCTTCGTCGGCAACATCTCCGAACTTCACTTCAACCGGGCGAGGCTCGGCAACTTCGGACGGCAGGAGTCGATCGTTCCCCTGCCCCAGCGGACCCTGCACGCGTTGCCGATCCCCCCAGGCGGACTGAAGGCGGGAACCAATTGGTTCGACATTCGATTCCGAAACGAGGCGGGCCAAGGCGGCATTCTCGGCGGCCCCATTGGACTGCTTCCAGCAGAACAGATGCCGGAGATCCGGAGCCGCACGGAGTTCGGGCGCGAGCTCTTCCGCGGATTCGTCGGCGGCGTGAGTGTCTTGGCGGGTTTGGCGGCATTGGCCGCCTATTGGGTTCAACCCGCGGGCAAGCTGCCTGCCCTCGGGCTTCCCCTCATCCTCCTCGGCCTGCAGAACCTCATCCATTCCCAGTCGCTCTTCGGACGCGCTTCCGGCGCCGGTGCCAGGACCATCACCACGATCCTGCTTCCCGTGGCCCTGTATTGGCTCTGCCGGACGCTGATCGGCAGACAACGCCGCATCGACGCCGTGGTGTTCGGGCTCGTCGGCGTATTGGGCGTGCTGGTCTTTTTCGCCTTCCCCAATCCCAAGTCGATCCAAGGTCTGTTCAGCCTGCTCCTCCTCGTCTGCGGCGGCGGGATGGCCCTGAACTTCTATCGTCACCGGGGCTCGCTGGATCTAACGGCCAAGGCGTTCGCCATTTCCATCGGCGGCTTCGGCATGGCAGCGACTTGGGATCTGAGCCTCCGAAGCTTACCCAGCCTTCCCTGGGCCGCCCTCTGGTGGGATCCTGTGGACTGGGCGATGCTGTTCTTCATCGTCTCCAACGGTTGGGTACTGCTTTTCCACGACGTCCGCCTCGGCCTGGAACGCGACAGGATCGCCCGTCGGTTGCTCCAGGCGGAAGAGGAGGATCGCCGCACCTCGGCACAGACCATGAGGACCGAAGCGGAAAGCGGCCTGGGGCAGCTCAAGGGGATCCTCGAACGGGTGCGGACGGAACCCGATCCGGCGCTCCGATCGGACCACCTAGGCGACCTGTCCGCCGGACTGTCCCGTTTCCAGAGGCGCCTCCATGAGATGGCGGAACACTTCCGGGCGATCCCCGGAGTCTCCCTTGAGACGGCACTCCACCGTTTGGAGGTGGGCTTCCGGTCGCGCCACCGGATACCGCTCTACATCGACCTCCCCCGCCCTTGTCAGGTCGGAGACGGCGCCACGGAGATGGTCTACCAACTGACCCAGGTGAGCCTCGAACTCCTGGTTCGAAGCCCGGAATGCCGCAGCATCCGCCTCGAGGTGCGTGCGGAAGCGGGTGTGGTGGACCTACGGATCGAATCCGACATGGTCCACCTCTTGCCGGGGCAGGATGCGCTGGGGAGGGACCACGAACGGCTGATAGACCGGGTCCGGTGGTCTGGCGGCTCGGTCGTGCTCGATACCGTCGACGGAAGAGGCTTCCGGTTGGTCGCCCAGATCCCGGACATCCAACCGCCTTCCCCAGCCTGATTCCAGAAGAGGTCCCGGCGAGCAATCCGCATCGATGGATCGCGGAAGGACCTTCGAGGCGAGCCTCATCAGGCGACGGCCGGAGACTCGGAGACGCAGGCATCGCCTCATGAACGGGACCTGACAGGGCCCACGGCAATGGAAGCGTTCCACCGCGGCCGAAACCTGCACTTGGGAGCGGGCACACAGGCACTCCTGAATCAGCCTTCGCTCGACAAACCACGAATTCGAAACCAGCAACCGCGGAAGGAGCCAAAACACACCTCTCCAAATCGGCGAGACTCCCAGCAGCAACAACTCCCGGTGCGCTTGCTCGCCAGTGCAGTTCGTCCTCTTCTGGATGTGCTCGGACAGGGTCATCGACGATTTCGATCCGTCGACAACCGGCGGACCCCGCCAACCTAGCCCTCCATCTTCAGGAGTCTTGCATGGGCAACAGACTCCCGTTCCCTGCGTGAAGCCGAGTCGGACGCAATCGCCTCAGCCATGATCCAGCAAAGGAGGTGAAGACGAACCTCCCTCAGAAAGTGAATCAGTGAAGAGAGTGCTGGATCCGAAGACCGATGCGGCAGGATGAGGTCGATTCAGGAGAGAGTTCGTCATGCTGCGCGCACCTTCTTTTCGCCCCGTCCGCGTCTCTGGGTCTTGGCGGGAGAACACCTCGCAGCGGATTCACCATCCCGAAGAAGCGAACTCCGCGCGGAGGGAACCGGGGGGAGTCAATGGGTGTGGTGCCCGGAGACAAGGAAAGTGAACCAACTGAAGGCAGGGTTCCGTCCCAAGAACCGATCCAAACAAACAAAGACGGACCTCAGGCAAACGTTACGGGAAACCTAGAAACCCTGATATTCGATCCCGCCCCTACGCGGCTTTGCAATCTGCGTGAGATCCGCCCTTTGCGCCCTTTGGAAGGGACCGATTCAGCGGCGGCGTGGGCCGCTCGAGCCACCGCGGCCGCCCTTCGCCTTTCCGGGCCGACCGCGCCCGGCGGCCGGCGCCGGGCGTCGACCGGGGCGTGTCGTCGCACGACCCCGGGGCGTCTTTGAAGAACCAGGACGGGAATCAGGACGGGAACCAGGACGGGAATTCGGGCGTGAACCGGGTCGAGCGGCGGCCTTTTCGCCCGGACGCCGCGGAGGTCCCTCGCGTCGCGGTCCCGATCCGCCGGGGCGTGGTCCGCTGGAGCGGCTCGCGCGGCCACCGACGGGTGCGGATGCGGCGGCCCCCTTGTCGGCGAACGGGTGCTTCTTGTATTTGCGTACCGGGTCGATGGTCTTGGGGCGTGGCTTCGGCGCGAGGATGATGGGGCATCCCTCGTAGCCGAAGGCGGCGCGCAGCTCGCCCTGGAGGTACTTGAGGTACGCAGCGCCGAAGAGCTCGTCGCGGTTCACGAACAGCAGGAATGTCGGAGGCGCCTGCTGCACCTGGGTCGCGTAGTAGAACTTCAGCCGATGCCCCATGTCACTGACCGGCTGGCGACGCTCAATGGCGTCGTTCAGGGTGCGGTTCAGGATCGCCGTGGGAACCTTCTGACGCAGCTGCGCCGAGACATAACGCACGGCCTCCAACAGGCGGTCCAACTGGAATCCATCCTTGGCGGAGGTGAAGATCACCGGCGCGTAGTCCAAGAAGAAAAGGCGCTTCTGCACCCATTGGCCGAACTCGGAAAGCGTTGTCATGCGCTTCTGCCGGTCGTCCCGGTCCCGGGTCTTCGCCTGGCGGGCGACGACCTCCTCCTCGCGGGCCTTGCGCACATCCGCGGCGACGAGATCCCACTTGTTCACCACCACGATGCAGGACCGTCGCTCCTCGACGATCGTGTCGGCGATTTTCTTGTCCTGCTCGGTGATGCCGTTCTCGGCGTCGATGACCAGGATGGCGATGTCGGAACGGGCGATGGCCTCCTTGGTGCGGTTGACCGAGAAAAACTCCACCGTGTCGTCGATCCGCCGGGACTTGCGCACGCCGGCGGTGTCCACGAGGACGTACTGTTCGCGCACACCCTCGGTGTCGACCTCGAAGGGGACGTCCACTGCGTCGCGGGTGGTTCCAGGAATGGGACTGACGATGACGCGCTCGGAGCCGGTGACGGCATTGATGATCGAGGACTTGCCCACGTTGGGGCGTCCGACGACCGCGAGGCGGACGGGACCCCGCGGACGTTCGGGCCTGCGTTTCGGCCTACCCTTGGAATCCTTCTCCACCGAGGCGTCCGGCTCCGCGCCGGTTTCCCCATCCGCGGCGGAAGTCGGGACCGCGGCGGCTTCCGGCTTCGGAAGGTATTCCAAGGCCGCCTCCATGAGGGTCGTGATGCCGCCGCCGTGGATGGCCGAGACCGGGAAGAGTCGGTTGAAGCCCAACTCGTCGAATTCGCCGGCCTGGTTGGCGGCGGCGTGGTTGTCCGACTTGTTAACCACGACCAGGACCGGCTTCCGGGTGATGCGGAGCTTCTTGGCCACCTCGACATCCAAGGGGACGATTCCTTCCTGGACATTGACCACGAAGAGGATGACGTCGGCGGCCTCGAGGGCCATGTCCACCTGTTGGAGGGCGGCGGCGGTGATGACGTCGGAAGCCTTCTCGCCGCGGAGGAGGCCGATGCCGCCGGTGTCCACGAGCGAGAACGGGCGTCCGTTCCAATCGCCCTCCGCGGAGATGCGGTCGCGGGTGACGCCGGGCTGGTCGTGGACGATGGCGATGCGGCGGCCGACGATCCGGTTGAAGAGCGCCGACTTGCCCACGTTGGGCCGGCCGACGATCGCGATGAGACCTGACATGCCCGGAACGATGTCCGATGCGGCACAGGGGTGAAAGGCGATTCGTGGAGGCCGCTTGAAGACGGAGTCGGGCACATGGAAGTCCCCGGATCCGCAGTCAAAAACCCTCTTCCCATTTGGCTTCCCCAGCCTAGCCTTCCACGCCCGGTACAACGGGCTCAAGCAACGTTCCGAAAAGCCCCATTCACCTATGGCTGCAGACACGTCCGTCGTCGCAAAAGTCGAACTCCCGCCGCTCACACCGCAGAAGCTGAAGTCCCGGCTGGCGCCGACCCCGGGCGCGCCCCGGTACGCGGTGACCGTGAAGAACGCCGCCGGCGAGTCGGTGACTCTGGGCGATCCCCGGACGACACGCGCCCTGGTGGCGCTGATGGACGTCCATGCAGTGGTGGGTGGCGCGGCCTGCCATTGGGGCGGCCCCGCCGCCTTCGCGGAGGTCAACGCCGCGGTCCACGGCCTCATGTTCTCCACCGCCGACCGTCCTTGGTACGAGGCCTTCAACTTCGTCAACGACGCCGGCCACGCCGAGAACGGCATCTATGCGCTCCGGGCCAACTACGGCTTCGACAACCTGGGTTTCGACGACATCCGGAAGTTCCGTTCGATCGATTCGAAGCTCACCGGCCACGGCGAGTCGCACCTCAACCCGGAGGGCGTGCTGCTCTCCAACGGTCCGCTGGGCTCGTCCGTCGGCCAGGCCCAGGGCCTCGCGATGGGCGACAAACTCGCCGGCAACCACCGCACCACGATCCTCATCGTCTCGGACGGCGCGTCGATGGAAGGCGAGGCCAAGGAAGGCTTCGCCGCGATCCCCGGCCTTGCCGCCAAGGACCGGGTCAACCCGTTCGTGATGGTGGTGTCGGACAACGACACCAAGCTTTCCGGCCGCATCACCAAGGACTCGTTCTCCATGCAGCCGACCTTCGAGGCGATGGACGACCTCGGCTGGGACGTGCGCAAGGTCCAGAATGGCCATGACCTGCAGGCGGTTTACCTCGCGGTCGAGAAGGCCGTGGCGGACACCAACGCCAATCCCCGCAAGCCGGTCTGCATCTGGCTCAAGACCATCAAGGGCTATGGGATCAAGTCCACCGAGGAGAGTTCCTCCGGCGGCCATGGATTCCCGCTCGCCAACGGCGAGAAGATCGTCGAGTGGCTCACCGAGATCTACAAGGGCGACACCGTCCCGGCCGAGCTGATGGCCTGGGGCGAGTCGCTCCGCGCCGAGTGGGAGAAGAAGGAGGCCGAGAAGAAGGCCAAGGCCGCCGCCGCCGTCGCGAATCCGGCTCCCGCCGCACCGGCCGTGAAGAAGGACAAGGTCCAGGCCGGCCTCGCCGCGGGCGCCATCAAGGCCGCCATGGAAGGCTTCCCGGTCTACTCGGTCAGCTCCGACGTCCAGGGTTCCACCGGCATCAGCACCTTCCAGAAGGCCACCGGCAACTTCGTCGAGGTCGGCATCGCCGAGTCCAACATGATCAGCGTGGCCTCGGGTCTCTCCAAGGTCGGCTACATCCCGATCGTGGACACCTTCGGCCAGTTCGGCGTCACCAAGGGCAACCTGCCCCTGACCATGGCCGCCCTCTCGCAGGCCCCGGTGATCGCGATGTTCTCGCACGTCGGCTTCCAGGACGCCGCGGACGGCGCCTCGCACCAGGCGACCACCTACTTCGCGGCGGTCAGCGCCATCCCGCACACCGTCGTCATCGCCCCGAGCTGCGCCAACGAGGCGGAGTCCTTCATGTACGAGGCGATCCGGCACATCGCCGAGGAACGGGCCTCCGGTCACGACGGCGAGTCGGTGCTCTTCTTCGTCGGCCGTGAGAACTACCCCGTCGAGTGGGTGCCCGGCGCCAAGTACACTTGGGGCAAGGCCCAGGTGATCGAGGAAGGCACCGACGTGGTGCTCGTCGGCTGCGGCGTGCTCTTCAGCAAGTGCCTCGAGGCGGCGAAGCTCCTGAAGGCCCAGGGCAAGTCCGCCACGGTCATCAACAACCCGTTCGTCAACCTGGTGGATGTCGAGACCATCGGCGCCGCCGTCGCCCGCTGCGGCGGCCGCCTCGTGACCATCGAGGACCACCAGGCCATCGGCGGCATGGGCGCCCAGGTCAGCCATGCGCTGAGCCAGGCCGGCATCGCCCATCGTGCCGTCACCCTCGGCATCCAGGGCGAGTTCGGCCAGAGCGCCTACCTCGCCGAGCAGCTCTACGTGAAGCACGGACTCACCGGTCCCAAGATGGCCGAAGCCGCGCTGAAGCTGATCGGCTGAGCGCCGCTCCCGGCCTCGACGAGGCCCTTGTTCCCGTACGACACCCGGCCGGATTCCGGCCGGGTGTCCGATTTTCCGGGTCCTTCCGTCGTCCACCGCTCCCTTCGGACTTCCCGCTGCCCCGGTACGGGGACATCTTCACTTCCCGTGACCCCGTCGTCCCACCGCAACTCCGCCTTCACGCTGATCGAACTGCTGGTGGTGATCGCGATCATCGCCATCCTCGCCGGACTGCTGCTCCCTTCCCTCGCCCGGGCCCGCTCGCGAGCCAGCGGAACGGCCTGCATGGGCAACGCGAAACAGCTCCAGACCGCGCTGCAGCTTTACTCCGACGACCACCTCGACCGCTACGTCAACAACCACGGGCTAGGCGAGACGCGTTCCAGCACCAACACCTGGGCCAACAACGTCATGGACTGGGACTCCGGCGACGGAAACACCAACGTGGCCCTGCTGGCCAACGGACTGCTCGGCCGCTATCTCGGCGGCGTCGGCGTGTTCAAGTGCCCTTCCGACAAGGCCCGCGCCAACAACGGCCTGCGCATCCGCAGCTTCTCCCTCAACTCCCTCGTCGGAGATCCCGGCGAACTGACCAACCGCTTCAACCCGTCCTACCGCCAATTCTTCAAGGAGGCCGAGGTGGTTGCGCCGTCCGGCATCTTCGCCTTCGTCGACGAGCATCCCGACACCATCAACGACGGCTTCTTCATGAACCGACTCGAGGAGGCGCCAAAGTGGGGGAACCTGCCGGCGTCCCACCATACGGACTCGGCGAACTTCACCTTCCTCGACGGCCACGTGGAAACCCACCGCTGGGCGGTCACCGGTCCCGAGGGCACGGTGCGCCCGACCACCCGGGGTGGAGCCGGCGGGATCTTCCCGGCAAACCCCGCCACGGACTGGGAATGGGTACGCGAGCGAAGCAGCGTGCGTCACTGAACGCACGCAGGCCGAAAGCGGATCCGCCAAACCGGATTCAGTAGCGGTAGTTGAGGGCCAGACGGCCGTAAAAGGCTCCGTCGCCGTTGTATTGGCGACGGATGTCGTCGAACACGAACCGACGATCGACCATCCAGCCGGCCTCGACACCGACGTTGAAGCCCTTCTCTCCGCCCCAAACGAAGCCCGCGCCGGCCCGGATTTCGCGGTAGTTCACGATCTGTCCGTCCAGCGCCGCATCACCGCGGTCGGTACCGAACTGCTCATGGAGATGGTAGGCACCGCCGGTGATCTCGCCTCCCACGTGGATCAGCCAGTTCTCCGACGGCCGGTACTGGATCTGAGGACGCGGGAAGGAAAGCATCAGCGTCCAGGCGTCGGCGAAGCGCCAGCGGACACCGGGACCACCGACCACGGGAACGTCGCGACGGCCGTCGAGGCTCACGGTGAAGAACACCTGGAGATCCCGGGAGAACGAGTAGCCCACGCCGCCGATGAAGGGGGCGTTGAAGTCCTCGGAGCGCAGGTCGACGAAGTCCGAGTAGATGCCCGGCGAAAGCTCACCGAAGGCCAGCCAGTGCTCGTCGATCTTCCATCGGGCCGAGAGCGGCATCGTCACCGCACCGAGGTTCGCCGGCAGCGGCGCCCCGGCAGGACGGCTGAAGTCCCATCGGGCGTACTCCAGTCCGACGCCCCAGCTCACGTCCGCGCCGGGATTGAAGGTGCCGCCGTAGCCGACCCGGGTGAACTGGGATTCGAGGTCGCCCAAGGCGGCCGTTCCGAGGTTCAGATCGGATGGAGCCGAGTAGGACCGGACCAATTCCATGCGACCGGCGTAGGAGCGGGTATCCGGCATCTGGGCCAGTGCCGGGAGGCACGCCGTTGCAGTGATGGCCGCGGTGAGGAAAGGACGTGCGTTCATGATGAGCATTAAGAAAAACGTTCGAATGCAATAACCCATTGCGCCGGGTCGGCAACCGGCTTTCACCAGAACAACACCGGCACGGTGTCACCCGGATGCAGTTCCGCGCCGGCGGGGATATCGGCCAGGCCGTCGGCATGGGCCAGCGAACCCAGGATGTGCGATGCCTGGACACCGGAAGAACGCACGCTGCCGTCCGGTTCACGGCGGATGCGCAGGAAGTGGCGCCGGTCGCCGGGATTGGAAACCGCCTCGGCGAGCCGGGCCGGGAGGAAGACCGGTCCCGGTTGCCGGGCTCCCTGGAGCCGACGGAGCGCCGGAACCACCAGCAGCGAGGCCGTCACCAGTGCCGACACCGGATTGCCGGGCAGGCCGAAGAGAAAGCGGCCGTCCAGCTCCCCGAAGAAGAACGGCTTCCCCGGCCGGATCGCGATGCGCCAGAAGCGGACGACTCCGCCGATCCGTTCGAATGCGGGCCGAAGGCAATCCCTTCCACCGACGGAAGCGCCGCCGGCGGTCACCACCACGTCCGCGGTCCGGAACGCCGCCTCCAAGGCTCGCTCCGCAGCCGCGGGTTCGTCCGGGATCACCGGAAGCCGCGTCATGGACCCCGCCTCGGCGCGGAGCAATTCCGCCAATGCGGCCGCGTTGCAGTCGAAGACCTTTCCGCGCCCGAGAGGTTCCCCCGGTTGGACCAATTCGTCGCCCGTCGATGCAATCGCCACTGCTGCAGGACGCCGGATGCGCACACGTTGGATACCGGAGGCGAGGAGGAGCGCGATCTGACCCGGTCCAAGACGGCTTCCCTTCTCCAACAGCATCCCACCCGACCGAACATCCTCACCCCGGAAACGGACGTTCTCCCACGGACGAACCGGATCCAACACGGTCACCAGACCGTCCTCGGAGAGGCGGGTGTCCTCCTGCATCACAACCGCGTCGGCGCCCGGCGGCAGCGGCGCACCGGTGAACACGCGGACACAAGTTCCGGATTCGACCGGGATGGGATCCGCACAGCCGGCACCGGCTTCTCCGACCATCCGGAGCGTGACGGTTTGGCCACTGAGGAAGTCGCTCGACCGGACGGCGTAGCCATCCATCGAACTGTTGTCGAACGGCGGGAGATCCACCCCGGAACACACACGATCGGCGAGGTGGCGGCCGCCGGCGGAGGCGACGTCGCAGTCGCCCTCCTGAAGCGTTCCCACGGCGTCCAGCAGCAGCGCCAGGGCCTCCTCGTAGGACGTCATGGAATCAGCTCCGGTCCTGGTCAAAAAGATCCCGGAGATGGAACCTCCAGAAGATGTAGGCAGCGACCGCCAGCAGCGCGAAGACGAGGCTCAACTGGAACTGGTGGGTCGAGTCCGAGAGGCTGCTGATGAGGACGCCTGCCGCACAGAGCCCGGCCGTCACGAAATAGAGAACCCAGGCCGCATGCTTCTGGCTCAGTCCGAGGGCCAGCAGGCGATGATGCACGTGGTTCTTGTCCGGCGAGAACATGGAGACCCCGCGCAGCAGCCGGACCATCATCACCCGCGCGGTGTCGAAGAGCGGCAGGCCAAACAGGATCAACGGGACCGAGATGACCGGGTTGGCTGCGGCGCTGGTCGTCCCGCTGCGGAAGAGGGAGATGACGCCGACGCAGGCGAGGACAATGCCGATGGTGAGGCTGCCGGAATCCCCGAGGAAGATGCGGGCCGGGAAGTGGTTGTGGGGAAGGAAGCCGATGCACGCACCCGCAAGGCACACAGTGAGCAACGCCAGAAGGACGTTTCCATGCAGAGCGTTGATGATGGCGAGGGAGACCGCGATCAGAAAGGTCACGCCGGACACCAGGCCGTCGATGCCGTCGAGGAGGTTGATGGAGTTCGTCACCCCGACGATCCAGAGCACCGTCAAAGGCAGTCCGAACCATCCGAGCTGGATGGGGTGGTCGCCGAAGGGATTCGTGACCTCGTCTATCCGGAATCCGGCGAAATAGAGGAGCACCGCGACGGCGGTTTGGACGAGGAACTTCTTGGTGGCGTCGGCGCCCTTGCAGTCGTCGTAGATTCCCAGCCCGAGCATGGCCGCGGCCGCGCCCAAGAGGGCCGCGAACAGCTTCTCGTATTCGCGGAAGTAGCTCGTGACGAAGTTGTCGACGAGATACATGCCAGCCCAAGGCAGGCAAAAGCCGAGGAAGACGGCGACGCCACCGAGACGCGGCATCGGGGTCTTGTGGATCTTTCGCGGATTGGGCAGGTCTACCGCCCCCCAGCGGGCCGCCAAGGCCTTGGCGAGCGGCGTGAACAGGTAGGATCCCGCGGCGGAAACCACCAGCATCACGAGATAGGTCCTGTATTGGTTCGGATTGAAATTCATCCTTGAACGACTGCAATCCACTCCCGGAAAAGACTCCTGTACCGGGCTACCATCACAGGGGCCGAGAACTCCGCTTCGGCCAACTGCTTACCGGCGGCGCCGAGGGTGACCCGCAATTCCTTCCTGTCGAGCAACGAACGCATTGCGGTTGCCAACGCGTCGGTGTCGGAAGGAGGGACCACGAGTCCGTTGACTCCGTTCCGGCAGACGCACGGGACGCCGGACTTCAGGTCGCAGGCGACCAAGGGTTTCCCGCAGGCCATGGCCTCCACCAGGACGAGACCGAAGGCTTCATTCGGAGTGATAGAAGGGAAGACAAAGACATCGCAGGCATGAAGGAGTCCCGGCAGTTCGGAATCCGGAACATCACCCAGGAACTCCACCCGTTCGGCGACGCCGCATTGCCTTGCCAACTCTCGCAGTTCGCTTTCCAGCGGACCAGTGCCGGCGATCCAGAGTACGCCGTCCGGAAGCCGGCTCAGGGCTTCGATGGCGAAACGCTGCCCCTTGTATCCGACCAAGCGACCGAGATTCAGGAATACAGTCTGTCCGCGGGCCTTCTCCCTCCAACGCGCCGCAGAAGCCCCAACGGCCGGCGTCGACCGGAACCGATCAAGGTCGAGTCCAAACGGGATGACGCGGACCTTCGAGGCGACCGGGGTCAGCCATGGCGAATAGCGGAGGTGGTTCTCCGTGGCCACCACCACGACATCGGCCCGTCGAAGCACCGCCCGTTGGATCGGCCCATAGAGCCTCATCAGGGCCTGCTGGCGGATGACGTCGCTATGCCAACTGATCACCACCGGAGTCCGCCAAGGCGCGGCGAGGATCGCGAGATCGGCAAGCGGGTTCGGGGTGTGTGCATGGATGACATCCGAACGCCAACGCCTTCCCGAATACGGATAGGCCGGGCAGAGCGAGGTGGAGAAGGCCATGCCGAAGCTCCCCAAACGGACCACTGGGACCCCTTCCCTCGTTTCGACTTCGGTCCGCCAGCGGCGATTGGCCACCACGCAGCGGACGTCATCGCCGGCGGCGACAAAACCTTCCGCCCAGATCTTGAGCAGGGTTTCGATTCCACCGCGCTCGGGAGCGTAGAACTTGCCCAACTCGAGGATCCTCATCGGCTGCCTCCCGACTCCGTCGCGGCACGCTCGAAGGCGGCGGCAGGACGTTCCCAGCGGAAGAACTCCCGGGCAAACCCGGCGCAGCGTTCCCTGTCCGGCCGCCCCTCGGGTCGAGCAGCGAATCGGTCCAGACATCCCGCCAAGGCCTCGACCGAGCCGTTGCGGAAGATCAACTCCGGCGAAAGTCCCCCGATGACCTCGGAGTTGGCCCCGGCGTCCGACGCCAAAACTGGCGTTCCGCACGAAAGGGCTTCCGCGGTGACCAACCCGAATCCCTCGAGGTCCAGCGAAGGCATCAGGACGGCGTCCGCCGCAGAATAGAGTCCCGGCAGCTCCGGCTCCGGGACGAAACCCAGGAATCGAATTCGGTCATCCAACCCATGGCCCCGGGCCAATCGCTCCAGTTCCTCTCGTTGAGCCCCCTTGCCAGCGATCCAGAGCCGAGTCGAAGGGTGCTTGGCTGCAATCGATGCAAACCCCTGAACCAGAATGGCCAATCCCATCCTGGGATCCAGCCTGCGAACGGACAGGAAAAGCAGCTCTTCCGCTGCGATTCCCCATTTCCGCCGGGCCGCGGATCGGTCGATCCCCCCGTGGAACCGGGTCGGATTGGCCCCACCGCCCACCACTTCCACCGGCGCGGTCGCCGTCGGATGCCATTCCCGGAGCTTGCCGGCCATGTAGCGGCTCGCGACGAGGATGCGGGAAGCGGAGCGGAGAGCTCGATCCTCGATCCGATGGAGCCAAATGGAAACCAAGTGGTCGCGCAGGTGGATCGGGAGGGAACGGGCCTTTCCAGCGCAGGCGAAGCGGTGCTCCAACCCCCAAGGACCATGGAAGAAGACAACCGGGCTCAATCCGCGAAGGGCGCGTTCGAAGTAGGCATGGTGGCTGGCCACGAGTTCGGGCTTGGACGTTCTGCTGCAGACCTCGAGTTCGGCCTTGGCGGCGTCGACCACCCCGGACCAGTTCCTTCGGAAACCACCTCCAGGCCCCCGGACCCGGTGCAACCGGACACCATTCCGCGTTTCCTGCGTGGGAAGCGGCTGATCCGGGGCCTTGGTGATCACCTCCACGGCGTGCCCTCGACCCGCCAAGACCTCCGCGACCTCGGCTGCATAACGGTAGGCGCCACCGTCCGTGTCCGGATGGTATCCGAGGGTGAGGAATACGAATCGCATGCCGTTGCCGGGGGACTTCCGGCGGGGCTTGGAAGGCGGGACGCCAGCGTCGGAAGCCAACAGACCACTCCCCCGACTGGAAAATCAAGACTTGCCCACCCTGAACGTGGTCCCTAACTTCCGCGCCTCGATAAACGGAACCGAAATACTGGGAGGCACAAGGGCTTCCCGACACCGAATCATGTCTGACAAGTCCAAGACCATCGCCGATACGCGAATCCACGCCACCGACACAGGCTCCGCCGACGTCCAGATTGCCCTGCTCACCGAGCGGATCAATTCCCTCACCGAGCATCTGCAGAAGAACAAGAAAGACCACAGCAGCCGCCGGGGGCTGCTGCTGATGGTGGGCAAACGTCGCAGCCTGCTGGATTATCTCAACCGCAAGGACGAGTCGCGTTACCAGGCGCTGACCAAGAAGCTGAAGCTCCGTAAATGATTTTTGCGACGCCGGGCCTCCCGCCCGGTTTTCGCTTTATGGCGGGCCCGGTCATTCCCGTGGGAAGGATCGGGGCCGCGCCCGTTTGACGCGCGCGCGGCCCAAGCCCGCCATCCCCAACCCCAAGACGCGTCACATTCAGTACCAAATCCCGTGCTTCTCCACGGGTAATTTCACTCAGCTTCCCTGACCCGCGCTTCGCGGTCGTCCGGGCAGCCGACTGAAGTTCCTCGGGGGGACATGGGCAGTTCGAACATGTCCCATAAAGTCACCATTCCGCTCGGTGGTCAGGAGATCACCATCGAAACCGGCCGCTTTGCCAAGCAGGCCGACGGCGCTGTCACCGTCCAACTGGGCGAGACGATCATCCTCACCGCCGCGGTCGCCGCCTCCAAGGCGAAGCCCGGCCAGGATTTCTTCCCGCTGACTGTCGACTACCGCGAGAAGGCGGCCGCCGCCGGCCGTTTCCCGGGAGGCTACTTCAAGCGCGAGGGCCGTCCCTCCGAGAAGGAAATCCTCACCTGCCGCCTCACCGATCGCCCCGTCCGCCCCTTGTTCCCCAAGGGCTGGTACAACGAGGTCCAGATCCAGACCCTCCTGCTCTCGGCCGACGGCCAGAACGAGCCCGACATCCTGTCCATCCTCGGCGCCTCCGCTGCGTTGACCGTCTCCGACATCCCCTGGGCCGGACCGCTCGGTGCCGTGCGCGTCGGCCGGATCGAAGGCCAGTTCGTCGTGAACCCCACGCACGAACAGCAGGGCCGCTCCGACCTCGACCTCGTCTACGTCGGCAACAAGACCGACGTCGTCATGTATGAAGGCGCCGGCAACGAGATCTCCGAGGAGGACTTCATCGCCGCCCTGAGGTTCGCCCAGGAGGCCTGCCAGCCGCTCATCGCCGCCCAGGAAGAACTCGCTGCCAAGGCCGGCAAGCCCAAGCGTCAGATCACCGTCAACGTCGTCCCCGAGGAGATCCTGAACGAAGCCAAGTCCCTCGCCGGCGACCGGATCATCGCCGCCCTGCTCACCCCGCAGAAGCTCGCCCGCGAAGCCGCCGTCAACGCGGTGTTCGCCGACGTCGGAGCCAAGCTGGTCGAGAAGTTCGGCGCCGAGAAGGTCACCGAGTTCGTCCTCAAGGACGCCCAGTACTACATCCAGAAGGAGTCGGTCCGCAGTCTGATCCTCGATCATGGCAAGCGTCTCGACGGCCGCCCGTTCGACGCCCTCCGCACCCTGCAGAGCGAGGTCGGCATCCTCCCCCGCGCCCACGGTTCCTCGGTGTTCGCCCGCGGCGAAACCCAGGCCGTGTGTCTCGCCACCCTCGGAACGAGCGACGACATCCAGTCGTTCGACTCCTACACCGGCGGCGAAACCAAGAAGCAGTTCCTGCTGCACTACAACTTCCCGAACTTCTCCGTCGGCGAAACCGGCCGCATCACCGGCCCCGGCCGCCGCGAGATCGGCCACGGCGCCCTCGCCGAACGCTCGGTCCGCCCGGTGATCCCCCTCGCGGAGTATCCCTACGCGGTCCGCATCGTCTCCGAGATCATGGAGTCCAACGGCTCCACCTCGATGGCCTCCGTCTGCGGCGCCAGCCTCGCCCTCATGGACGCCGGCGTTCCGATCACCCGCCCCGTCGCCGGCATCTCCATCGGCATCTGCACCGAGTACGGCGCCGACAAGTCCATCAGCCGCTACCAACTCCTCACCGACATCATCGGTTGGGAAGACGCGTTCTGCGACATGGACTGCAAGATCGCCGGCACCGATAAGGGCATCACCGGCTTCCAGCTGGACCTGAAGCTCAAGGGCATCCCCCTCCCGATCATGATCGAGGCCGTCCAGAAGGCGTACACAGCCCGCCTGGCCATCCTCGACCACATGAAGTCGACGATCCCCGCCCCGCGGTCGGACATCTCCAAGTACGCCCCGCGGATCGTGGTCCTCAAGATCAACCCCGAGAAGATCGGCGCCCTGATCGGACCCGGCGGCAAGAACATCAAGCGCCTCGTCGACGAGTCCGGCTGCGAGATCAACATCGAGGACGATGGAACGGTGAAGGTCTTCTCCGTCTCGCCGGAAGGCATGGAGATCGCCCGCCGCGAGATCGAGGCCCTCAGCGCCGAGATCGAGATCGGCAAGATCTACAAGGGACGCGTCGTCACCATCAAGGAGTTCGGCGCCTTCGTTGAGGTGTTCCCCGGTCAGGACGGGCTCGTCCATGTGTCCGAGCTCTCGAACAAGCGCGTGGCTCGCGTCGAAGACGTCCTCAAGATGGGCGACGACATCTGGGTCAAGTGCATCGGCGTCGACGAGAAGGGTCGCGTGAAGCTGAGCCGCAAGGCGGCCATGGAAGAACGCGGCGAACTTCCCCCGGCGACGGCGGAAGGAGCCCCTGCCGAAGGTGCTGCCCCTGCCCCCGAGGAGCCCCGTGCCGAGCGCTCCGAGCGCCCTGACCGCGGTGGTGATCGCGGCGGCGACCGCGGTCCGCGCGGCGGACGCGACCGTGGTGGTGATCGCGGCGGCGACCGCGGTCCGCGCGGTGGACGCGGACGCGACCGCGCCGAGGGCGGCGACGGCGAAGCCTCCGGTGAACCGCTCGAGGTCGGAAAGATCTTCCGGGCCAAGGTTGTCACGATCAAGGACTTCGGTGCGTTCGTCGAATTCCAGCCCGGCCGCGAAGGCCTGGTCCACGTCAGCGAACTCGCCAACTTCCGCGTGAAGCAGGTCGAGGACATCGTCCAGCTCGGCGACGAGATCTGGGTCAAGCTGCTGGGTCAGGACGAGAAGGGCCGTGTCCGCCTCAGCCGCAAGGCGGCGATGGAAGAGCGTGAGAAGGCCTCCTCATCGGAGGCCTCGACGCCCAGCGCTTCGGACGACGCGCCGGCCGCCTGATCGGAACCGGAAATCGAACACGGGACGGATCCTCACGGATCCGTCCCGTTTTTCGTTTGCGGCGCAGGCGCAAAAGGAAGACATGCGCCCGATACCGGAACCGGAGACAGATAAAGCAAAAGGGCCGGGAAGGATCCCGGCCCCTGTATGGGGAAAAGATGGAGACTTCGAAACGGATCAGCGCAGTCGCAACGCGATCTGCTTGTCGAGCTCGCTGGCGAGGATGATGTCCCCCCGGCCACCGCTCTTGCGGGCCTGGACGAAGATCCGGCTGATGTTGGGTTCCAGTTCCTCGACCTTGATGAAAACCGAGCGGTTGTTGACCTTCGCGGCGAGGGTCTTGCGGACGACGTCCTCGGAGGTCGGGGTCCCGTTGTAGGCGAGTGCCGCCTTGGCGGCTTCGAACAACTGGGAAGCCGGACGCTCATAGCGGCTTTCGATGGTGTCCTTGGCGAAGGGAACTCCGGCGCTCACGCGCCCTTCCTGAGTGCGATAGCAGCCCGTGGTCGTGGCCAAGGCCAGTGCGGCGAGGGCAATCCCCGCGAATTTCTTCATGCCGACAACTGCAACCAAACCCCACCCGGGGGTCAAGCAACTCGTGAATCCATTTGGTCCCAGCCGGAGATCAGGTGTCCAACCCCCATCCCTCCACCACGCCAGAAGCATGAAGATTTTCCCTGTCACACAATTGACACCCTCTGACGACCTCATAGCCTGTCCTTCCGGCCCGGGCCGTGGCACGTTTCTTCAGCGGGGTTCCCCACCCCCACCTCCTTGGCGTCTGCGGTCCGGGCCGGACCGACGTCGGAACAGGGAGATTGGGTGTGGGAAAAGCGGTTGTGAGGAAGGAAATGGGCCAAGGTCGAATCGAGGTTGGAACCTCGATTCGAACCTCGAAATCCGGTCGGGACGGCGGCCTTTCGGGACATGAAGTTCACTTTCCGCAAAATCGCCTGTTGACGTGTCGCCCCCCTCTGATATTAACCGCGCTCCTTTTTCGGTTTCTCTGATGAAGACGTATCTTCCCAAGGTCGATGTTCAACGCCGCGCCTGGCGCGTGATTGATGCCAATGGCGCCATTCTCGGCCGCCTCGCCGTTCAGGTCGCAGACGCACTCCGCGGCAAGGACAAGCCCATTTTCACCCCCCACCTCGATGCCGGCGATTTCGTCGTCGTCATCAACGCCGAGAAGGTCGTCCTGAGCGGGTCCAAGGAATCGGACAAGCTGTTCATGTCCTACTCCGGCTGGAAGGGCGGCGAACACTACCGCACCGTCGCCCAGGTCCGCGCCGCCCACCCGGAGCGCTTGGTGATGCACGCCGTCAAGGGCATGCTCCCCAAGAACCGCCTTGGCGACCAGCTGCTCACCAAGCTCAAGGTCTACACCGGTTCCAACCACCCGCACGCGGCTCAGGAGCCGGCGGAAATGAAGTACGCGGGCTGAATCTCCAAATAACTTCCCGAACATGTCGCAAGATTCTGAATTCCTCGGGACCGGCCGCCGGAAGACCTCCGTCGCTCGCGTCCGTCTCTCCAACGGCACCGGCAAGATCTCGGTCAACGGCCGTGTGTTCGAGGTGTACTTCCCGCTCGAGTCCCAGCGCATGGCCGTCCAGCAGCCGTTCGTGGCCAGCGCCACCACGGGCAAGTACGACGTCCATGTCAACGTCGCCGGCGGCGGCCCTGTCAGCCAGGCCGGCGCCGTCCGCCACGGCATCGCCCGCGCCTTGCTCGAGGTCGACGCAACCCTCCGCCCCGTGCTCAAGGCCGAAGGTCTCCTGACCCGCGATCCTCGTATGAAGGAGCGCAAGAAGTACGGTCAGCCCGGCGCCCGCAAGCGCTTCCAGTTCAGCAAGCGCTGATCCTCACAGGATCTCCAACCCCGCCGGCCACCCTGCCGGCGGGGTTTTTTGTTGTCCCGGCTTCCCATGGAACTCCATCGCGACGGCTACATCCTCACCGATTCCACGGACCGTATCGACCCGGACCAGGTACACGCCTTCCTCGCGCGGTCCTACTGGGCCCAAGGGATCCCCCTTGAAACGGTCCGACGTTCGATCCGGAACTCACTCTGCCTCGGTCTGCTTGCCCCCGACGCCTCCCTCGCCGGATTCGCCCGCGCCGTCACCGACCGGGCCACCTTCGCCTACCTCTGCGACGTGTTCGTCCTCGAGGCCCACCGGTCGCGCGGCCTCGGCTCCTGGATGGTGGATTCGTTGCTCGCCCATCCGGATCTCCAGGATCTCCGGCGCTTCAACCTGGTCACCCGCGACGCCCACGCCCTCTACACACGCCACGGATTCCGGGCGGTGGCCCACCCCGACCGGTACATGGAGCGGCTGGATCCCGAGGTTTACAAGCGCCTTGCCGAAGGCCGAAACTCCCACGTCCGATCCTCTCTTCCATGAATCCCACGTCCCAGGTCCGCGTCGCCATCGTCGGCGCTTCCGGTTACTCCGGCGAGGAACTCGTCCGCCTCCTGCTCCGCCACCCCAACGCCGATCTCGTCGCTGTCACCTCCCGCCAAAGCGCAGGACTTTCGGTCGCCGAGGTCTTCCCCCGGTTCGCCGCCCATCCCAAGGCCCGAGCCCTGAAGTTCACCGACCCCGACGCCACAGCTCTGGCAGCGCAGGCCGACATCATCTTCCTCGCCCTTCCCCACGGCGTCGCCGCCGGCTACGCCATCCCGCTGCTCCAGGCCGGGAAACGCGTGATCGATCTCAGCGCCGACTTCCGGCTCAAGAGCGCCGAGGTCTACAAGGAGTTCTACGCCCACGAACATCCCGCTCCCGAGCTGCTCAAGGAATCCGTCTACGGCCTTCCCGAGGTCCATCGCGATGCCATCCGCGGAGCGAGGCTGATCGCCTCCCCAGGCTGCTATCCGACCAGCATCCTGCTGCCGATCCTGCCGCTGCTCCGCGCCGGGATCGTGCGCCCCACGGGGATCATCGCGGACTCGCTGAGCGGCGTGAGCGGCGCCGGAAGGAAGGCCGACGTCGACTACCTCTTCTGCGAGTGCAACGAGAGCGTGCGACCCTACGGCGTTCCGAAGCACCGGCACCTGTCGGAGATCGAGGAACAGCTCGCCTTGGCCGCCGGCGTTCCGGTGACCATCCAGTTCACTCCCCATCTGATTCCCGTCAACCGCGGCATCCTCAGCACGCTGTACCTCGCGCCCACCGACCACTTCGGCACCGCCGAAGAGACCGCCGCGCTGGCGGAGCGCATCTCCCGCACCTATTGCGAGGCCTACTCCGGGGAACCCTTCGTCCGCCTGCTTTCCGGAAAGGCACTGCCGGACACCAAGAACGTGGTCGGAACGAACGTCGTCGAGATCGCGTTCCGCCTCGATCCGCGGACGGGACGCCTGATCGTCATGAGCGCCGAGGACAACATCCTCAAGGGCGCCGCCGGCCAGGCCGTCCAGAGCCTGAACATCCTCTGTGGATGGCCTGAGACTTCCGGACTCGTCTGATCGCATCCATGGACCACGGCTATTGCCGGACCGCCGGGGCGCTTCTAGCTTTCCGGGCCCGATAGACGGAGGACCGACTGAACATGAGCGACCCGAAGCCCGAAGAAACCACCATGAATCCCGGCGAGACCGAATCCACTCCGGACGCCGAGGCCAAGGAGAATCAGGCCACAGGCAACCTGGGCCACGATGAGTTGACCGCGCTGAAGGCGCAGGCGCAGCGCGGTGCCGAGGCGCAGGAGCGCTACGTGCGGCTCTACGCCGACTTCGAGAACTTCAAGAAGCGGGCCGCGCGCGAGCGGGACGACGTGCGCCGCGCCGCCGCGGAAGGAGTCCTGCAGCGTCTGTTGCCGGTGCTCGACACCTTCGAGATGGCGATGCAGGCCGCAGCCCAGCCGACCGTGAACCTGGAGACGCTGAAGGCCGGCGTCTCGATGATCCAAGGCCAGCTCCGCAACGCCGTCGGCGAGTACGGGGTGGAGGAGATCAACGCGGTTGGACAGCCGTTCGACCCCTTGATCCACGAGGCGGTTTCCGAGCAGGAAACCAACGAAATCCCGCCGGGACAGGTGGTCGCTCAGAGCCGCAAGGGCTACCGGGTCAAGGACCGCCTTCTCCGGCCTGCCAGCGTCGTCGTTGCCCGGCGTCCCGGGACCACCGAGTCCGGCACCGCAGCCCCCACCGCCTGAGCCATGGCCGAGAAGAAACGCGACTACTACGAGATCCTCGGGGTGCCCCGCACGGCTTCCGCCGAGGAAATGAAGAAGGCCTACCGCAAGCTGGCCATCAAGTACCACCCGGACAAGAACCCGGGTGACAAGGCCGCCGAGGAGAAGTTCAAGGAACTGGGCGAGGCCTACGAGGCGCTCAACGACCCGCAGAAGCGGGCCGCCTACGACCAGCACGGCCATGCCGCCTTCGATCCGCGCATGCGGGCGGGCGGCGGCGCCGGCGGTCGCGGCGGCGGCGGATTCC